>CAIWHR010000606.1 GCA_903912485.1 uncultured beta proteobacterium | reverse complement strand
GGGATCGACGGTCAGGCGAACGCGCGCGGCGGCCGACGCGCCGGCCGCGCCGGTGGCTGTGAACGGTCGAAGAGGCTGCCCGAGTGAGCGCGCAGGCACCGGGTGCGGCTTCCTGGCTGGACGCCGTCAAGTGGTCGGCAGACGGCCTGGTGCCCGCGATCGCGCAGGACGCGGCGAGCGGCAAGGTGCTGACGCTGGCGTGGATGAACCGCGAGGCGCTGGCGCTGACGGCCTCCACCCGCGAAGTGCACTACTGGTCGCGCTCGCGCCGCGCGCTCTGGCGCAAGGGCGAGTCGTCCGGTCACGTGCAGAAAGTGCGCGAACTGAGGCTCGACTGCGACGGCGACGCCGTACTGGTTCTGGTCGACCCGGTCGGCGGCATCGCCTGTCACACCGGGCGCGAGCGCTGCTTCTACCGGCAGCTCGACGGCGAGCGGTGGATCGGCACCGACCCCGTGCTCAAGGACCCGAAGGCGATCTACGGCCATGATTGACCCCGAGACGGGCGGCGACACCGCGAACGGCGTGCTCGCCCGCGTCGCGGCGGCGATCGAGGCGCGCAAGGGCGCCGATCCGAAGGCGTCGTACGTCGCCGCGCTGTTCGCCAAGGGCGGCGATGCGATCCTCAAGAAGATCGGCGAGGAAGCGACCGAGACGGTCATGGCCGCGAAGGACGGTGATAAACTGCGCATCACGGCGGAGGTCGCCGACCTCTGGTTCCATTGCCTGGTGCTGCTCGCCAGCCGCGGTCTCGGGCCGGACGACGTACTCGCCGAGCTCGCCCGGCGCGAGGGCGTCTCGGGCATCGCGGAAAAGGCGGCGCGCGGCAGGTGACCGCAGCGCCGCGTGCGGCGACGGCGGCGCACCGCCGGCAGCGCCCGGGATCGAGCGGACTCGTCGAACGGGGATGAACGTGGACCATACGGTGCAGGACTGCATTTTCTGCAAGATCGTGCGCGGCGAGGTGCCGGCGAAGAAGGTGTACGAGGACGCCGAAGTGCTGGCGTTCCACGACATCCACCCGCAGGCGCCGGTGCATTTCATGCTGATTCCGAAGCGGCACATCGCTTCGCTGGCCGACGCGACCGACGACGACGCAGGCGTGCTGGGCAGGATGCTGGCGCTGACCGGGAGGCTGGCGCGCGAACTGGGCTCGCCGGACGGTTTCCGCACCGTCGTCAATACGGGCAGGGTAGGGCGGCAGGACGTCATGCACGTGCATGTGCACGTTCTCGGCGGACCGGAGCCGTTCGGCCACATGCTGCCGCGCAAGTGAACTCGAGTTCGAGGAGAACGAAATGGGCGGATTGAGCATCTGGCACTGGCTGATCGTACTGGTCGTCGTGGTCCTGATCTTCGGGACCAAGAAGCTGCGCAACGTCGGCCAGGATCTGGGCGGCGCGGTGAAGGGCTTCAAGGAAGGCATGAAGGGCGCCGAGGGCGAGGCCGACGCGGCCAAGGCCGCCGGCGACGCGCCGCCGCAGCAGATCCCCGGCCGGACGATCGACGCCGAGGTCAGGAAGGACAAGGCGGTCTAGCGTCGCGCGCAGGCACCGGCGCTTGGCAGCCCGCGCCGGACGCACGACGGCAGACCCAGACAATGTTCGACATCGGCTTCAGTGAAATCGTCGTCATCGCCGTCGTGGCGCTGATCGTCATCGGCCCCGAGAAGCTGCCGAAGACCGCGCGCACGCTGGGCCTCCTGTTCGGGCGGCTGCAGCGCTACGTCAACGACGTCAAGGCCGACATCAACCGCGAGATCGAACTCGACGAACTGCGCAAGCTGCAGCAGGAGGTGCAGTCGGCGGCGAAGGACATCGAGACGTCGATTTCCTCGGCCGCGCACGAGGTCGAATCGGGCGTGCGTGCGGTGGAGTCCGATCTCAATGCGGGAGCCCAGGCGCCCGGGCCTGAAGCGGCCGTCGCCGACATGCTGCCGCTGCCGCTGCCGACGCCGCCGACGCCGCCGCCGCCGCCCGAGCCCGCGCGCGCCGAGGCGGAGGCCTTCGCACCGCCGCCCGCGGTCGCCGTCCCCGTTGCGGCCGCGGTTCCCGTTGCGCCCGCCGAGCCCGTGCGGCAGGCGTCGCTGCCCGGCTTCGAGCGCGGTTAGCGCGCCGCCGCGCGAATTCCGGATGAGCGACACTCCCACCCCGACCGACGCCGCGCAGGAGACGTTCATCTCGCATCTGGTCGAGCTGCGCGACCGGCTGCTGCGCGCGATCATCGCGGTGGTCGTCGTGCTGCTCTGCCTCGTCCCTTTCGCCAAGGACATCTACGCGCTGCTCGCCGCACCGCTGCTGAAAGTGCTTCCGGCGGGGGCGACGATGATCGCGACCGACGTCACCGGCACTTTCCTCGTCCCGCTCAAGGTCACGCTGATGGCGGCGTTCCTGATCGCGCTGCCGTACGTGCTGTGGCAGATGTGGGCGTTCGTCGCACCCGGGCTCTACCACCACGAAAAGAAGCTCGCGGTGCCGGTGCTGGTGTCGAGCTTCGTGCTGTTCCTGACCGGGATGGCGTTCGCGTATTTCCTGGTGTTCCCGATCGCGTTCGGATTCTTCGCCGGCTACGCGCCGGCAGGCGTGCAGATGATGACCGACATCGACAAGTACCTGTCGTTCGTGCTGACGATGTTCCTCGCCTTCGGCATCACGTTCGAGGTGCCGGTGATCGTGATCGTGCTCGTGCGCCTGCGCGTCGTGTCGCTCGAAAAGCTCAACGCGATCCGCTCGTACGTGATCGTCGGCGCGTTCGTCGTCGGCGCGGTGTTCACGCCGCCCGACGTCGTGTCGCAGCTGCTGCTCGCGATCCCGCTGTGGCTGCTGTACGAGCTCGGCCTGCTGCTCGCGCGGTTCGTCGTTCCGCCTCCGGTCGACGACGCGACGGGGTGACCGTCACTGCGCCTTCGGCCGCCGGCCGACGGTCACGTCGACGCTGACGAGCTTGCGGTCGCGCCACACGGTCACCTTGCTGACGGTGCCCGGCGAGAGCTCGGCGATGCGGGCGAGCAGCGCGGAGGTGTCGCGCGTCGGCTTGCCGTCGATCTCGACGACGATGTCTCGCACCCGGACGCCGGCGCGGTCGGCCGGCCCGCTCTGGACCAGCGAACGGATCAGCACGCCGCCGCCCTCGAGGGCGAGCGCCTGCGCCATCTCCGGAGCGAGTTCCTGCGGCTCGATGCCCAGCCAGCCGCGCGTCACCTCGCCGTCCTTGATCAGCTGCTCGAGCACCGCGCGCGCGAGCGACACGGGAATCGCGAAGCCGATGCCGAGCGATCCGCCCGACTGCGAGAAGATCGTGCTGTTGATGCCGATCAGGTTCCCGGCGGCGTCCACCAGCGCGCCGCCGGAGCTGCCCGGGTTGATCGCAGCGTCGGTCTGGATGAAGTCCTCGAAGCGGTTGATGCCGAGGTGGCTGCGGCCGAGTGCGCTGACGATGCCCATGGTGACCGTGTTGCCGAAGCCGAACGGGTTGCCTATGGCGAGCACGACGTCGCCGACGTGGACGGTCTCGAGGCTGCCGAAGGTGATCGCCGGCAGGCTTTCGCCCTCGGTCTTCAGCACCGCAAGATCGGTCTCGGGGTCCGCGCCGCGGACGTGTGCCGTCAGCCGTCGGCCGTCGGCCAGCACCAGCTGGATGTCGTCGGCGCCGTCGATCACGTGGTGGTTGGTGAGCACGTAGCCTTCGCTCGAAACGATGACGCCCGAACCCAGGCTGGTCGAGCGCTGCCGCGGCATCCTGTCCGCCAGGTCGGGGAAATAGCGGCGCAGCAGCGGATCGTCGAGCACGGGGTTGCGCTGGCGCATCTCCTTGCTGGTGTAGATGTTGACGACGGCCGGCATCGCCTTCTTCGCGGCGTCGGCGTACGTCGCCACCCGCTCGGCGGTGACGGGCGTGGCGGTCTCCTGCAGCAGGACGACGTTGCCGCCGCGACCGGTCACGCGCGGCAGCAGGTCGGGCCGCAGCGTCGACACGACGAACAGCGCGGCCAGGCACAGGGTGCAGGCCTGCGCGAAGATGAGCCACAGTTTGCGCAACACGCGAATCTCGCCGATCGGAGGGTGCCCCGATTATAGACACTTCGGCGGCGTGGGTCGGCGCGCGCCCCGTCCGGGGGCCGCAACGAGCGGCGGCAGCGTCCGGCGCGCGGCGGGAACGAACGCCCAAAGGGCTGATTTCGATCGCATTTCGCATTCCGTGCGAGGTGCGGGCTTTCGGCCGACCGCGCAAATCCCTTATAATTGGAAGCTTTGGCAAACGGGGGGCACGGCGAATGCCG
>CAIWHR010000605.1 GCA_903912485.1 uncultured beta proteobacterium | reverse complement strand
GTTCAACTACCGTATCCTTCTTCATGGGTGGCGTGACTCCCTTTGGTGGGTGGCTGAAAACGATCTCGACAATCGCATTTCAGCAGGTCACGCCGCCTTCCTCAACTCATCCTCGTACACCAGATTCGCTTATAGCTCCCGGGAACGACGGTTGAGGTAATAGCTGTCGATGCGCGAGTTTGCCGGGCCCCAGGCCCATTCGACTGTACAGAGGTATTCGGTGCTGCGAGGGGATCCTCTTGGGCGCTCCCCCGCTGGCATGGGAACGACGAAATCGCACGTTCCGTGGAACCCAGCCGGCCGTTGCGGCAGGTTCACGACCGCGTGCAGTCGCTGCTATGGCAGGTCTGACGGCAGCATCGGCACTCGTGGTTTTATCATTAAGCCCATTCTCCAGAACTGATCAGTCCGTTGGGCAAGTGATCAAACTTACCCCTTCACGCACACGACCTGCTTCAGCGTGTGCAGTATCTCTGTGAGGTCGTCCTGGTTGGCCATCACCGCATCGATGTCCTTGTAGGCACCAGGAATCTCGTCGAGCACCCCCTTGTCCTTGCGGCAGATGACCCCACGCGTCTGAACCTCGAGGTCGGTCTCGGTGAAGGTCCTCTCGGCGGCGGTACGGCTCATCCGCCGGCCGGCTCCGTGGGCGCTGGAGCAGAAGCTCTCCGGGTTGCCTTTGCCTCGCACGATATAGCTGCGGGCGCCCATGCTGCCGGGGACGATCCCGACATCCCCGTCCCGGGCACGGATTGCGCCCTTTCGCGTCACCCACACGTTCGCTCCGTAGTGGTGTTCCTGCGCGACATAGTTGTGGTGGCAGTTCACCGCCTCGGTCGCCACCGTAAACGGCGGTAGGTGACGCACCAGTGCGGCAAGCACCAGGTCCAGCATCGCCTGGCGGTTGGCCATCGCATATTCCTGCGCCCAGTGGACGGCCTCGACGTAGTCGGCGAAGTGCTCGCTACCTTCGGGAAAGTACGCGAGGTCCCGGTCCGGGAGGTGGATCATCCACCGCTCCATGTCCGCTCGCGCAAGCTTGATGAAATAGTCGGCCATGGCGTTGCCGATGCCTCTACTGCCCGAGTGCAACATCACCCAGACCCGATCGGCCTCGTCCAGGCAGACTTCGATGAAGTGGTTGCCGCCGCCCAGCGTCCCCATCTGGTTGGCCCACTTTGAGAACTTGCCGAACGCCTTCAGCAGCTGCGGGTGGCGCTCGGTTAGCGATCTCAGTCCCGGTTCGAACGGGCGGGCGACGTCGGCAAGCACGCGGTCGTCGGCGTGCTGCCCCCGCCCCACGGGCACGTCGCGCGAAATCTGGTCGAACACCTTCCGTAGCGACTTCTCGTCAACGTCGTTCGCAGTGAGCGAGAGGCGCGCGGCGACCATCCCGCAGCCGATGTCGACGCCGACCGCGGCCGGGATGATCGCCTTGTGCGTCGCGATCACCGAGCCGATCGTCGCGCCGATCCCGAGGTGTACATCCGGCATTGCCGCGACGTGGTGGTGCACGAAGGGCATACTGGCGATGTTGCTCAACTGCTCAAGTGAGCGTTCGTCGACGTCGTCGGTCCAGATCTTGACCGGAACGCGTTGGTCGGTAAGCGTTTGGCGAATGGGCATCTTCACTATCTCCAGCAGACGTTCAGGGGAGCCGCCCGAGGCAGTTGTCTGCCGCGAGTCCGCCGCCCTTTCGCACCCACTCGGCTTGTCTTCTGAGTTTCAGTTCGCGCTGTGCGGCGCTGTATTCGAGCGCCACTTGGTTGGCAATCGCCCGATCGCGCAAACCGGGCGCGCGGTTCATTGAGCGCCGGACCTCCCTCAGCACCCAACTCTCGCGATCCGCTCGGACCAGCGTGAAGTTGGCGACGCACTTGCCTTCAAGATCACGGATCGAGAATGCCGGTATGAACGCTCTACCCATCTCGAATCTCTGCGGCGACGACGGACTCCAGTTCCAGGACTTCCCCGATCGATTGACCATGAATGGACCACTCGATTCGCTGCCGATGCTCCGCAGCGAGGGCGCGCAAGGTCGCGAAGTAGTCGCGCAGAGCGCAGAGCATCTGGGCCCGCGAGAAGCTATACGTGAGGTCTTTCTCCGGCCCAAAGGAACCATCGTAGGGATCGTCTTCACCGTAGATGTACTGAGGCCAGTGCAAGTCCCAGCGGACGATCCGGCTGTACCAATGCGTCACCGCAACGCTGTGGAAGGCTGCACCGCAACTGCGCGGAGTCACACATCCACAGACGAAGATCTCGAACCGGCCCGAGTGCCGGATGCTATCGACGAGGGCGATGACATCGACCGTCTGCGCCGGCTCCACCTCTTCGCCGTCCACGAGGATCGTGGTGTCTACCCGAACGATTCCGTTCCCCTTTCGCAGTTCTGCGAGCGTTCTGTCCGCGACGCGGATCTCGAAGCGATTGCGGTACTGGTCCTGCGACCCAAACCAAGGACTTCCGGGCAACTCATTGAGTTCCTCCATGCTGCGCGCGCCACGATCGCGTAGGAGCCGCAAGTGGTCCGGACGGCGCTTTCCGAACCGGACTGCCATTTCATCCAGGAAGGTGAGCCACGCGTCATCACTCGCCCGATCCGAGTCCGTCGGTTCCTCGGGGAGATCCAAGTTCCAGATCTCGTACCGATAGTCGAATACGGCCCAGTCGTAGAGTGACTCGACCGCACTGTCCATCTTCTCGGTATTGGGATCGGCGCCCGCATCGAGAAGGATGCGCAGCATTTCGGTGTCCATGGCGAGTACCGCCGTGAACAGCGGACCGAGCCCATCCGTGTCGCGTTGCCGAGCGTCGGCACCAAGGCGCAATAGTTCCTGTACCACCGCGTACCGCGGCGCTTCGGGAGCGTGGTACAAGTCGTCCAGGACCGTCTCCAGCGATGCCTCTCCAAGCGGAGAGAGGCTAGATAGGTCGAAACCCTCCGCGACGAGCGCACGCAGCCCGTCGAGATCACCCGCACACGCCAGGTCGCTCAACCGCCGGAAGGAATCCTTCTCATGCGAGGGCTGAGTATCGTTCGTCATGAGTTGCATCGCCGGTGAGATCGACCAAGGCGAACATGCAATCGGGCCAGCTATCCGAGGTTGCGTCGCGGAGTACCGCCAAGAGATCGCTGACAAGGCGACCTTCATCCGCGGGGTGAGCCATCTTCGGCGTGCCATGCAGCAACGACGTGATCCTTTCCGCGATGCTGGTCAGGTTCTCGCGCAATCCGCGGGACTTCAGCAGGGAATCCCAAATCTCCGGCTGCGACATCACGCAGAGGAAAGCACCGACCACGTCCGTTTCTGGTATGACGACGCCGTCGCGCTCGGCGAACGTGAGCTCAAGCCAGTCGATCACCCCCGCGCCGATTCCGAGTTGACGCAATGCCTCGTACGTTCCGGGCCAGCGGTCCACTGGCGTTCGGCGCAGCCACTCGACAATGCCGAGCGGCGTCAAACCCCGGTAATGCTCCGCTTCCGACCAATATCGCGCGTCCCGACGATCGATGCCGTCCGACTCCTTGCGCAGGAACGCCGGAATGTCGCCCGTGCCAGAGGCCAGGGAGTAGAGAACGTCAGGGGCTGCTGGGCGTGACCGGCGCATGACGGCTGGGGCATCCAAATCGTCGAACGATGCCGGGGCGGCCACGGAGGCCGCGATGCCGTAAGGCGAACGCGACTCGCAGACCATCACCGACCCGAAGCCACCCCAGCCCGCCGGCAACATCGAGCTGACCTGATGCAGGCCGGGCATTTCGGTCGCCCGATCGCCATCTTCACGGAGGTGGACGAGGACGAAATTGGTCACCGGTGTCACCAACTGGTAGGCGACCGCGAGTCGCTCGGCCTCCTGCTGCGCCAGAGGAGTCTCGTCGCTGAGGAACGCCTGCAGCCGCACGCTGGCAGCTAGGCGGGACAAGTTTCCGCCGACCTCGCCGATCGAAGTGAGCGCAGCTCGACCCATGGTTTCGATGCCCTGCTCCGCTGAACGCCGGCCTTCGAGGCGAAGCTCGCCGCTCGGTGCCTGACGCAGCAGCGCGAACACGTTCACGGTGTCGCCGTCGAATACGGAACGGGGCGATGGCGAGACCCATTTGACCTGCGAGCCTTCCGGCCAAACTAGCGTCACGTCTGTCAACCGGGGCGAGCGCAGGCGCGAGAACATCCGCAGCACGGCCGGCTGCACCGCCTCGCCGGGCGCTACGAAGTCGCACGCACCACCGGTAGCCTCGGCCAGCCTCCGCAAGTGTGTCTCGGCCGGGCTGCTGCCGATACCCACCGCGAATATGCGATGACCCGAGGCGCATACAGACGTGATGGCGCTGTCGATGGCGCTGATTTCGCCGTCGGTGACGAGCAGCACGTCGCTGAGCACTGTATGCGCGAGTTGAAACGTAGATTCGAGGGCAGCCTCCATCTCCGTCCCGCCGAGGTCCGCGTCCAAGCCCGCCAGCCAGCGTTCGGCTGCGGTCCGGGTCGCCTTCGTTGTCAGCCACATGCCGCGCGAGCGGTGCTCGACGGTGCTGCCGAATCGCGACAGGGAGAACCGATCGCCATCGCCCAGCTGTGCGACGATCTCCCGCAGGGCGCGCCGCGCCGCGTCGATGCTGTCGCCACCCATCGAGCCGGAGCAGTCGACCAGTACCTTGACCGCAATTGCCGGATCGCCCGCCGGCGCCAACTGCGGACAGAAGCTCGCCAGAACGGCTACCCCACCGGCCTCGCCGAGGTCCGGCCCGACCACGGCCATCGAATCGTGAACCAACTGGTCGACGACCAGCACGAAATCGCGGTCGAGCGCGCCCCTGCGGGCGAGCGTGATTGTCACCGCGCCGTCCGCCGATGCAACGCTGATGGGGTGCGACGGCGAAGCCACGCGAGCCCGCGCCAGATCTCCGAAAAGGCGCAGCACGATCTCGAACGGATACTCGGCCGTCGTGCTGAAGGGCGCGACCTGGTGCGGCTTCAGGCGGCCGTGGCGAACCGGATCGCCATAGCGCGGAGCGATCACGGTCGGCACGAGCAGGCGCAGGCCGCCCTGCTCGTACTGCAGGACCTGGGCGTACCGCAACGTCACCACGCAGGCTTCCCCCGCTGCTAGGTTGCCGAGATTGAGGCTGTAGCTCCCGTCTCCGTTCCTTTCCAGCATGACGGCTGCGTGGCCTTCGGACACCGCTTCCTCGTACTGCGCTTCTGCCTGTTGCTTGGCAATCACGGCGCCCGTCAGGCGCTTGCCGCCGAGCACGACGTCAACCCCCAGCAGCACCGCGCCCCACGGCAACGGAAACGTGTAGACCACCTCGACGTTCTTGTCGGTTGCATTGCGAAAGCTCTGCTCGACGGCCATCTCGAGCATCGGGCCCCGAAGTTCGCCGGTGGCCCGGACGCCTTCGAGCATGACCGGCTTGCCCTTGACTGTTTTCAGGCACGCAGCCTCGTTGTGTCTCATCGTTCCTTCTCCTTCGAATTCCGTTGGGTGGCGGCGCCCTGGGCGATCACCTCATTGAAGATTTCGGTGACACCCTTGACCAGCGCTCGAACCTGTTCCGGCGACATACCGGCGCGACCCGGTTCGATCACCACCTCGACCCCGTCAGCGACCGTGAGGTGGCTGCAGACCTCGACCGAGCCAGGCAGTCGTGGTCGTGGCGGTACCGGTGCCACCTCACCGTGCAGCAGTTCGCGAATACGCTCCAGCGACACCCCCGCCTCGGTCCACTTGCGGATCTGCAGCAACTGCTCGAGGTGCCGCGGGCCGTACCGCGCGGCCCTTGTCTCACCCTCCGGCCGATCCACCAGGCCGATCTGGATGTAGTAGCGGACGGTCCGGATCGACAGATCGGCGAGCACGCACAAATCAGCGAGTGGATATGAGGGTTCGGTGCTGGCGGCCTTTTTCATACACCATATCTTAACATCGTCGCTGTTCTTAATCAATGGCGATACGGCAGGTCCTTCCGCCGGATCATCCCAAGACCGGCCCGTGTGGATTCCACCAAGACGTGTTACCTGGAGTTCCGTGTAACTCGATATCCGCAGTCGGGCTGACTTCGCGGCCAAGCGACCAACTCCTCGGCGAAAGTCGACGCCCACCCCGGGGGATATTGCGACACCGGATAAGAAGTTACCGGCTACGGCGCAGTCCACCGGCCCGGGGCGAACTCGCGCTCCACATTCCGCCGCAACCGACATCGCCGCCAAGCCCGCGACCACGGCCAATCTCAGGACCGCGCCGATACGGGTTCGCAGAGGCTGGTCGCCTGATTCAAGGCTCGCCCCTTCAGCTTGTCGCCATCGCCCAGCAAGGCGTGCGTATACCGATCCCCCTTGATCTTCTGTTGATGATCGACCCAGGCCGTGACGGCGTTCACCGCACCCCACAGGCTCTCGCCAACGGGCGCGAGGTCCTGCTCCGGGATGCCGCTGGCGAATACCCGTTCGACCTCGGCGCGATGCTTGGCCAGCGTGGCGAGGCGCGTCACATGCCCTCGTTGGATGGCGGGATCCGTCGCCACCGGCCGAGCGGGATCCGGCAACACCTTACGCATGAACGCGGCGAACGCCTGGGCGTCGCAGTGCCGATCCGCCAGGCGGTTGAACAACGCCTGCGCTTCATCGCACTGCCTCAGGGCGAACTGGAAGAACGCCTTGGACTCGCGCCCGAGCCGGTCGACGCCGTGGTGATGGGCACACCGGAAGACCTTGCCCGTCGCCTGGTGGCTGAGCGCGATCGACAGCGTATTGCGGCAGACCACCCGTACTGTGGTCAACCGGATGTCGATGGCTACCGAGCCGTCGTGGCTATTGGTAAAGAGCAGGTATGGCTCGACCGGATCGTTGCCGCCGACCTGGATGTCCTTCGGCAGCCGAGCGAGGAGCCAGATCACCTCGCCGTGCCGGAGGTAGCCGCCGGTGTGATAGACGCGGCTGCCCGGCCCGACCAGGGCGTCGAACATCTTCGCCCCATCGCGGTTCTGCAGCGGCTTGAACCCAGGATGGACGACCCCGACGACGCGGTCTGGGGCGCCGGGCTTCTGATCGTCGCGTACCACGGCCAGCCGATGCTCGATGGCCGTCTCATCCTCGCCTGCCGGCACGATCGGGACAAGGCGTACCGTCCAGTCCAGCCCGCCCGCCGCCAACGCTTCTTCCATCGTCGCGGGCTGCGCGACCCGTTGACCCAGCCCGTGCCAGGGCTTTTCGTGGAAGTAGAACATCTGCCCGATGTCGTGTGCCATCCGTCGCTCCTCGAGTCGTCCTGAATCGAAGTTACCGCGCGGGAGGCTCACTGGGTGCGCCTGGGTCCGCGCAATATCGTGGCAATCTCGAGTCGAAGACCAATCGTGGTTCCCCATACTTCAGCAGCACCCGCCTCCACTCCGAAATGGCCCCGCCACCGCGGAGTCCATTCCCACCAGCCGCTGGGAGGCATTCTCCTCATGCCCCGGCTCCACTATCATCGAACGAACGAGCCAGGCCGGAATATTGGCCTGATATTCGTCGCCACGCGGTTTGAGGGAGGTCTCATGAGCGGCACCGAGCGCATCTACCAGATAGACCAACTGCTAGGCAGCCGGCGGTTCGTCACCCGCAACGAGTTGCTCGACCGGCTCGGCGTTTCGTGGGCCACGTTGAAGCGCGATCTCGCCTACATGAAGGA
Source organism: uncultured beta proteobacterium (assembly GCA_903912485.1). Taxonomy (GTDB): domain Bacteria; phylum Pseudomonadota; class Gammaproteobacteria; order Burkholderiales; family Casimicrobiaceae; genus CAIWHR01. The sequence goes on along the minus strand of CAIWHR010000605.1, from coordinate 12,318 downwards.
TCGCCTGAACGCGCCGATCGTCTTCGACAAGGAACTCGGTGGCTACCGTTTCGACCATGAAACGCCACGCATAGGGCCCCAGTACGAACTGCCCGGCCTATGGTTCTCGGCGGAAGAGATCCACGCGTTGCTCACGATGCAGCACCTGCTCGCCAATCTCGACCCCGGCGGCCTGCTCGGGCCACAGATCAAGCCCCTGCTGGCGCGGCTGTCCGGCATGCTCGGCGCCGCCGACGACCCGGCCGAGCAGGTGGAGCGGCGGGTGCGGGTACAGACCGTCGGCGCCCGCAAGTTCGAGCTCGACCACTTCCAGGCGGTCGGCTCGGCGCTGCTGCGGCGCAAGCGCCTGCTGATCCGCTACCACGCCCGCGGCACCGACGAGACGACCGACCGCGAGGTCTCCCCGCAGCGGCTCGTGTACTACCGCGACAACTGGTACCTCGACGCGTGGTGCCACCTGCGCAACGACCTGCGCGCGTTCGCCGTCGACGCGATCGAGCGCGCCGAGATCTTGGACACGCGCGCGAAGGACGTCGCCGAAAAGCGGCTGGACGAGGTCCTGGGTTCGGGTTACGGCATCTTCACCGGCGACCAGGTGACGTGGGCGACGCTGCGCTTCACCCCAGAACGCACGCGTTGGTTAGCGACCGAGCGTTGGCACCCGCAGCAGGAGGGTCGCCAACTCCGCGACGGCAGCTACGAACTGAAAGTCCCGTACGCGGACGATCGCGAATTGGTGATGGACATCCTCAAGTACGGCGGCGACTGCACCGTAGTCGGGCCGAAGGCACTGCGGGAGCGCGTGGTCGCCGAACTCGAGCGAGCGCGTCAGCTGTACGTTTAGCAAACAAGGGCACGTCGCGGCCCGCTGCGTGGGAACCGCGGCCGCCGATCAATGCAGAACCGAGCTTGCGCGCGACCCGCGGACCATGAGCTCACCGCCGAACTCGGCCTGCAAGTTTTCCGCTGTGTCGTCCGCCAGCCGCGAGAACTGCTCGAACGTGCGCACGACCAGGGCTTCGCTCCACGGCGCGGCCGGAAGCTCGGCACGGGCGAACAATGTGCCGTCCGCCCAGAAGAACCGGGTCATCGTCGTGCTGCTGTTCAGGGCGTTGAGCCGCCGAAACAGCTTCAGCGTAGCGCGAGGCACGTGGCACACCAGCGGCGAGAAGAACTCGATTCCCGGTGGATCGCAGCGCGCGCGGCCGAAGGTAACGGCGCTGCCGTACAGGATCGCGATGTCGCCGTCGGCGTCGGGCTTGAGATCGGTGAGACCGGTCCGCTTGCGCAGTGCGCGCAGCAGCCTGTTCCGCAGCGTCTCGACACCGTCGCGCGGTTTGCCGATGGGCGCCGGCGCGGCCCGGGTCAGCTCGAGCTCCGGCAATGCGATCGAGCCACCCTCGCTCGCGAACGCGTCGTACTCGAGCGACCCTGGATCGGGCACCTGCAGCACTTTCGCGAGCGTCGCGACGGCGAGATGCGCGATCCGGTCGGCCGGGATCGGCGCCGGGAAGTCGACGAAGAAGTTGGGCGAGCCGTGGGGGTCGCCGTCGGGAGTGGATTGCTCGGGTGTGCCCGTGGGCGTTTGCCACCCGGCCCGCACCAGAGCGTCCTGCTGACTGCGGTCAAGCCGGACGGATCTGGGGAGGAAATGGTTGCTCACCGTCTCCGCCCGCAGCCCGTCGCTACCCTGACCCTGAAACTGGACGAACCGCCCCGAGCGCTTGTCGGAGACGATCAGACACTGCCCTTCCGCCAACTTCTCCAACACGCGGGTGAGGCGTTGCGCAAAGGGAGTCCAGGTTACCGAGTTTGCTTGATCGGTAGTCGTTACGGCGAGCGTTTCCATATCGAGCCTCCTTTCCGTTATCCGAGCAGGTCCGCGATGGCAACGATGTTGTCCGTGCGGATCTTGCTCAACGCAGCCGAGCGGCAACCGATCGTTGCGCGACCGTCCGCCAGGCCCTCCCGCACGTTCCAAAGCCCTCGTTCTGCCCACGTTTCCATTCTAACGAGGCACGGGCTCACCAACTGCGCCCGCCACGACCATTGGCCGCAAGGGCTCTGGGCGTTGATCGAGCCGTTCTGGCTCACTTTACAGGCGCCGCACCGGGCTCACTCTGTGCGCCTGCAATTCGGTATCCTGTCGGCATCAAGGTCGCGAATCGCCGGCATCGATGCGATGTCAGTCCAGCGCGCCTTCTACACCACAGGTTCATCGTTCACCCAGTTTCCCAGCACCTCAGTACTCTGTAGAATTCTGATCATGTCATAGCGACATCCTCGTGAAATCGGCCCTTGGACTGAATCGGACGCGACTGGTGCGTCCGGCAGTGCCTTGGGTCGTCATTTCACGATAGGAGCCGTCGCTATGTTCAGGAAAATCCCCTCCCTGCAGTACCGCAAGTCGGCCGTACCGGCCGTTCAAACCCGCTTCGCCCTCAACCCGATCGTTCGTGATCGCGTTCGGCTGGTCGGGGTCACCCTCGAGACCGACGCACATCGCGCGAATCCCAATCGCCTGTACGTCGGCGTCGAGGCGCGTGTGCGTCACCACCTGCCCACCGGAGAGGTGGTCGAAGCCTGGGGCGAAACCCGATGGCTTGACACGGCCGTCTACCGCAACCTCCTCACCGAGGAGGAAGCGCGGGAGTGGCTTTCGACCGGCTTTGCGCCGGCCGCAAACGAACCGCGCTAAAGCCGACTAGGCGGGACCGCCGGGGCGTCAAGCCCGGGCGGTCCCGCCCTCACGTTCTACCCACATTCCGGTGCAGTCCTGCCCGTACCCGAAGCTCTGAAACCCGATTTCGGTGGGTTCAACGGCCGGGACGTCGGCTGCTCCGCGCGGAGCCGAGCTTTGAATTCCAGTACGCGACATACGCTTCGTATGCCCGCGTGGAGGTCAGAAAGGGGAGATGCTCCGGACACTTCACTCGGTGGGCTTGGACCACGCGCAGTCCCTCTCATCGCGCTTTGGAGAGTCGGTGGTGACCGTCGAGCACGGTGTAATGACCAGGGGCAATTTCGGCAAGAAGGATCGGGCGCGACAGGTCGGCTCGGAGGACGGTCGCTTCATCAAGACGGTCGCTGCCGTAGTCAGGTATGTCGACAAGCTCCACCGCCTCAATGGGGAACCGCTCCGACTGGGAACGGATAAAGGCCAACAGTCGCGTGATGTTGAATTCGAAGACGCCGTTCGGGTACAACTCGTCGTCATCTTGCACATCACACGGGCTGAATCGTAAGCTCACCGTTCCGGCGTACCGGCGTCCTACCACCATATGCACGCCATGCCGATCGCGAACTGGCGCCCGCCGCATGTCGTCCGCAGCCCGAAGACGGATATCCGCATGCGTCACGTTCTGGCGCTCGGTTCCGGACAATTGGATGGGAGCAATCCGCCAAGACTAGCTTAGGAGGGAACACATGCGCCCATACCTGTGCAAGATCGAGATGCCCGGTGGCCAATGGATCACGGTCACCATCCAGGCAACCCACTGGGAGATGGCGAGAATGATTGTCCAAGGGATGTACCCCGCTGGCCGATTTATTTCTGCGACCATGGTCTTCTGACCTTGTTAGACCAAACGCTTGGCGGCCGCACGAGCACGAACGCGTGTTCTTAACGATGTGTGAATTCGAGTCAAGGAGCTTATAAACTTGAAAAAATGTTCGCGAAAAAGTGCCGCCGCTATTGACTTTTTCTAGCCTTACATATATGATTTTCAAAGATTAATTAGTCTTCCGCCATTGGCGACAGGGGTGTTTTCCTGTTCGCGTCGTTCGTGCGCAAATCCGTAGCAACGCAGCGTCTAGCTCGACCCGGGCTGCGCTCGCCTTGGATTTGTCTGTCATCGGGTCAACTGCTCTCGCAAGCCCAGTCGCGTCCGCGTTACGGTCGCGAAAAGGGGAAGATATGGCCCGTCGTTTTCGTCGTTCCGCCGCAACCTCAACTGGAGACGATGCATGCCCAAAGACTCGCCGCCCGAAGCCACGCTGATCCAACTGGAACCGAGCCGGCCGGCGATCCCGCAGGGCCGCGAACGCCACCCGACGCCCATAGACGTGCAACTAGCCGCAGCTTACTACCCGATGCTGGTGGACGTGGCAAGGCGTAAACAAACGATTACCTACAGCGAACTGGTCGCCCGAACCAAGGCCGAAAATCCACTGAAGGAGGTCGTGCAGCGGGCCATCGCGACCTCAGCCGGGCGCCGCCTCGACGTAGTGCGAATGTTCACGACAGAGCGTAACCTGCCCGACCTCAGCTCGCTGGTGATAAACGGGGGAACGAGGGAGTGTGGCCGCGGCTTCACTGCCAGCTTCGATCCGAAGACGGTCCGTGCAGGTGTGTTTGCCTTCGACTGGTCCAATGTCCAGACCGATTTCAACTGGTTCGTTACACTCGAGACCAAGGCAGCCGCTCCCAAGAAGAAGATCATCGAGGCAGATGCGAAGGTATTGATGCATGGCTATTACTGCCAACATAGGGCTGAATTGCCGGCCACGATCGCCACGCAGCGGGACCTGATCGTCCGCCTGCTGATGGCAGGCTACCCCGTGGACGAAGCCTTCGAGCAGGCGGTGACCGAGTTGCAGAAGGCGCCAGCCTCGCCGCAAGCGAAAGTGGCGGCGCGCAGGAAGTAGTCGGCCGCTCCCCGACTGCGGGAGGGACGGTGGCGACCATTGTTGGAAAGAGGATCTCCATAAGCGACACGTTTTGTCGTCGGCATCCGGATAATTCGAAGTCTGCCCCATCAGGATCGGCCGCGCGGTGCCGGCGCCCGCGGCGACCTCAGGGGAGGCGGTCACACGTATACAATTTTGGCGAGGAGGAAGCTCATGGCGAAGAACAGCTCTGGCGTGGCAGCTATGGTCCGCCAATGGCACCTGCTGCGGACGATTCCCAAGTACCCGCGTAAGATCTCGGTGACGGAAATCGCTGCCCAGATGAGCGAGGACGGGTATCCGGTCTCCAAGCGCACGATCCAGCGCACGCTCAACGCCCTCTCCTCCGAGTTCCCGCTGTGCGTCGAGGAGTCCAGGCCCCACGGCTGGAGCTGGCACAAGGACGCGCCATCCTTCAACATCCCGCGCCTGCCAGTCCGGGAGTCGCGCGTGCCTCCGATGACCGATAGCCTCGGACTGCGCATCGGAGTGCCGCAATGTGATGGCTGGTGTCCGGTCCTTCCTGACACAAGGATCGGCGCCATGAGCCCCGGGCGCATCACCGAGACTGACCGCCAAGCCGGCTGATTCCGCCGGCAGGCAAACACCTCATCGAGACCACCTTGTCAATCGAGAACCTGCCCACCGGGCTAACCCTGATCCACGGCAACCGCGCCGAGGCGCTGCGGGATCTGCTGGTTGCATGGATGAAGCTGCACCCGCTGTCGCCGCTTGAGACCGAGACGGTGCTCGTGCAGAGCAACGGCGTCGCCCATTGGCTCAAGCTGGCACTCGCCGCGGACGAAACTGACGGCGGTTGCGGCATCGCCGCGGCAGTCGATTTCTCGCTGCCCTCGCGCTTCGTCTGGGACGTCTATCGCTCGGTCCTCGGCCCCGAAGCAGTGCCTGAAACCTCGCCGTTCGACAAGACGCGGCTCGTCTGGCGTCTGATGCGGCTCCTGCCGGAGGTAAAGGACGACCCGGTCTACGTGCCGCTGCGGCGCTACCTCTCCGACGACGCACAACTGCGCAAGTGCTTTCAGCTCGCCGAGCGCATTGCCGACCTCTTCGACCAGTACCAGGTGTACCGCGCCGACTGGCTCGCCGCCTGGGGAGCGGGACGGGATGCGCTGCCGGATGCGCTGGGCACGTTGTCACCGCCGCTCCCCGAAGACCAGCGCTGGCAGGCCGCGCTTTGGCGGCGACTGATCGAGGACGTGCGGCGCGCGAAGGCCGTGGAGCCGTTCACCGCTACCGGCCAACCGGGACTCCTCGGCGGGCGCGCCGCCGTGCACGAAGCCTTTGTGGCGAGGGCACGGGCGCTCGAAGCCGGGCCTCGCCCCGCGGGCGTCCCGCGGCGTGTGCTGGTGTTCGGCATCGCCTCGCTGCCGCTGCAGACGCTCGATGTGCTCGCCCGCATGGCGCAGTGGTCGCAGGTGCTGATCTGCGTGCACAACCCCTGCCGGCACTACTGGGCCGACATCGTCTCCGGGCAGGACCTGCTGCGCGCCCGGCAGAGCCGGCAAGCGCGCAAGGCAGGGCAGCCGTCGGTGCTGACGGCGGAATCGCTGCACCTGCACGCGCACCCGCTGCTCGCGGCCTGGGGCAAGCTCGGCCGCGATTACATCGCCGCGCTCGATTCGCACGACGATGCCGCGCAGCGCGAAGCCAGCGCGCGCTCGCTGCAAACGATCGGCCGGACGACCGATCTTTTCGAAGCCCCCGACGGCACGCGCGTGCTGCAACAGATCCAGCAGGACATCCTGGAGTTGCGCTCGCTGCCGGAAATCCGCGCCGAGCAGCGAACCGTTGATCCGGCGACGGACCGCTCATTGCGTTTTCATGTCGCGCACAGCCCGCAGCGCGAGGTCGAGATCCTGCACGACCAGCTGCTGGCCGCCTTCAATGGCGATGCGACGCTGCGCCCGCGCGACGTGATCGTGATGGTGCCCGACATCGAGGCTTACGCGCCGCATGTCCAGGCGGTGTTCGGCCTGCCTGACCCGGCAGACACGCGGTTCATTCCGTTCGGGTTGGCCGACCGCGCGCAGCGCCAGTTCGACCCGCTGGTGCACGCACTCGAACTGCTGCTCGGGCTCCCCCAGTCGCGGGTCGCGTCGAGCGACGTGCTCGACCTGCTGCAGGTGCCGGCGGTGCGCAAGCGCTTCGGCATCAGCGAGGACGATCTTCCGCTGCTGCATCGCTGGATTCGCGAGGCCGGCGTCCGCTGGGGCCTGCACGGCGAGCATCGCGAGGCGCTCCAATTGCCGGAGGATGTGGCGGCGGCGCAGAACACCTGGCTCTTCGGCCTGCGGCGAATGCTGCTGGGCTACGCGGCCGGGCAGGACGGCCCGGCGTGGCAGAACATCGAGCCCTACGGCGAGATCGGCGGACTGGAAGCGGCTGCGCTGGGGCCGCTGACTGCGCTGCTCGAGCGCCTCGACGAGAGCTGGCGGCTTCTCTCCAAGGAAGCGACCGTCATCGAGTGGTGCACCCGCCTGCGCGAGCTGAAGGATGCGTACTTTGCTGCCGACGAAGCCGGCGACGCCTACACGCTGAGCCGGCTCGACGGGGCCCTCGACGTCTGGCAGGAAGCCTGCGACGAGGCTGCTTTCACGGAGCCGCTGCCGCTGTCGGTGGTCGCCGAGCAATGGCTAGCGAGCCTCGACGCCGGCGGCCTCGCGCAGCGCTTCTTCGGCGGCACAGTGACTTTCGCCACGCTGATGCCTATGCGCGCGATTCCGTTCCGTCACGTCTACCTGCTCGGCATGAACGATGGCGACTACCCGCGTACCCGCAACCCGCTCGACTTCGACCTGATGGCCCGCGAATACCGGCCCGGCGACCGGTCGCGCCGCGAGGACGATCGCTATCTGCTCCTCGAGGCGCTGCTCTCGGCGCGCGAGCGACTCCACGTCTCCTGGGTCGGCCGCAGCATCAACGATAACTCGGAGCGTCCGGCGTCGGTGTTGGTCGGCCAGCTGCGCGACCACCTCAAGTCCGGGTGGACACTTGCACCGAATGAAGGCGCAGGGCCGAAGGCGAACCCCGATCCCGGCAAGGCGTTGCTCGCGGCGCTGACGACCGAACATCCGCTGCAAGCATTCAGCCCGGCCTATTTCCCGCCGCACGAAGCCCACCCGCCCGCGCCGAGAGCGCTCTTCACCTACGCGCGGGAATGGCAGCCCGCTGCAGTGCCGGACACGGCAGCGAAGGCTGCCGCGGCTCGCCTGCCCTCCCAGCCGCGCGACGAGCCGCTGACGCTGCGGACCCTCTCCGATTTCCTCAAGGATCCGGTGAAGGCATTCCTCAACCAGCGGCTGTCCGTGTACTTCGAGACTCCGGACCCGGCGACCGACGATGTCGAGCCCTTCGAGCTCGATGGGCTCGCGCGCTGGAAGCTGCAGGACGAGCTTATCCGCGACGAGGCCGACGCGCGCGCTCGGGGCGAGGACGGCCCCGCCCGCCGTACGGCGACGATCGAGGCAATCCAGCGCCGCGGTGAGCTCGCGCCCGGGGCCTTCGGCCAGCGCCTCGCCGATGAGCTGGTCACGCCGATGGACGAGCTCTTCGAGAACCACGCGAAGGCGGTCGAGCGTTGGCCCGACGTCCTCGAACACGAGGTGGAGTTGCGCTTCGAGCACACGGTCGGTGGCGAGCGGATCGAGGTCGCGGACTGGATCTCCGGCGTTCGCCGCAGCGCCGCGGAGCCTGGCGGCGCAGAGGCCGAGGGCAAGGGCATTCGCTTCGGCTACGTCGCGCTTGAAGCCTCGGCGCTCGTCGATGACAAGAAAAGGTACCGGGGCGACAAGATGATTCGGCACTGGGTGCGCCATCTCGCGCTGCACGTCGCCGTGGGCCGGATCACGACGATCGTCGTCAGCAAGAAGGGCATGATCGAACTCCGTCCCCGTGATCCCGCCGAAGCCCTCGAGCGCCTGCGGGAAATCATCGAAGCCTGGCACGATGGCATGTGCCGGCCGTTGCCGCTGGCGGTGAAATCGGCCTTCGCGTGGTTGCGCGCGTTCCACAATCCCGCAGTCGACCAGGACAAGGCCTACGAGGCTGCGCGCAAGACCTACGAGCCCGACTTCAAATACAACGGCGAATGCGCGGACAGCGCGTACCTGAGCCGGGCCTGGCCCAGCTTCGACGCGCTATGGGCCAATAGCGAGTTTCGCGACCTCACGGAGCGGCTGTTGCGCCCGTTGCAGGACGCCATCCCCGTAAAGGACGAGAAGAAATCTGGCAAGGGAGCCCCGGAATGAGCAAGGCCAATCTCTCCGCCAAGGTGGTAACCCGGACTGCGCCGCAGGCAGGGCTCGATCCGCTGACCTTCCCATTCAAGGGCAGCCGGCTTATCGAGGCCTCCGCTGGTACCGGCAAGACCTGGACGATCGCCGCGTTGTACGTGCGGCTGGTGCTGGGTCACGGCGCCGACGAGCATCGGTTCGTCCGCCCGCTTACGCCGCCCGAAATTCTGGTGGTGACCTACACCGAAGCTGCCACCAAGGAGCTGCGCGATCGCATTCGCGCCCGCCTCGCCGTCGCCGCCGACTACTTCCAGCTGGGCGAGGCCGCGCCCGAACCCGGCGACCGCTTTCTCGCCGACCTGCGGCGCTCGTACCCGCCCGGCGAATGGCCGGCCTGCGTGTACCGCCTGCAGCTCGCGGCCGAGTCGATGGACGAAGCGGCGGTGTCGACGATCCACAGCTGGTGCAACCGGATGCTGCGCGAGCACGCGTTCGACAGCGGCAGCCTATTCACCCAGAAGCTCGAGGCGGATCAGAGCGAGCTCTTGGCCGAGGTCGTGCGCGACTACTGGCGCAACTACATCGTGCCGCTCGGTCCGGACGAGGCGGCCGAGATCGCCACCCTTTGGAACGGCCCCGCGGGCCTGCAGAAAGGCATCAAGGACCTGCTCGACTACGCGGAACAATTGCCGCACGCCGGCCCGCCCATCGAGGTGCTGCGCGCGGTGATCGACGAGCGTGCCGAAACGCTGCAGCGACTGAAGAAGCCCTGGGGCAAATGGGCCGATGACCTGCAGCAGAAGTTGGACGCAGCGCGGGGTGCCAAGGCCTTCGACGGGTCGAAGCTCCGGCAGAACTACTACACCGGCTGGCTGTCGGCGCTGAAGGCTTGGCACGACGACCCGACGCTGCTGGCGCCCGCCATCACCGACACGGCCTACGAACGGCTCTCGCGCGACGGCATGGCGACCATCTGGAAGAAGGGTAAGCCGCTCGACCACCCTGCCTTTGTTGCACTCGCCGATCTCCGTGCGGAACTCGCCAAGCTGATCGTTCCCGTCGACGCGCTGAAGAGCCACGCCACGCGCGAGATCGCAAAGCGCTTCGCAGCCGAGCAGGAGCGCCGCTCAGAGATGGGCTTCGACGAACTGTTGACTCGCCTCGACGCCGTGTTGCAGGGCGACAACGGCCCACGGCTCGCACAGCGCATTCGGGAAAAATTCCCCGCCGCGCTGATCGACGAGTTCCAGGACACCGACCCCGTGCAATACCGGATCTTCGATGCCGTCTACGATGTCGGGGCCAATCGCACCGACGTCGCGCTAGCGCTGATCGGCGACCCCAAGCAGGCGATCTACGCATTCCGCGGCGCGGACATCTACACATACCTCAAGGCGCGGCGCGACTGTGCGGACCGCCTGCACACGCTCGCCCGCAACTTCCGCTCGACAAAGGCGATGGTGAAGGCGGTCAATGCGGTCTTCGCCGACGCCGAGACCCGCGATGCCGGCAAAGGAGCGTTCCTGTTCCGCACGGACGCCGGCAATCCGGTTCCATTCGTCGAGGCCGTAGCCGAGGGGCGCAAGGAGAGCTTCGTCGCTGGCAAGGCAATGCCACCGGCGCTCACCGCCTGGTGGCTGCCCGGGGACGACAAGGACGCGTCCGCGAACAAGAAAGATCAACTCGCGCTGATGGGCGCCGCGTGCGCCACAGAGATGGTGCGGCTACTCAATCTCGGGCAGGCCGGGAAGGCCGGCTTCGCCGAGGACGGCGCCGGGGTCACGCAACCGCTGCGCCCGCGCGACATGGCGGTGCTGGTAAACAACCGGACCGAGGCCGCCGCGATCCGCAAGGCGCTCGCCGCGCGCGGCGTGCGCAGCGTCTACCTGTCCGACCGCGATTCGGTCTACGACAGCGCGCAGGCCGGCGAAATTCAGCTCTGGCTCGAGGCCTGTGCCGAACCGGACGATGCCCGCCGGCTGCGGGCCGCGCTCGCGACGGCAACGCTGGGCCTCGACTGGAATGATATCGAGCGCCTCAACCGCGACGAGCTGCTGTGGGAGGAGCACGTGCTGCAGTTCCGCCGCTACCGCGATGTGTGGCGCCGGCAGGGCGTGCTGCCCATGCTGCGGCGCCTGCTGCAGGATTTCGGCGTCCCCGGCCGACTGCTCGCGCCGGAGGCCGCGCTCGGCGGCGGCGAGCGTGTGCTGACCGACCTCCTCCACCTCGCCGAACTTCTGCAACAGGCGGCCGCCGTCCTCGACGGCGAGCACGCGCTGATCCGGCACCTCGCCGAGCAGCGCGCGTCGATCGGCCAACCGGGTGGCAGCGAGGATGCGCGGTTGATACGACTGGAAAGCGACGCCGACCTCGTCCAGGTCGTCACGATCTTCAAGTCCAAGGGTCTCGAGTATCCGCTCGTGTTCCTGCCCTTCGCCTGGACGCTACGTGCCGTGAAAGCGAACGATTGCCCGATCAAGCAGCACGACGAGTCCGGCCGCTTGCAGGTGCTGCTGTCCGGCTATGGGCAGGCACTCGCGAAGGCAGACCACGAACGCCTCGGCGAGGACCTGCGCAAGCTCTACGTCGCCCTGACGCGCGCCCGCCACGCGACGTGGGTCGGGCTCGCGGCGACGGAGGACTTCGGCAGTAGCGCGTTCGGGTACCTGCTGAACGGCGGCGCCGCGGTCACGGCGGAGGATCTCGGCACGCAGCTGCAGCAGCTGGCGACGCTTTGCCCGTCCATCCAGGCCGCGCAGGCACCCAATGCGAGCGACGCCCGGTTCGTCAGCGAGAATCGTGCCGCCGCTCGCGGCAGCGCACGGACGCCGGTCCGCGCCGCGCGCGAGAACTGGTGGATCGCGAGCTACTCCGCGCTGAAGACCGTGCCGACCGCAGCGGAGGTCCCTGCCGCCGCAGCCGGCGCGGACCGTGCCATTGAGTCGCTTCACGTCCCCGACACCGCGCGCGAGGACACGTTCCGCGAGAGCGCGCTCGGGCGATCCGGCAGCGACGACACGTCCGCGCTCAGCAACCGGTCCGCCGTACCCCAGCGCGACTCGATGCATGCATTCCCGCGGGGCGCCGAAGTCGGCACGTTCCTGCACGACCTGCTCGAATGGGCCGCCGACACAGGCTTCGCCGCGGTCGCCTCGCAGCCGGACGCCCTGCGCGACACGATCGCGCGGCGCTGCGCCCGGCGCGGCTGGAATGCCTGGATCGAGCCGATGACGAGCTGGGCCAGGGACTTCCTGACGACGGACTTCGCCCTGCCGGCCGTCCCGCTGCAGGGCGCCACGTCCTTCCGTCTCGCGACGCTCGAGAAAGCGGTGCCCGAGATGGAGTTCTGGATCGCCGCGGGCAACGTCGATGCGATCGAGCTCGATCGCCTCGTCCG
>CAIWHR010000604.1 GCA_903912485.1 uncultured beta proteobacterium | reverse complement strand
GACGGCACGCTGTGGGTCGAGCAGCCGACCTACGCGCAGGTGACGTACTGCCTCGAGCGCCTGCCGGCACTGGTGAAGGCGAGGCCGGACTTGGCGAAGGTCGAGCCGTTCAGGACGGTGCTGTCGGGCGACCGCGCGGCGATCGCCAGGCTGCCCGAGAGCGAACTGCTGAAGGTGCTCGGGGCGACGCTGACCGGAATCACGGTCGACAGCTTCAACGCCGATGCGAAGGCGTGGATCGCGACGGCGCGCGATGCGCGCTGGAACCGACCGTATACCGAACTGACCTACCTGCCGATGCGGGAAGTGCTGGACTACCTTCGCGCGAACGGATTCAAGACCTACATCGTCACCGGCGGCGGGCAGGATTTCGTGCGCGTCTACGCCGAGGCGGTCTACGGCATCCCGCCCGAACAGGTGGTCGGCACCGCCTCCGGCACGAGCTACGGCTACGGCAAGGACGGCCGGCCGTACCTGACCAAGGCGCCGAAGCTGCTGCTCAACGACAACGACGCCGGCAAGCCGGAGGGTATCCACCTGACGATCGGCCGACGGCCGGCGGCCGCGTTCGGCAACTCGATCGGCGACCGGCAGATGCTCGAGTACACCAGCGCCGGCGGCGGCGCGCGCCTCGCGGTGCTGGTGCTTCACGACGACGCGAGACGCGAGTACGCTTACGGCCCTGCGGCGGGACTGCCGGCGAGCAGCGTCGGGACTTTCACGCAGGCGCTGTACGACCAGGCGAAGCGTCAGGGCTGGGTCGTCGTCAGCATGAAGGACGACTGGAAGAAGGTGTTCTCGTTCGAGTGAATGTCGTCGGCGAGACCGGCCGTGAATCGGGCCGGAGCCGCGCTTCACAGCACGATGCCGGGGTGTGACGGGAGATCGTACGACAGGTCGGGCCCGATGCGCAGCGTCCCGCGCCGGTGCGCCCAGCAGCCGACCGAGACGCCGACGCCGTGGGCGGGGGCTTGGCGCGCCGACGACTCGACGCGCACGGCCATGACCGAGGGCCCACGCGCGGCGCGCTGCGGCCCGGCGCCGACGTTGCCCAGTCGCTGCTCCAGGAGCATCTCCAGCTTCGCCATGCGCGGATCCGGATGGTGCGAACCGATCGGGCGCAGCAGCGCGCGCCGGGACAGCAGCGCAGCGCTCTCGGCCGAAGAGGAGAGGCCGACGCCGACCTGCAACGGCGGACAGGCGTTCATGCCGCAGGACGCGACGCCGTCGAGCACGAACTGCGCCACGCCCTCGTCGCCCGCCGCGGACGCCAGAATCCTGGCCGACGCGGGCACGCTGCACTCGCCACCGGCCATGCAGACGTCGATCGTGCAGCGATCGTCGTCGGGAACGAACTCCCATTCGATCCAGACGGGATCGGGACCGGCGGCCTCCACCGCGTCGTGCCGCGGCGGCGCTGCCTCGCGCCGGGCCTCGCGCACGACGGCACCGAGGATCCCCTCGAGTTCCCCCCGCAGCGGGAAGCCCGCGCCGGCGCGCACGAAAACCCGGAGCGCGCCGCTGTCCTGGCAGCAGAGCCGGTCCGGCCGGTCCGCGGCGTCGAGGGTCTCGAACATCGCCTCGCCGGCGCCGCCGGCCGGAGGCGCCTCGTCGCGCGCACGCAGTTCGGCGAGCCGGTCGAGGACGTCCTGCGGCAGGCGCCTGCCGACGTAGCCGATGAACCGCGCCACGAGGTCGGACAGCGCCTTCGCCGCCTGCTGCCTGTCGAGCGGCGCCGCCGGCGCCGGGACCGGCCAAACCGGCGCGGCGCAGTCTGCCGCCACGGTGCTCACGGCCCGCTGTCCGGCTCAGGGCCTGGCGGCCATCAGGTAGGGGTAGCCGACGGCCAGATACACGCCGATGAAGATGAGACCGAAGACGGTGCCCAGGATCCAGTACTCCTTGCGGCTGATGTAGCCGCAGCCGTAGTAGATCGGGCTGGGCCCGGTGGCGTAAGGGGTGAGGATGCCCATCAGGCCGAGCGTGCCGCACAGCAGCAGCGCCAGCGTCTTCATCGGCATGTCGGGCACCGTCGCGGCGGTCGCGAGCACCACCGGCAGCAGCGCCGTCGTGTGCGCGGTCAGGCTCGCGAACATGTAGTGGACGAAGAAGAACAGCAGGACGAAGCCGATGATCAGTGCGCCGATGGAGAAGCCGGACATCGACGCCGCCGCGAACTTCGCGAACCACGTGAGGAAGCCCACCTTGGCCAGGCCGTCGGCCATCGCGACCAGCGTGGCGAACCAGACCAGCACGTTCCACGCATTCTTCTGGGTGATCACGTCCTCCCAGGTGATGACGTTGGTGATGACCATCAGGCACAGCCCGATCAGCGCGACGGTGGTGGCGTCGAACTGCTTGCCGCCGAAGATCCAGAGCAGCAGCGCGAGGATGGCGAGCCCGCCCATTGTCAGTTCCTTGCGGCTGATGGAACCCATCCGCACCAGTTCCTCGCCGGCCCACTTGGGCGCGTCGGCGCTTTCCTTGACGGTCGGCGGGTAGAGGACGTAGACGAGCCAGGGAACCAGCAGGAAGAGGATGATGCAGGCCGGCGCCATGGCCATGAACCACTCGGTCCACGAGACGGAGATCTTCGAGGTCTTCTGCAGGATCTCGAGCGCCAGCAGGTTGGGCGCAAGGCCGGTGAGGAACATGCTGCTGGTCACGCAGGTGGTGGCCATCGCGGTCCACATCACGTAGGCGCCGATCTTGCGCGGGCCTTCTTCGGGCGTGCTGCCGTACAGCGGCGGAATGTTCTTGATGATCGGGAAGATGATCCCGCCGCTGCGCGCCGTATTCGACGGCGTGAAGGGGGCGACGGCGAGGTCGGCCAGCGCCACCGCGTAGCCGAGTCCCAGCGTCTTCTTGCCGAGCGCCTTGATCAGCAGCAGCGAGATCCGCTTGCCGAGCCCCGTCTTTTCGTAGCCGAGCGAAAACATGTACGCGGTGAAGATCAGCCAGACGGTGCCGTTGGAAAAGCCCGACAGCGCGAAGCGCAGGCCGTCGGCCGTGCTCGCCGGATCGCCCGGCTTGGCCGGCACCATCATCAGTCCGGCGGCGAAGGTGACGCCGATGAGGCCGATGGCGGCGGCCGGGATCGGCTCGAGGATCAGCGCCGAGATCACCGTCACGAACAGCGCGAAGAAGTGCCAGGCCTGGGGACTGAGGCCCGCGGGCATCGGACACAGCAGGATGATTGCCCCGAGAACCAGCGGGGATACGGCTTTCCAGTTCACTTTCATCGATCGCTCCTTGGCGTTTCGGACGGCTGCGGACGAACGGGCGCGCCGATTGCGCCCATCGACCCTCCCCCTGCGGTGAGCAGGTTCCGGGCCAGAAATAAAGTGCCGTCGATTCAATGCCTTGATTCAGCGCAATCGCGCGTTGCCACAATCATGTTTCAATCGGTTTCGAATCGTTTCATTGTGTCGCAAACCGGAAGCCGAAGATGGCCGGCATCGCGTTTCTCGCCCTCGACGAGGACATGCTCGAACTGACCAGGACGATCCTCGAGCCGCGGCACCGCGACATCCGGCTGGCCAAGGGCCTGATGGGCGAAGCGGTGGGTGTGGCCCGGCGGCTGATGGCCGACGGCGTCGAAGTGGTGATCTCCCGCGGCGCCACGGCCCGGCTGGTGGCGGCGGCGCTGCCGGACCTTTCGGTCGTCGACATGTCGACGTCCGCGCTGGACATCCTCACCGCCATCCACAAGGCGCGCACGCGGGCGCGGCGCATCGCGGTGGTCGCCTTTCCGCCGATGTCCTCGGGCGCGGTCGAGGTGGGCCGCATGCTGGGCGTCGAAGTCGCCGTGCACGAGCTGGCGCGCGAAGAGGACATCGCGCCCGCGGTGACGCGGGCCCGGGACGAGGGTGCCGATATCGTCGTCGGCGGCTACTTCACGGTGCAGGTCGCCTCGCGGCTGGGCGTCGCCTGCCAGCCGGTGGAGACGGTCCCGCAGAGCATCGTCGCGGCGGTCGACGAGGCGAGGCGCATCGAGCACGCGCGCGCCGTCGAGAAAGCCAAGGGCGAGCTGCTGCACGCCGTCCTCACCTCCACCGACAACGGCATCGTGGCCGTCGACCGCCAGGGGCTCGTGACCATGATCAACCCGCGGGCCGCGCGGATGCTGCGGGTCGGCGACGACGACGCGATCGGCCGCCCCATCGCCGGGATCTGGCCGCGCCTGGGCCTGGAGAAGGTGATCGCGACCGGGGTCAGGGAGGAGGGCCGCATCGAGCGCCTGTTCGATCAGGACATCATGTGCGACACCATTCCCATCACCGTCGGCGGCCACGCCGTCGGCGCCGTGGCGACGTTCCACGACGTGCGCCGGATCCAGCGGATGGAAGCGACGGTGCGCAAGCGCATCCTGGCCGACGGCCACGTCGCCACCGCGCGCTTCGTCGACATCCTCGGCGCCAGCCCGGCGCTGCGCAAGGCGATCGCGTCGGCTGCCGACTTCGCGCTGACGCAGGCGACGGTGCTGATCCAGGGGGAGACCGGCACCGGGAAGGAGCTCTTCGCGCAGAGCATCCACAACGCCAGCGCGTGCCGCGAAGGCCCCTTCGTCGCGGTCAACTGCGCGGCGCTTCCGGGCCATCTGCTGGAGAGCGAACTCTTCGGCTACGTGCAGGGGGCGTTCACCGGTGCCAGCCAGAAGGGCAAGGTCGGCCTGTTCGAACTGGCGCACGGCGGCAGCATCTTTCTCGACGAGATCGCCGAGATGGAGCCGCCGACGCAGGGCAAGCTGCTAAGGGTGCTGCAGGAGAAGAAGGTCATGCGTCTGGGCAGCGACCAGGTGATTCCGGTGGACGTCCGGGTGGTCGCGGCGACCAACAAGAACCTGCGCAAGCTGGTCGGCGCAGGGGCATTCCGCGACGATCTCTACTATCGGCTGAACGTGCTACAGCTGCTGCTGCCTGCGCTGCGCCAGCGCCGCGAGGACATCGCGCCGCTGGCGGAGGCCTTCCTGCTGCGGGCGGGCGGGGGCTTTCCGGGCCCCACGCTGGCCCCCGCGGCGCTGCGCGAACTCGAGCAGCACGCGTGGCCGGGCAACGTGCGCGAATTGCAGAACGCGATGGCGCGCGTGGCCGCGACGCGGCAGGCGGGAATGGTGTCGGCGCGGCTCGTCCGGCAGCTGCTCGACGACGCGCCCGCCGTTCCCGCGTTCACCGGGATGCCCGACGAGGCGGAGCGGATCGGCCGGGCGTTGGCCGCGTCCGGGGGAAGGATGGCGGCGGCGGCGAGGTCGCTGGGGATCAGCCGGTCGACGCTGTGGCGCAGGATGCGCGAGATGCGGGGCTGACGCCCGGCCCTCCGGCGCCAGGGAATATGCCGCGTCGATGCTTTGCATCAAGGTTGGCGCTGCGCGAGCGAACCCAAGCGCCGGCTTGTGCCTTAGAATCGAACGGTCGAATCAGGGCGGACCTTCGGGTGCGCTTCGAACACCATCGCAGGAGCGAAACGTCATGGCGTTGAAGGACTTGTTGGTGCATCTGGATCCGGGCGAGCGCACCGGGGCGCGGCTGGAAATCGCGGTCGGTCTCGCACGCAAGCACGATGCAAGGCTGGTGGGTATTTTCGCGCAGCGGGCACTGCCGGAGCAGGTCGGCGTCGTCGCCGTCTGGCCGAGTCCCGAATACGTCGCGGCGGCGGCGGCAAGCAAGGAAGCCTTCGAAGCGGCGACGTCGGGCCTGCGCGACGCCGAATGGCGCGACATCAACCGCGGCAGCGACAGCGAACTGATTCGCCTCGTCACCGAGGCGGCCCGCTATGCCGACCTGGTGGTGGTGGGTCAGCACGACGAGACCGCAGGCATCCTGGTTGCGCCCGAGCTGGCCGAGGAGCTCGTCATCCATTCCGGGCGGCCGGTCCTGGTCGTGCCCTACGCCGGCGACTTCAAGCACATGGGTCGGCACCCGCTGATCGCCTGGGACCAGTCGCGCGAGTCGGCGCACGCGCTCAACGATGCGTTGCCGCTGATCGCGGACTGCACCGAGGCGATCGTCGTGTCGCTGGATTCGCCGTACGAGGAAGCCGAGAAGTCGTGCGCCGAGGTCGCGCGCCATCTCGCCTGCCACGGGATCACGGCCAAGACCGAGGTGCTGCTGGCCGACGACGAGCACATGATGGACTTCGTCCTCAACCGCATCACCGACCTCGACGCCGACATGCTGGTGATCGGTGCGCATCGGCACGCCGGCTTCCCGCGGCCGAGCCACAGCGCCGACTCGCGCACGATTCTGCGGCAGATGGTGGTGCCGACGCTGGTCGTCCGCTAGCGCGGCTGCCGTCCATGGCGGCGAGCGGCGGGGCCGTCCCGGCAACCGGCGAGCGAGCGGTGACGCAGCCGTCCGCGGCCGGCGACGCGGTCCGTCCGGGCGCCGCCCGCCTCGACCGCAGCCGCAGCCTGCTGCTGATCGTCGACATCCAGGAGCGACTGGCGCCGCACGTGGCGGGCCACGCCGCGGTGATCGCCCGCAGCGAGGCGCTGCTGGCGGGGGCGCGCCGCGTCGGCGCGCCGTGCCTTGCCACCGAACACTGCGCCGCGGGCATCGGCCCGCTGGTCCGGCCGCTGCGCGAGCGCTTCGGCGCCGGCGAAATTTTCGCCAAGACGCGCTTCGGCGCTGCGGATCACCCGGAGTTCGAGTCGCTGGTCCGCGCGCAGGACCGGCGGCAACTGGTGATCGCCGGCATGGAGGCGCACGTCTGCGTTCTGCAGACGGCGCTGGGGCTGGCCGCGGGAGGCTACGAAGTGTTCGTCGTGGGCGACGCGGTGGGCTCGCGCGGCGCGCGCGGGGACGATCGCCGGTTCGCGCTGGAGCGCATGCGCGGTGCGGGCTGCACCATCGTGGGCGCCGAGACCGTGCTGTTCGAGTGGGCGCGGGCAGGCGACGATGCGGCATTCCGGGACGTGCTCGCGCTTGCCAAGGCGTTGCCGCCGCAGTGAACGCCCGGTGGCGTCCGGGAAAGCCGGTCGCCGCCGCGCTCTGAGACGGGCGAAGCGCCCGGCCATCTCATGATCTCGTGATAGCCTACGCCGATCGGTGCCGGCTGCGCGAGCAGGTCGACCACCGCCCTGCCACCGCCATCCACGCGCCACGCGCCAGACATCCTTGGATCCGACAAGCGAAACGCCGTTGGCTTCCGAGCGCGACCGTTGGGCGAGCGCAGTGGCGCCGCTGCTCGAAGCGCGGGCCGAGGTGCTGTGGCGCGCCCACGCCGATGCCGTGAACACGGCGCTGCTGGCGCGCTGGCTGCCCGCCACACGCTGGGCGCGGCTGCTGAAGACCGACCTCTGGGACGAGGCGACCGGGCCGGGGCTGTACTCGCTGCTCGCCGCGCATGCCGACGCCATCGCCGGGATCGACTTTCTGCCGTCGGTGCTCGAAGCGGCCGCCGTGCGTCGACCCGGCCTGCTGGCCGTGCTCGCCGACGTGCGCCGCCTGCCTTTTGCCGCCGGCGCGTTCGACGCGGTGGTGTCGACGTCGACGCTCGACCATTTCGACGCGCGCGACGACATTCTGGTCGCGGTGCGGGTACTGCATCGGGTTCTGGGTCGCGGCGGGCGGCTCCTGCTGACGCTCGACAATCGCGCCAATCCGGCGGTGGCCCTGCGCAATGCGCTGCCGTTCTCGCTGCTGCACCGCGCGGGGCTGGTGCCTTACCCGGTCGGCGCCGCGCTGGGTCCGCGCGGCCTGCGGCGCGTGCTGCACGAAGCCGGTTTCGAAGTGCTGGAGACCACCGCGGTGCTGCACTGTCCGCGGGTGTTCGCGATCGCGTCGGCGCGGCGGCTGCAGAGGCGCGGCAGTCCCGCGGCCGCCGCGCGCTTTCTCGCCCGGCTGCAGCGCTGGGAGGTCCTCGCGCGATTGCCCACGCGGTTCCTGACCGGGTATTTCATCGGCGTCCACGCCCGCAAGCGATGAGCGGCCCGTCTCCCGGATTCCGGTCGGATCGGGCGCTGGGAAGGGCGTGGTCGGTGCTGCGCGACGAGGGGCTGCGGAGTTTCTCGCTCAAGCTGGCCAGCGAACTCGGCTACCGCCGGCTGTTGCTGCTGGAGCGGTCGCTGGCGCAGCCGATCCCCGACCACACCCCGCGGCTGCCGGTGGCCTTCGACGTGCTGCCGCGCAGCGCCGCCGACGCCTACGCCGCGTTTCGGCCGCACGCGGCCGGCCATGGCATCGTGGATCGTTGGGACGCCGGGCACCTGTGCTTTGTCGCGCGCGACGGCGACCGCATCGTGTCGGCGTGCTGGGTGGCGATGCGCAATGCGTGGACGGACTACCTCGGCTGCGGGGTCGACCTGACGCCGGGCGACGCCTACCTGTTCGACGCCTTTACGCTGCCGGCGTACCGGGGTCACGGCATCGCGCTGGCGCTGTGCATGCAGCAGTTGCGGCACCTCGCGCAGGCGGGCCGTCGCCGGGCGATTCGCGCGACCGTCCCCGAGAACGCGCCGGCGGTGGCGATGCACACCCGGGCCGGCTTTCGACCGGCGGGGACGATCGTGAGGCTCAGGATCGGTCCATGGCAGAAGATCCTGCGCCGCTGACGGCTGCGGATGCGGTGCCGCGCCGGGGGGCGGACCTCGCCGGCCGGCTGCTCGCGCAGGCGCCGGCCGGCTTCGAAGCTCGCCTCCGGCGCGCCTGGGCTTACGTATTGCCGCTGCACGACTGGCGCGTCCCGGTGGCCCGGCTGCACGGCGTGACGCGCGCGTCGGGGCGCAAGGCGAGCATGCTCGTCGCCGGCGCCGGGCGCTGGACCGGGTATCTTTCCGACCGATTCTTCGCCGGCACGCCGCAGCGCGATGCGATCGGCCACGTCGCGCTCTGGCAGTTGCCCGGGCACCTGCGCCGGTGGCGCGCGGACGTCGACGTCACCGTCGCCCACGTCGACAACCGCTCGGTGCGGCGGCTGTTCGATGACGACTATCTGCGCGTTCCGCAATGGGTCGGCGCGCAGCTGCCGCTGCCGGTCGACCTGGCCGCACTCGCCGGGACGAGCGGCCGCGTCGCGGCGGACCTGCGGCGCACGCGGCGCGGCGGCCTGACGCACGACGTCTCGCATCGGGCCGCCGACTTCGATGCGTTCTACCATCGAATGTTCGTCCCGTACACGCGGGCGCGCCACGGAGAGGACGCGTACATCAAGAGCTTCCATAGCCTGCGGCGATCGTTTCGCAGCGGCGGCATCCTGTGGGTGCGCAGCAACGGGCAGCCCGTCGCCGGTTACCTGTTCGAGCACGACGGCGATGCGCTGGGCCTCGTCGCCGTCGGCGTGGTCGATGGCGACGAGGCGTGGCGCCAGCGGGGCGCCGTCGCGGCGCTGTACGTCCACATCATCGAATACGCGCAGCGCTGCGGCTGCGCGGCGGTCGACATGCGCGGCGTCCGGCCCTCGCTTGCCGACGGCCTGCTCCGGTACAAGGCCAAGTGGGGCGCCGCGCTCTACGGCAGGACCGACGTTCCGCATTCGTGGCTGGTGCACTGGAATCGCCTGGACGGCGCCGCGGCCGAGTTCCTCGCCGGCACGCCGCTGGTCTTTCGCGACGGCGAAGCGCTGTCGGGGGTCGGTTTCGTCGACCGCGAGACGCCGTGGACGACCGCCGACCTGCGGCAGGCCCGCGACCGGCTGTGGGTGCCCGGGCTGGCCCGGCTCTGCCTCGTGGGCAGCGCGAACCGGGCCGACGACCTGTGCGTTCCCGTGGCGACGCAGCTCGTCGATCACGCGTGCCTGCGCGACGCGGGGCCGCGGGCGCTGCTCGCGCTGCCCGGCACGGCCTAGGGAAGCGGCCGGCATGTGCGGAATCTGCGGCGTCGCGTATGCCGAACCGTCGCGGCCGGTGGCACCGCAGATGCTCGCGCGAATGGCCGCGATCCTGCGCCACCGCGGCCCCGACAGCGACGGCTTCCACTTCGCGCCGGGCATCGGCCTCGGCATGCGCCGCCTGGCGATCATCGATGCTGCGACCGGCGACCAGCCGATCGCCAGCGAGGACGGCTCCATCGTCGTCGTCTGCAACGGCGAGATCTACAACCACGTCGAACTGCGGCAGCAGCTGGCGGCCTGCGGCCACCGGTTCCGGACCGCGTCCGACGTCGAAGTGATCGTCCATCTCTACGAGGAGCACGGGATCGGCTTCCTGTCGCTGCTGCGCGGCATGTTCGGCCTTGCGCTGTGGGACGCGCGCCGGCGGCGGCTGCTGCTCGCGCGCGACCGGCTGGGCATCAAGCCGCTGCACTACGCGATCACGCCCGAGGGCCTCGTCTTCGGGTCGGAGCAGAAGGCGCTGTTCGCGTCCGGCGCCGTCCTGCCGCAGCCCGACCTGCAGGCACTGGGCCAGCTCTTCTCCTACGGGCGCGTCGTCGGCTCGCGCACGTTTGCCTTCGGCATTCGCCGGCTGCTTGCCGGTCATTACCTGGTGTGGAGCGACGGCAGGGCGGACATCCGGCAGTACTGGGACGCCGTGTTTCCGTCCCGGCACGACTACGACGAGCGCACGCCCGAAGGCGACTGGGCCGAAGCGCTGCGCGACAAACTCGCCGAAAGCGTGCGCCTGCACCTGCGCAGCGACGTGCCGGTGGGCTCGTGGCTATCCGCTGGCATCGATTCCAGCGCGGTGACGGCGCTGATGTCGCGGATGCTTCCGGGGCCGGTGCCGTCGTTCACGCTGCGCTTCGACGTCGCGGCCTTCGACGAACTGCGGCGGCACAGGGCGCTCGACGACTACCCCGAGTACCGGCTGGCGGGGCACCGCATCGCCTGCGGTCGCGCGGACCTCGAGCGGCTGCCGCGCGCGATCTGGCACGGCGAGGATTCGCTGACCAGCGGGCTGGGCATCGGTCAGATGATGCTGGCCGAGGCCACTGCCCGTGAGGTGAAGGTGGTGCTGACCGGCGAGGGGGCCGACGAAATCCTCGGCGGGTACTCGTGGTACCGGACGCTGCGCCTGCTCGCCCCGGTCTTCGGGCTGCCGCTGTCGGCGCGGCGCCGGCTGGCCGAGCTGCCGATGTTCAGGCGGCGCTGGCCCGGCGCGGCCGGCGCGCTTGCCGGGCCGCGCGAGATGAACTTCGAGCGCTATGCGCGCAGCATCACGCACCTGCGCGGCCAGGACCGGGGCGCCGCCATACTCGCCCCCGACGTGCTCCAGGCGTTGCGCCGGCAGGGCGAGCCCGACGACGCGCCGCGGCCGCCGGCGGATTTCGCCACCTGGCACCCGTTCGCGCAGATGCAGTACCTGGACCTCAAGAACCGGCTGGCGGACACCGTCGTGCTGTCGCTGGACCGCGCGTCGATGGCGCATTCGGTCGAGGCCCGCGTGCCGTTTCTGGACCACGAACTGGTCGAGCTCTGCGCGCGGATACCGCCGCGCATCAAGATGAAATGGCTGCGCGAGAAGAGCCTCCTGCGGCGGGCGATGGCGGGAGTCCTGCCCGAGGCCATCCGCCGGCGCCGCAAATGGCCGATGCAGCTGCCGACCGACGTCTGGCTGCGCGGCGAGCTGCCGCCTTTCGCCGAGGCGATGCTCTCCGACGCGGCGCTGCGCGCGACCGGCTGCTTCGACGCCGCCGGCGTGCGCGCGCTGCGGCAGCGGCACCGATCGGGAGCCGAGAACCTCGGACAGCTGCTGTCCGGGGTGCTCGGGGTGCAACTGTGGCACGACGTCTTCCGCCCGGGGGGGCGCGGCGAGTACCGCGCGCCATGACCGCGCCATCGTGGCTGCCGGCCGGCGTCGACCCCGCCGTGGATATGGATTTTCGCGGGCCTTTGGTCTAACCTTGGCGCCTCCGGCAATGTTCATTGCGCTTGGCACATCGGTCATGACCGTCATTCGAATGCGATCTGCGATTGCCGCCTGTGCCGCGCTCGGCGTGCTGGCGGCGGCGCCGGCCCCGGCGCAGAACTTCAGGTTCTCGCAGCCCGACACCGAGGAGGCCGACGCCGAAGCGGCGCGGCAGGACCGGATCGCGCAGCAGCTGTCGACGCCCTGCCGGGCGGCGATCAAGGACAAGAAGATCGTCGTGATCATCGGCGAGCGG
>CAIWHR010000603.1 GCA_903912485.1 uncultured beta proteobacterium | reverse complement strand
CGGTCGCCATCCTCGTTGAGGAAGGCAAGATCTCGCTCGACGATCCCGTTTCGAAAGTTTTGCCGGAATTCAAGGAGCTCTGGATCCTCGAATCCAAAACGAACGGCGTGAAGAAACTCGTGCTGGCGAAAAACGTGCTTACCGTCCGCATGGCCATGAACCACACCGGCGGGTTCCCGTTCGAGATTTGCGCGAAGCAGGGCAACCTCAAGGGCGGCGGCTGGTCCGGCGGCGCCCCGCTCCGGCAGACTGCGGCGATCGCGGCGGCGTGTCCGCTGCTCTTCGAGCCCGGCACGAAGGTCCAGTATTCCAACACCGGCATCGACATCGGCGCGGCCATCGTTGAGGAGGTGACCGGCAAGCGCTGGGAGGACTTCCTCAAGGAGCGCGTCCTCGATCCGCTCGGCATGGCGTCCAGCTCGTTCCGGCCGACCGACCAGCAGCTCAAGACTCAGGTGGAGATGTACGACTGCGTGAAGGATGCGCCCGCGAAATACCGCCTGCAGAACGAGATGGAGCAGCGTCCCTACAACGACGCCCACGTCTTCGCGTCGGCGGGCGCGGGGCTCTGGACGACCGCGAACGACCAGCTCAAGTTCTACAAGATGCTCATGAACCTCGGCGTGGGCGAAAACGGCGTGCGGATCCTCAAGGAAGAAACCGTGAAGGAGATTCTCGCGAAGTCGTCGCGCCCGAAAGGCTTGGGCGGCTATTCGCTCGGGCTTTCCGCGCCGGAAGAAGACGCAGAAGACGCCTGGTTCGGACATGGCGGCGCGTGGGGCACGAACTGCATGGTCAACTGGCACCGCAAGCAGCTGAAGCTTTGGGCCGTGCAGCTCTGCGGCAGTCCGCGTCCCTGGGACAAAGCCCGCACGGCGGCGGAGGACACGTTCTTCAAGGCCGCGATCGACAACTCCGGCGCCGACGCCTACACCGGCCGCGTCAAGTAATACCACGAACGAAAAATAATTAGACTTAAATCCGTATCGCGCAGAGGACGCTAAGGACGCAGAGGTATTGTTTTTTGATTGATTCCAAATACTCGGCGGTCACTGCGAACTCTGCGCGAACGTCCCCGTGAGCCGCCGGACCCTGCACTCAGGACACCCATGGAGAATTCTGTTTAACGCAAGGGCGCAAAGCCGCAAGGGGGAGTGGCGTCAGGCGAGGTGGCCTGTCCTACGGGGAGCGCCCCTTTTGTGCGGTACGGTTCGGGTTGGGCCATGGAGGGCGAGGCTGCGCCGAGCCGCGGTGACACTTGCGCCTTCGCGCCCTTGCGTTAAGAATCCGGTGTCCCTCTTGGAGTGCGGTGACAACCAACGGGCGGCACCGCTTTCCGGTCCCTGCGCAAAAGCGGCGTCGCGCGGGATACCGCTTGCCGCACGCACTCCAAGACCGCAGTCGCACACGCATGGGACGCGACATGCGGCCGAATCGCAAAGGGCCTCGGCCTCCCCCGTCGTCTTCAAAATCAAGGCTGTGGTTCACCTCGTGGCGCGATATGATGATTCCCAAGGATGCAAAAAGTGTATGCGGAATCAGAGCGGGTGCGCGTTCAGCGGCGGGGGGTGAAGCGATGCGCGGGTGCGCCTGCACGGATGAAGAGGTCATGGGGTCGTAGTTGTACTTTCGGTTGCGCTGAAAAAGTCGGCGTCCG
>CAIWHR010000602.1 GCA_903912485.1 uncultured beta proteobacterium | reverse complement strand
TGCCGCGGCAACCGCGGCCGCAGCGCCGCCGCTCGCCGGCGCCGCCGCCTGGGCCGGCAAGGCCGACGTCGAGTGCGAGCTGCTGGTGCTGGGCGCGGGCCCCGGCGGCTACAGCGCCGCGTTCCGCGCCGCCGACCTCGGCCTTTCGACCGTGCTGGTCGAACGCTACCCGACGCTGGGCGGCGTGTGCCTCAACGTCGGCTGCATCCCGTCGAAGGCGCTGCTGCACGTCGCCGCGGTCACCGACGAGGCGCGCGCGCTCGCCGCGCACGGCGTCGCGTTCGGCGCACCGCAGATCGACCTCGACAAGCTGCGCGCCTGGAAGGACAAGGTCGTCGGCAAGCTGACCGGCGGGCTGGCCGGGATGGCGAAGGCGCGCAAGGTCGAGATCGTCCGCGGCGTCGGGCAGTTTCTCGACGCGCATCACGTCGAAGTCGAGGTGACCGAGGGGACGGGGCAGGCGAAGACCGGCGCCAAGAAGGTCGTGAAGTTCGCGCAGGCGATCGTCAGCGTCGGCTCGCAGGTCGTGCGCCTGCCGTTCATTCCCGAGGACCCGCGGGTGCTCGATTCCACCGGTGCGCTCGACCTCGCGTCGATCCCGAAGCGGATGCTGGTCATCGGCGGCGGCATCATCGGCCTCGAGATGGGCACCGTCTACTCGACGCTGGGCGCCCGGCTCGACGTGGTCGAGATGCTCGACGGGCTGATGCCGGGCGCCGACCGCGATCTCGTCCGCGCCTGGGAGAAGGTCAACAAGCACCGCTTCGACCGGATCATGGTCTCGACGCGGACGACGCGCGTCGAGGCGAAGCCCGACGCGCTGTGGGTGAGCTTCGAGGGACCGAACGCGCCGCCGGAGCCGCAGCCTTACGACGCGGTGCTGATGAGCGTCGGGCGCGCGCCCAACGGCAGGAAGATCGGCGCCGGGAACGCCGGCATCGCCGTCACCGACCGCGGCTTCATCCCGGTCGACGGCCAGATGCGCACCAACGTCCCCCACATCTTCGCCATCGGCGACGTCGTCGGGCAGCCGATGCTCGCGCACAAGGCGGTGCACGAGGCGCACGTCGCGGCCGAGGCCGCGGCCGGCGGCAAGGGGCAATTCGACGCGCGGGTGATCCCGTCGGTCGCGTACACCGACCCCGAGATCGCCTGGGCCGGCCTGACCGAGGACGACGCGAAAGCCAAGGGGATCAAGGTCGAGAAGGGCCTGTTCCCCTGGGCCGCGTCGGGCCGCGCCATCGCCAACGGCCGCGACGAGGGCCACACCAAGCTGCTGTTCGACGCGACGACGCACCGCATCGTCGGCGGCGGCATCGTCGGCACCCACGCCGGCGACCTGATCGGCGAGATCGCGCTGGCGATCGAGATGGGCGCCGACGCGGTCGACATCGGCCGCACCATCCACCCGCACCCGACGCTGTGCGAATCGGTCGGGCTGGCGGCGGAGGCGTTCGAAGGCGTGTGCACCGACCTGCCGCCGGCGCGGCGCAAGTCCTGACCCCCGATGGCCGCACGGGAGGAACGATGAATCAGGACGAACTCAAGCAGGCGGTCGCCCGGGCGGCGATCCGCCACGTCGTCGACGACGCGTACATCGGCGTCGGCACCGGTTCGACCGCCGACTGTTTCATCGACGAGCTGGCGAGGGTCAAGCATCGGATCAGGGGCGCGGTCGCGAGTTCCCGCCGCACCGAGGAGAGGCTGAAGAGCCACGGCATTTACGTCGACGAACTCAACAACGTCGACGACCTGCCGGTGTACGTCGACGGTGCCGACGAGGTGACCGAGCACGGCGCGATGATCAAGGGCGGCGGCGGCGCGCTGACGCGGGAGAAGATCGTCGCGGCGGTGGCGCGCAGGTTCGTCTGCATCGTCGACCGCTCGAAGGTCGTGCCGGTGCTCGGCAAATTCCCGCTGCCGGTCGAGGTGATCCCGATGGCGCGCAGCTACGTCGCGCGGCAGCTGGTGCTGCTCGGCGGGCAGCCGGGCTGGCGCATGGGCTTCACCACCGACAACGGCAACGTCATCCTCGACGTCCACGGGCTTGCGCTGGTCGATCCGGCGGCGATGGAGGCGAAGATCCGCGGCATCGTCGGCGTCGTCACCGTCGGCCTGTTCGCGCAGCGCGGCGCC
>CAIWHR010000601.1 GCA_903912485.1 uncultured beta proteobacterium | reverse complement strand
GGCGACGCCGCGGCCTGCGCGGCCGCTTCACGTTCGGGACGGCGCTTCGCAGTCACCGGACCACCTTCGTGCTGCGCACTCCGGCGTTCGCCCTTGGGACGGCCCGGCGGGCTCACGTCGCCGCCGGCGGCGGCGCGTCGGCGCCGGACATCAGCCACAGGCAGCGCCCCTTGGACTCGCGGTCGAGCGCGGCCAGCGTGTCGGCGTGCGCGGCAAGCTCGGCGGCGGTGGGGGCGATGACCCGGAGCTTCGCGCGGCTGCCGTCGGTCGCCGCGCCGGCCGCGACGCCGCCGCCGGCGAACGCCCCCGGCGCGGCGATGTCGATCGTCAGCGAGTCCTGTCCGCGCGTCATCGCCAGATACACCTCGGCCAGCAGCTCCGCGTCGAGCAGCGCGCCGTGCAGCGTCCGCTGCGCGTTGCTGATGCCGAAGCGGTCGCACAGCGCGTTGAGGTTGTTGCGCTTGCCCGGGAACATCTCGCGCGCCAGCGCCAGCGTGTCGACGACGCCGGCGTGGACGTCGCCGCAGAGCGGCAGGCGCGCCAGCCGGAATTCGGAATCGAGGAAAGCGAGGTCGAACGGCGCGTTGTGGATGACCCACTGCGCGCCGGCGGCGAAGTCGACGAACTCGGCGGCGACGTCGCGGAATTTCGGCTGGCCTTTCAGGTCGTCCCAGGTCATCCCGTGCACTTCGGTCGCCCCGGCGTCGATGTCGCGCTCGGGGTCGACGCGAAAGTGGATGCTGCGACCGGTCGCGCGCCGGTTGACGACCTCGATCGCGGCGAGCTCGATGACGCGGTGCCCCTGCTGCGGGTAGAGGCCCGTGGTCTCGGTGTCGATGATGAGCTGGCGCATGGCTTGGCGGCGCGCGGCGTCAGCGCCGGTAGCGCTGGATCGTGGCCTGGATCTCGGCGATCGCGCGCTCGATTTCGTCGTCGGTCAGGTCGCGCTGCGCGCCGGCACGATTGTCGAGCGTGATCGTGCGTTCGATCTGCGTCGCGAACTCGCCCAGCCCCATCGTCTCGGTGATCGTCGTCGACGGCTCGTCGGCGGGCAGCCCGTCCGGCCCCCAGCGCACGACGACCGCCGAGACGTTGTCGCCCTCGTCGCCGCCCCGCCTTTCGGCTTCGCGCATCACCTTGGGCGCCTCCTGCAGGATCGCCGTCGACGCCAGCCACGAGGCGATCTCGTCCTTGCTCAGCACGCCCCAGAAGCCGTCGGTGCACATCACGATCGTGTCGCCATCGTAGAGAGGCGTGCGCTTGCCGAGGTCGATCACCGGATCGACGAGCCCGCCCAGGCAGCTGAATATCCGGTTGCGCTCGGGATGGTTCGCGGCGGCGGCGGCGTCGATGATGCCCTGATCGACCAGATACTGGACCTTCGAGTGGTCCTTCGTCTCCGCGATCAGCTTCGCGCGCCGGAACAGGTACAGGCGCGAGTCGCCGACGTGCGCCCAGTACGCGTGGCCCGCCTGCACGACGCAGGCGACGCAGGTCGTGCGCGGCGTCTCCAGCATCGAGAACTGGTTGGCGTACGACCCCAGCGCCTGATGCGCGCGGGTCATCGAATCCTGCAGGAACTTGAAAGGGTTCTTCAGCACCGGCTTGGCTTCGCGCTGGAAGCGCTCGATGAACAGGCGCACGCAGATCTGCGCCGCGATCTCTCCTCCGGCGTGCCCCCCCATTCCGTCGGCGACGATCAGCATCAGCGTGTCGCGGCCGTAGGTGTAGGCGATGCGGTCCTGGTTGACCTTGCGCGAGCCCTTGCGGCTGTCCTGGAAGATCGTGAATCGCATCAGCCCGGCTCCTTCCGGCGCGATGCCGGCGTTGCGCGGATCTCGGTCCACAGCTTGCGCTTGAGCGTGTCCAGGAACGTGAGCTTGCGCTTCCTGGCCGGGATGTCGCGGATGGCCTTCTGCAGCGCGAACACCGATTGCGGGCGCTCCAGCGGATCGAGCCGCAGGCACCAGTCGATGACCTCGAGGATGTCGTCCGAGTACTGCCCGGACCAGATCTTCTTCGCCGACACCAGGTGGTCCTCGACGACGCGGGCGTCGGCTGCCTGCGGCGCGAACGCCGCGAGGCAGGCGAACATGCTGGCGCCGACGCCGTAGACGTCGGTCCAGGGCCCGAGCCGGTCGAGGTCGCGATACTGCTCCGGCGCCGCGAACCCCGGCGTGTACATCGGCGCGAGCTTGGGCCGCGTCGAGGTGAGCGTCTGGCGCGCCGCGCCGAAATCGAGCAGCACCGGCGAACCGTCGGTGCGCAGGTAGATGTTCGCGGGCTTGATGTCGAGGTGCAGCAGCTTGTGCGTGTGCACCTCGCGCAGCCCGTTCAGCAGCTGCGTGAAGACCTGGCGGACGAGGCGCTCGGACATCTGGTCCTGCCGCAACTGGATCTGCTGCTGCAGCGTGCGGCCGCGCTCGTAGCGCATCACCATGTACACGGTCTCGTTGGCGCGAAAGAAGTTCAGCACGCGAACGACGTTGGGGTGGTTGATCTTGGCCAGCGCGCGGCCTTCCTCGAAGAAGCACTTCATCCCGTAGCGGAACGACGTGAGGTTCTCGGCCGAGCTCGCGCGCACGATGTCCCCCTCGGTGCGCAGCACCAGCGAGGCCGGCAGGTACTCCTTGATCGCGACCGGCGTCGCCGTCTCGTCGAACGCGCGGTAGACGATCGAAAACCCGCCGCGGCTGATCTGCCGGTCGATCCGGTAGTTCAGCAGACGGTAGTCCGCGGGTAGCGCCTGGTTGGTGACGGCCATCGGGGATGCGCGCTCGCGGCGGCGCGCCGTGCAGCGCGCCCCCCGCAAGCGCGTTGCGACCTTGCGCCATGGTTGGATAACGCATACATTCTCGGCAACCATGCGCACAATGTAAAGCGGGAAGCCGTGCACTCACCTGCAGCAGAAAATCCATGATCGTCAGCATGACCGGCTTCGCGGCGGTCGCCGCGGAATTGCCGGGCGTTTCCCTCGCGGTCGAGCTGCGGTCGGTCAACCACCGTTACCTCGACCTGCAGCTGCGCCTTCCCGACGAGCTGCGCGGCCTCGAGTCGGCGCTGCGCGAGCGGATCGCCGCGGAACTGAAACGCGGCAAGGTCGAGTGCCGCATCACGCTCGGCCGCAGCACGCCGGGCGCCGCGGCGCTCGCCGTCGATCCCGCGCGCATCGCGCAGCTCGCGGCCGCCGCGGCCGAAGTGCAGCGGCACGCGCCGGGCGCGACGCCGCTGTCGG
>CAIWHR010000600.1 GCA_903912485.1 uncultured beta proteobacterium | reverse complement strand
GGGCCGCCCTCCCCCGTTCCGCCGGCAAAGCAGACCCCGGCTCGAACTTCGGCCAACCCGCTTCCCGGTCAGTCGACCGCGGTGGCGCGCGCGCGCTCGATCATGTGCTTCACGTCGGCCTTGGCGCGGGTCTCGCGCAGTTCGATCTCGGGGTGATGCAAGGGGAATACGCGGAAGATCTCGTCGGCGAAGGCCTGCCCGATCGAGTCCACTCCATCGAAGTCAAGGATCACCGTCTTGAAGCGATCCACCCGCGCGAGCAGCCGCTTGGCCTGCGACCTGGACATCAGCTTGTCGTCGCCGTATTGCGCCAAGCGAACCGGAACGACCGTTTTCGAGAACTGGATGTTGTCGCCCGACGTGAAGCTGTCGAATATCTTCTTCAGCGAACGCGACCTGTGGTTGCCGAGGCGCATCCACACCGCGGTGCCCGTGGGCAGACGCATTCGTTCGAGGATCCAGTCCTCCTCATGGTCGTGCTGGTGCGAAAAATGGGTGCTGCCGGACAGGATCTCGAACTCGTCGAACATCCGCGAGCTGAAGAAGATGCCCTCGCCGCTGTGGTTCGACGGGTCGGTGGTCAGCTTCCCCTTCGCCAGTTCGAGCACGGCGTGGCGCTCGTCCAGCAGGTCGAGCCCCGCCTGTATCTTGCGACACATATCGACGGCGAAGCATTCCGACCCACGCGCCGGCCTCACTCTGCCGGCGGCGCCGTGGCCGCCTCCGGGTACAGGTTGGGCAGCAGGAATGGCAGCGCGTCGAGAGGGAACGCGAAGCGAAGCGCACTGGTGTGGCCGTCGCTGGCGACAAGTCCCGTTGCCAGCAACCGGGACAGCGCCGCGCGCGCCGTGCGCTCGCCGAGCCCGGTCATCTGCTGGAACTCGCCGCGCGTGACCGGGCCGGCGGCAAACAGGTGATGGAGCGGCAGCGCGGCCTCCAGCCGAATGCCGGGGTCCTCGGCGCGGCGAAACGTCAGCAGAGCCTCGATCCTGCGCTTCATCGCCGCGATGTCGAGCATCTGCGCCATGAAGCCGACCTGGTCGAGGCATTGATCCAGGAAGAACTCGCACCAGTGCCGCAAAGCGCCCTCGCTCAGGTTGCCCCGGCCATCAAGATCGCCTCGACGTGGCGCATCGGCATCGGCCAGCAACTCGTAATAGCGGGCGCGGTTGCGGGCCAGGCCACGGCTCGGCGACCACAACCCGCCGCTCAGCGCCCCCAGCGCGCAATGGCTTTGCAGGCGCACCGCCCTGCCATTGCCATCGGGGAACGGATGCACCCACGCACCTCGCTGGTGTGCTGCCGCCACCGCGATGAGGAACGGTTCGCCCGGGCGGGCTGCCGCGTACACCTCATCCATGCGGGCGAGGAAGGCCGGCAATGCGGCAGGAGTGGGTGCGATGTGAGATCCGACGCGCACCGGCGTTCGGCGCCAGTCGCCGGGTCCAACCACGACACCATCTTCCGTGGTCCGATCCTCGGCTCCGAGGCGCTGATACAGCGCGGCATGGCACCGTCGGAGGAACGCCGACGACAGCGGGCGGTCGCCTTCGCCCGCCAGCGCCTCCAGTTGCCGTTCCGCCTCCATATGCGCGAGCGCGATCCGTTGCAGCTTGGCAACGCGCGGCTGGCGGGCAAAATCGCGGCGCAAGGCGCGTTCGATGTTGGCCGGGTGTGTACCCTGCCCTTCGATCAGGTTCGAGTAGTACGAGTTCATCTGCCGCAGCAACTCGCGCAGCGCCAGCAGCGTGGCCGGCGGCAGGACCTGCCGCATGGACAGACTCTGTTCGACGAGTTGCCGGGCCCGCCCATGGAGTCTGTCCAACTGCCGTTGCGGGAGCAGTGGCTCGAATTGGTGGGGTGAATCGTACATGTGGCAATGGTTGCCGGTTGTTTTGCCGATTGGCGTTGAAAGACAATCTGCACAACACCATTGGTCATTATTCCATCTTTGCCAACGGCCGTGGCACAAACTTGCCGGTATTGTTGCCGGTCTGTTTGCCGGTGGGGAGGGTCTCCCGATCCACCGCCGGCCCGCGTCCGGTTCCGGTTT
Organism: uncultured beta proteobacterium; assembly: GCA_903912485.1. Classification (GTDB taxonomy): domain Bacteria; phylum Pseudomonadota; class Gammaproteobacteria; order Burkholderiales; family Casimicrobiaceae; genus CAIWHR01. The sequence continues at coordinate 2,880 of CAIWHR010000600.1, read as the reverse complement.
CCCACACAAGAAGGCGTCCACGGCGGCCCACGGCCTGGGCCACCTCGCGCACCCTTCTCGCGCCCGAAACCGCCCGGCGCTTCACCGTCTGGCGGACGCTTCCTTCCGTCCATCGCCGCCGGGGGGCGCAGCCGTTGACCGCGCGACAGCGAAGTGTTCGAATGCCGCATCCCGACGCGCCGGCGGCATGGACAGAGGTCCGTTCCCCGGACGGCGATGCGGTTCAGCGCTGCGGTAACGGCGTCCACCAACGACAACAATATGCCAGCGGATGCCAACCCGAAGACCGGGCAACGACCGGAACAGCGCTCCCGCGAATCCGCAAGTCCCGCGCCGTACCGCTCGGACTCAACTCCCCGTCCAGGACTGCCGATAACCCATAGAGGGTCATTGGCTGCATCCGGACTGCAACGAGGCGTCCCATGAAAGTGAAGGGCTTTACCCTGATGGAAGTGATGATCGTCGTGGCGATCGTCGGCATCCTGGCGGCCATCGCGCTGCCTTCGTACAACCAGTACGTGATACGCGGAAAGATTCCGGAAGCCACGACCAACCTGGCGGCCAAGCGGGTGCAGATGGAGCAGTTCTTCCAGGACAACCGCACCTACGCCAGCGCGCCGCCCTGCACGGATGACGGAGTCAGCCGGTACTTCACGTTTTCGTGCTCGGTGGCGGGAAGCGCCACCGCGTTCACACTGCAGGCGGCCGGCAGCGGGACGATGGCCGGATTCACCTACACGATCAACCAGTCCGGCGCCAAGGCGACCGGTGCGGTTCCTTCGGGATGGACTTTGCCGAGCCCCAATGACTGCTGGGTCACCAACAAGGGGGGATCATGCTGACGCGCCGCAACCCGCCCGGTTTCACGCTGATCGAATTGCTGGTCACGCTCAGCATCGTCGGCATCCTGCTGGTCGCCGGCATTCCGAGCGTCTCCGCCTGGATGCAGAACACCCAGATCCGCAACTCGGCCGAGTCGACGCTGAACGGACTCGTCCTCGCCAGGACGGAAGCCGTGCGGCAGAACAAGACGGTCAACTTCCAGCTGGTGACCGACGTCACCAACTCGTGCGCGCTTTCGGCCTCGGGCGGCAGCTGGGTGGTGAGCCGGGACGACCCGACCGGCAAGTGCGCCAATGCGCCGGCGGAAAGCCTGGCGCTGGCGGACAGGGTCACGCCGTTCATCGTCCAGACGCGCGCGGCACACGACGGCTCGGGCAACGCCGTCGTCGCGGCGGGACAGACGACCATCACCTTCAACAGCCTGGGCCAGGCGACCAACCTCGGCGCGTCGCCGAGGAGCATCACCGTCACCAACCCCACGGGCGGCAGCTGCGCCGCCGACGGCGGGCCGATGCATTGCCTGCGCGTCGACGTCACCACCGCCGGCCAGATCCGCATGTGCGACCCTGCGCTCGCCTCCACCGACCCCCGCGCCTGCTGAGCCTGCCATGACGACGCGAACGACTCCCCGTTCCAAAGGCTTCACCCTGCTCGAAGTCCTGGTCGCGATGCTCATCGTCGCGTTCGGCGCGCTGGGCCTCGTCGGCCTGCAGGCAGTCTCCGCCAAGGGCGCGACCGATGCGCGATATCGGTCCGAAGCCGAGATTCTCATCAACCAGCTGCTCGGAAGGATGTGGGTGACGGACAGGGTGGCGGCGACGATGAACACCAATTTCGGTTCCTCCGGCGCCGGTTCGGGCTACACCGCGTGGGCCGCCGACGTCGGTTCGACGCTGCCGGGCGTGGTCGCCGGCACGGCGACGGCCCCCGTGGTGACGGTCAATGCGACGGCGGGCGCCGTGACGGAAGGCACGGTCACCGTGACCGTGTTCTGGCTCGCACCCAGCGAAGCGGCGGGGACGGCGGCCCACAGCCTCACCACCGTCGCGCAGATAAAATGACCCAAGCGATGGCGCCGATGCCCGACAATCCGCGGCGGTGCACAGCGGGATTCAGCCTGGTCGAACTCATGGTCGCGCTGGCGATCGGCGCGCTGACGATCCTGGCGTTGATGGCGGTGGGGGTCAGCTTCGAGAGCGACAAGCGGACCACGACCGGCGGCGCCGACGCGCAGAACAACGGCGCCATCGCGCTGTACGGACTGCAGCGCGACATCCGCCAGAGCGGCTACGGCATCACGGCGCCGACGCTCTCGCCGACGCTCTACACCTGCAGCATGACGCTGCCGTCGGGCGGCACCGTTCCGGTGGCGCCGGTGGTCGTCAATCCCGCGACGTCGGTCATTCCCGCGGGCGACGCGAACACCGACACGCTGCTGGTGATCTTCGGCAATTCCAACTACGAAGCGCAGGGCAACGTGATCGTTGCCCAGTCCGGGCAGAATTACACGATGCAGATGCCCGGTTCGTTCGCCATCGGCGACCAGGTCGTGGCCGCGCCCGACGTCTGCGCCGGAAACCTGCTGCTGCGCCCCGTCACGGCAGTGGCCACGACGACCGTCACCGCCGCCACCGGCACCGGGTCGACGATGTACAACCTCGGGCCGTCGCCGTCGGTGCTCGGCTACGCCATACGCGGCGGCAGGCTCACCGTGTGCAACTTCCTGACGACCGATTGCGCCGCCGGCACCGACGCGACCGCATGGGTGCCGCTCGCCGACAACGTCGTCAGCCTGCGCGCGCAATACGGCGTCGACACCGCCACGACGATGGACGGGACGGTCGACGCCTACAACCAGACCACGCCGACGACCTCCTGCGGCTGGGCAAGGGTGAGCGCCCTGCGCCTGGTGCTGGTGGCGCGCAACAGCCAGTACAGCAAGACCAGCGTGACGTCGGCCGCCCCGACCTGGGACGGCAGCGCCGACACCGCGATCGACCTGTCCGGCGACGCGGAATGGAACCACTACCGCTACCG
>CAIWHR010000599.1 GCA_903912485.1 uncultured beta proteobacterium | reverse complement strand
TGGACGCGCGCGACACGCTGGGCGACGCGCTGCGCGACGCGGAGCTCGTCATCTCGGCGGTCACCGCGTCGTCGTCGCGCGACGTCGCCCGCGACGCCGCGCCGTGGCTGCGACCGGGCCAGATCTTCCTCGACGTCAATTCGGTGTCGCCGGAGACCAAGCGCGGCAACGCGCGCGCGGTCGAGGCGTCCGGCGCCGACTACGTCGAAGCCGCGGTGATGGCGCCGGTTCCGCCGCAGCGGCTCAAGGTGCCGATGCTGCTCGGGGGCCCGCGCGCGGGCGAGCTGGCTTCGGCGCTGGCGGCGTTCGGCATGAACGCATCGGCGGTCGGCGACGGAATCGGGACCGCTTCGGCGATCAAGATGTGCCGCAGCATCATGATCAAGGGGATCGAGGCGCTGGTCGTCGAGTGCACGTTCGCCGCGCGGCGCCTCGGTGTCGAGGATGCGGTGCTGGCGTCGCTCGACAGGACCTTTCCGCAGATGGGATGGAACGCGGCGCTTCCCGACTACCTGGTGAGCCGCGTCGCCGAGCACGGGCTGCGGCGCGCCGCCGAGATGCGCGAAGTGGCGCTCACGCTCGACGACGTCGGCGTCCGGCCGATCATGGCGACCGCGACCGCCGAGCGTCAGGACGCGCTGCCGCGGCAGATGGCCGACGCGGCCGTCGCGTATCCCGACGGCGATTTCTCCTGGCGCGCGCTCGCCGACGCGCTCGCCGCGCACGGGCGGTAGCCGGGCCGCGCAGCCCGGCACGCGCTCACTCCGCCGATGGCGGGTCGTGCCTCCGGCCTGCGGTCAGCGAATCCCGGCGCGCATGAACGACTGCACGAACTGCCGCTGGAACAGCAGGAAGGCGACCAGCAGCGGCGCCGTCGTCAGCAGCGTCGCCGCGGTGATGATCGACCAGTCGATGCCCTGATCGGTGGCCGAGAACACCTGCAGCCCGACGGTCACCGGGCGCGACTCGACCGAGTTGGTGATGATCAGCGGCCACAGGAAGTTGTTCCAGTGGTAGCTCACGCTGACCAGCGCGTACGCGAGGTAGACCGGACGCGCCAGCGGCACGTAGACCTTCCACAGCACCTGCAGCGGCCCGCAGCCCTCGATCCGCGCCGCCTCGTCGAGCTCGCGCGGCACCGTCTTGAACGTCTGCCGCAGCAGGAAGATGCCGAAGGCGCTGGCCATGTACGGCAGCCCGACCGCGACGATGGTGTCGTTCAGGCCGAGCAGCGCCATCGTCCGGTAGTTCTCGACGATGAGCACGTCGGGCATGATCATCAGCTGCACCAGCACCAGCGCGAACAGCAAGCCGCGGCCGGGAAACTCGAAGCGCGCGAACGCGTACGCGGCGAGAGTCACCAGCACCAGCTGCGCGGCGAGCACCATCGTCACCAGCAGCACCGTGTTGACGAAGTAGCGCGCGAACGGCGCCGCGGCCCAGGCGCGGACGAAGTTGTCGAGCGTCAGCGGCGCCGACAGCACGAAGCGCGTCGAGTACTCGCCCGAATGGAACGCGGTCCAGAACGCGTACGCGAGCGGCAGCACCCACAGTACGCCCAGCAGCCAGGCGGCGGCGGTCTCGATGGCGCGGGGGATTCCGCGCGAGTCGTAGACGTGCGTCATCCGCGCAGGCTGCTCATCGGTAGTGGACCCGCCGTTCGAGGAATCCGAACTGCGCCAGCGCGAGCAGGCCGAGGATCGCGAGCAGCACCATCGTCAGCGCCGCGGCGTAAGCCGAATCCCAGAAGCGGAAGCCGATTTCGTAGATGTAGTACAGCAGCAGCGCCGTCGCGTTGTCCGGCCCGCCGCGCGTCATCACGACGATGTGGTCGACCATCCGGAACGCGTTGATCACCGCGTTGACGAGCACGAACAGCGTGGTCGGCATCAGCAGCGGCAGCGTGACGCGGCGGAAGAAGTGCCAGCGCGAAGCGCCCTCGATCGCCGCCGCCTCGGCGAGGTTGGGCGACATCGACTGCAGCGCGGCGAGGTAGAAGATCATGAAGAACCCCGCCTCCTTCCACACGGTGACGACCATGATCGCCGGCAGCGCCGTGCTCTTGCTGCCGAGCCAGTTGTGCGAAGGCGCGCCGAAAGCGCCCAGCACCTGCTCCAGCAAGCCGTACTCGGGCGTGTAGAAGAACATCCAGATGTTGGCCACCGCGATCATCGGCAGGATCGTCGGCGTGAAATACGCGAGGCGCAGAAAGCCGCGCCCGGCGACCTTGCCGTTGACCCAGGTGGCCATCAGCAGCGACAGCGCGATCGACGCCGGTATGGTGTAGAGCGCGAACCAGAAGTTGTTCGACAGCGCCTGCCAGAAGACGGGGTCGTCGACCAGCTGGCGGTAGTTGTCGAGGCCGACGAACACGGCCGACCGCGCGCCCTTCGGCGTCGAGTTGAAGCTGTGCCACGCGGTGGCCGCCGCCGGGTAGTGCGTGAACAGCGCCAGCAGCGCCATCGCCGGCAGCAGCATCAGCCAGGCGTAAGCCCACTGCGCGGTCCGCGTCATCGGCCGCCCCCGCCGTAGCCCGGGTTTCGCCGCCCCGAACGCCCGCCGCCAACCCCGCCGCCGAACGGCAAAACCCGGGGCGTTGCGGCCATGGCCACGATGACCCCGGGTTTCGCTGCGCTCGGCACCAGGCTACTTGTACGTCCGGAGAAGCCGCTCGGCTTCGCGCTGCGCGTCCTTCATCGCCTGCTCCGGCGTCTTGGTGCCGGTCAGCGCGGCCTGCAGGCCGTCGTTGAGCGCCTTGGTCACGCGCTGGTTGTCGTGCGTCGAGAGCTCGGCCTTGGCGAACGGCAACTGGTCGCGGGCGACGACGGCGGCCGGAAACCCCGCCACGTACTGCTTCATCGCCGGCGTGTCCCAGGCTTCGGCGCGCACCGCGACGTAGCCGGTGTCGATGCCCCACTGCGCGGCGCGCTGCGGCACCGTCACCCACTTGATGAACTTGAACGCCGCCTCGCGCTGCGCCGGCGTCGACTTCTTGAACAGATAGAAGTTGCCGCCGCCGGTCGGGCTGCCGCGCTGCTTGCCCGCGGGCAGCATGGCGACGCCGAAGTCGAACTTGGCGTTGCTCTTGACGTTGGTCAGGTTGCCGGTCGTCGTCCACATCATCGCGACCTTCTTCTCGAAGAAGTCCTTCGGCGTCGTTCCCCACTCGACGATGCCTTCCGGATGCACCTTGTACTTCTTGACGAGGTCGAGCCAGTAGGTCAGCCCCTCGATCACTTCCGGCTTGTCGTAGTAGGTCTGCGTGCCGGCGGCGTTCATCAGGTTGGTGCCGGCCTGGATCGCCAGCGCCTGGAACAGCCAGTACGGGAAGCCCGACGACGGGATCTGGATGCCCCACTGCGTGACCTTGCCCGACGCGTCGCGGCGGGTGAGCTTCTGCGCGTACTCGACCTGCTCCTTCCAGTTGGCCGGCGGGCGGTTGGGATCGAGCCCCGCCTCCTTGAACATCTCCTTGTTGTAGTAGAGGACGATGGTCGAGCGCTGGAAGGGGATGCCCCAGGTCTTGCCGCCGGTCTGGCTGTTTTCCATGAAGCCGGGGTAGAAGCTCTTCAGCCACGCCTGGTCGTCGGGCGTCCGGATGAGGTCGTCGAAGGGGACGATCGCGTCCTCGTCGATCAGCGTGAACATGTCGGTCGACAGCAGGATCGACGTCACCGGCGCGTCGCCGCTTTTCACCGCGGTCAGCACCTTGGTGATCGACTCCTGGTAGCTGCCCGAGTAGATCGGCTTCAGCTTGATCGCGGGATTTTCCTTCTCGAAGTCCGCGGCAAGACCGTCGATGATCCTGGTGATCGGCCCGCCGACGGCGACCGGGTAGTAGAAAGGCACCTCGACGGGCGCCTGCGCCAATGCGGGCAGAGCCGCCGCCGCCAGCGCGACGGCCACGCCGCGCAGTGCGCGGCCCATGTGTTGCACGATCATGTTTTCCTCCCTGGAATGAATGAATGCCGCGACGCTACGCGTACAGCGTTGCGGTTTGATGAACGCCATCCGCGGCGACGCGGCGGCCGGCGCGGTCGAACACGTGCTGCGCGCCCGGCGCCCACGCGAGCCGGGTGCCGGCGCCCGCCGCGAGACCCGAATTGCCGGCGACGCGGACGGCGATCGCGGCGCTGCCGATCCGGCAGCTGACCAGCGAATCGGCGCCGAGGTACTCGACTCCCTGCACGGTGGCCGGGACGCCGCGATCCTGCGCGATCGCGATGTGCTCGGGGCGCACGCCCAGCATGCCGCCGGCGCACCCGGCGGGCAGCAGCACCGGGCCGTCGGTGCCGGCGATCACGGCGCCGCCCGCGCCGGCCACGAGCGGCAGCAGGTTCATCGGCGGCGTGCCGATGAAGCGGGCGACGAAGGTGTTGGCGGGATTCTCGTAGAGGTCGACCGGCGCGGCGTTCTGCTCGATGCCGCCGCGGTTGAGCAGCACGATGGTGTCGGCCATCGACATGGCCTCGATCTGGTCGTGCGTCACGTAGACCATGGTGATGCCGAGCTCGCGCTGCAGGTTGCGGATCTCGGCGCGCATGTCCTGCCGCAACTGCGCGTCGAGGTTCGACAGCGGCTCGTCCATCAGGCACACGGGCGCCTCGCTGATGATCGCCCGGCCGAGCGCGACGCGCTGCTGCTGGCCGCCCGAGAGCTGCGACGGCTTGCGGTCGAGGAGCTGCGACAGCCCGAGCAGGTCGGCGACGCGGGCGAGCCTGCGGCCGACGTCGGCGGGAGTCACCTTGCGCACCTTCAGCCCGAAGACGATGTTCTCGCCGACCGACAGGTGCGGGAACAGCGCGTACGACTGGAACACCATCGAGATGTTGCGCTGCGACGGCGGGAGGTCGGTGACGTCGCGCCCGGCGATGGACACGCGGCCGCCGTCGGCAAGCTCGAGGCCGGCGATGAGGCGCAGCGTCGTCGACTTGCCGCAGCCGGAGGGCCCGAGCAGCACGTTGAGCGTGCCCTGGTCGAACGAGAACGACAGCCGGTCGACCGCCCGCACCTCGCCGTCTGCGGTCGTCCAGTGCTTGCTGAGATTTTCGGCAACGATGGCCGACAAAAGGAATTCCCCCGGGGCAACGCCGCGTCGCCACGGCAGTGGATGATAGCACCCGCGTCGGGCGCGGCCCCGGGGCGGGCCCGACCGGACTGCGGGCAGCGCGGGTTCCGCGCCGGCGCAACCGGCGTCCGGCTCAGCCGAACAGCATCGCCAGCGCCGCGCCGGGGTCCGGCGCGCGCATGAACGCCTCGCCGACGAGGAAGGCGTGGACGCCGCCATCGCGCATCGCCGCGACGTCGGCCGGCGCGAGGATGCCGCTCTCGGTGATCACCAGCCGGTCGCCCGGGACGCGCGGCAGCAGGTCGAGCGTCGTCGCCAGCGAGACTTCGAACGTGCGCAGGTTGCGGTTGTTGATGCCGACGAGCGGGGTCGCGAGCC
>CAIWHR010000598.1 GCA_903912485.1 uncultured beta proteobacterium | reverse complement strand
GTGATCGGCGCGGTGCTGATGTCGGGGACGTGGAAGTCCGGCATCGGCTTCGACGTCCTGGGCGCGCGCCTCGATCTCGAGGCCCTGCTGCGCGACGCCATCCTCGTCGCGCTGGCATTGGCGTCGCTGGCGCTGACGCCGGCCGCGGTGCGCGAGCACAACCAGTTCCACTGGGCGCCGATCGTCGAGGTCGCGAAGCTCTTCGCCGGCATCTTCGTCACCATCATCCCGGTGATCGCCATCCTCGAGGCCGGCCGCGGCGGCGCGCTCGCGGGCGTGATCGACCTGGTCGTCGATCCTGCCGGCGCGCCGCGCAACACGATGGTCTTCTGGATGACCGGCCTGCTGTCGGCGTTTCTCGACAACGCGCCGACGTACCTCGTGTTCTTCAACCTCGCCGGCGGCGACGCGGAAGCGCTGATGGGTCCGCTGAAGGCGACGCTGGCCGCGCTGTCGATGGGCGCCGTGTACTTCGGCGCGCTGACCTACGTCGGCAACGCGCCCAACTTCATGATCAAGGCGATCGCCGAGGATCGCGGCGTGCCGATGCCGAGCTTCTTCGCCTACGTCGCCTGCGCCGGCGTCGTCCTGCTGCCGCTGATGGCGATGATCGGGGCGCTCTTTCTCTGACCTGGCCGGGCGCTTACCCGAGCACCAGGATGTGGACGCGGAACGGGCCGTGCGCCCCGACCACGACCGTCTGCTCGATGTCGCCGGTGCGCGACGGGCCGGAGATCATGTTGACCGCGCGCGGAAGCTCGCCGCGCTCGCGCCGGATCAGCGCGAACGCCTCCTCCATGCCGGAGACCACGCGATCGGCGGCAAGCACCGCGACGTGCGTGTCCGGCAGCAGCGTCGTCGCCGTCGGCGCGTCGGCGCCGGCGAGGACGACCAGCGTGCCCGTCTCCGCGATCGCGCAGAAGCAGCCGGTGATGCCGAGGCGATCGCTGCCGGTCGTCGGCCGGTCCTCGATCTGCAGCCCCGCGCCCGCCCAGTCGAGATCGGCCAAACCGGGCCAGCACACGCCCGCATGCGAATGCTGCGCGGCCAGCGCCGGCGGCAGCACCAGCGCGTCGAGGTAACGCGCGACGGCGGCCGGAATCTCCTGCCGGGTCCCGATGCGCTCGACGGTGCTCTCCATGTCGGTCGCGCGCTGCATGAAGCGGCCGACGAGATCGTCGGGCATCGACGGGCGCGGGCCGTGCGCGTGCGCGGCGACGTAGGCCAGCGCTTCGTCGCGCGCCCGGCTGCGGTCGCCCGGCGTCGCGAGCGCCTTCTTCACGCGGCCGAGAATGGCGTCGCGGGAGGCACGGTTGTCGGTGAGGCTGGTCGGCATGGCTCGGAGTCCTGGCGGGGCGGGGCCGTTGCCGGCGCCCGCCCGGTTCACATGTGGCGGCGGACGAAGGCTTCGAGGCGGTCGATGCCGCTGCGGATCGCCTTGGGCGACGCCGCGTAGCTGAAGCGGATGTGCTGGCCGTCGCCGGGCACGCGGCGTCCGAAGTGGATGTCGGCGAGAACGGCGACACCGGCTTCGGTCAGCAGCCGCTTGCGCAGCGCTTCCGAGTCGGTGCAGCCGGTGATGCGGCAGGCCTCGGTCACGTTGGGCCAGGCGTAGAACGCGCCGCCCGGCGTCTTGCAGGTGACGCCCGGCACCGTGTTCAGCAGGCCGACGATGAGGTCGCGGCGCTCGAGGAAGCTGGCGCGCATCGCGTCGGCACCGTTCTGCGGTCCGGTCACGGCTTCGAGCGCCGCCCACTGCGAGATCTGCGACGCGCAGGAATCGGTGTTGGTGATCCAGCGCGTGAACACCGGCGCGAGGATGCGGTTGGCGGCGAAGCCGATGCGCCAGCCGGTCATCGCCCAGGTCTTCGACGCGCCGTCGCAGATGATCGTTCGGTCCTGCATGCCGGGGCGCGCCGCCAGCGACTCGAACGCGCCGGCGTAGGCGAGCCGCGAGTAGATCTCGTCGGCGAACACCCAGACGTGCGGATGGCGCGAGAGGATGTCGGCGACGGCGTCGAGATCCGCCGCCTGCAGCATGCCGCCGGTCGGGTTGTGCGGCGTGTTGAGGATCACGAGCTTGGTCTGCGCGGTGATCTTGGCCTCGAACTCGGCGGGATCGAACGCGAAGTCGCGCGACTCGCGCAGGAAGATCGGCACCGGGACGGCGCCGTTGGCGTTGATCTGCGATTCGTAGATCGGGAACCCGGGAACCGGGTAGATCACTTCGTCGCCTGCGCCGTAATCGGTGACCGACGCGATCGCGTAGGCGATGAAGGGCTTGGCGCCGGCGCCGACGACGACGTCGTCCGGGCGGATGTCGAGCCCGCGGCGCGCGCCCATGTCCTTCGCGGCCGCGGCGCGCAGTTCGTCGATGCCGGCCGACGGCGTGTAGCCGTGCTTGCCGCCGCGGATGGCGCCGATCGCCGCGGCCTGCACGTTCTTCGGCGTCGGGAAGTCGGGCTGCCCGATGCAGAAAGAGACGATGTCGCTGCCCTGGCGCACCAGCGCGTTGACTTCGGCCAGCACGACGAACGCGTTCTCGGTGCCGAGCGATTCCGCGCGGCGGGAAAGCTTCGGTGCCGTCATCGGCTTGCTCATGCGGTCCTCCCGGCAGCCGCCGCGCGTTCGCGGTAGAGGTCGCGGAACGTCCTGCCCGATGGCGCCGGCATGTCGCGGCCCTCGGTCCAGCCCGCCCCGACCGGCAGCTTGTGGATCATCCGGTCGCGCCCGCCCATCGCCTTCAGCACGCGCACGGCGATGCGCGTGCCGAGTGCGTACAGCGCCGGCCGCTGCGCCGTCCACGCCCAGGCCTTGAAGCTCGCGCGCTCGTAC
>CAIWHR010000597.1 GCA_903912485.1 uncultured beta proteobacterium | reverse complement strand
CGACGCCGGCGACAGCGAGCACGCTGCCGGTGGACGAGAAAAGCGTCGCCTCGAACACCCCGGCCTGCTCGGCCGCGCGGTTGAGCCGCGTCGCCAGGCTCCCGCTGCTGCCCTCCGACAGCGTCAGCGCCATCTGGCCCGCCTTGTTGCCCGTCTCCTTGAGCAGGTAGTCGAGCGAGCTGCGCCCGAGGTTCAGGCCGCCTTCGAGCGCGCGGTCGACGCGCACGTCGAACCAGCTCTCGATGCTCTTGCCGAGAAACTGCACCGACACCGCGTAGACCAGCACGCCGGGGAGCACCGCGACCACCGCGAACAGCAGCACCAGACGCACCGCGAGGCGCGAGCCGAAGCGCCCCTTCTTCAGGTTGCGCCGCAGCCGCCAGAGCTGGTAGCCGACCAGCGCCATCAGCAGCGCGACCATCGTGCCGTTCAGGCCCAGCAGGATGTTGTAACTGCCGGCAAAGAGCTGCGTGTTGGCGGTCGCGGTGGCGAGCAGGAACAGCGAGATCACGCCCAGGCAGGCGCCTATCAGCAGCAGCCAGCGCACGCCGCGGGGGGTCAGCGCGGCGCTCATGGCGCGCTCACCGGCGCGCTCATGCCGTGAAGCTCCAGCGCTGCCAGTCCGATTGCAGCGACCACTCGCGCGAGGCGAGCGCGTCGACCTGGAACGGCTTGGGCAGCTGCGCGACGTCGAGCCGCAGCCGCAGCGCAGCGTCGTAGCGCGCACCCTTCTGGAGCTGGTCGCGCCGGGCCACCGGCCGCGACGTCACGCGCGACAGGAACCGCTGGACCTCGTCGAGCGAATAGAGCGTCTGCGCGAACAGGCCGCTCGACACGCGGTACTGGCGCGTCAGCGCGTTCCACGCGATCCGGGTGTTGGTCGTCGACGTCAGGACCTTCTCGTCGAACCAGTACCAGCGTGCGCGCGCGACCTCGAACTCGAGAACGAAGTACAGCGGCACGCCGCGCTGCAGCGCCTCTTCGAGCGTCGCGTTGAGCGCAAGATCGAATTCGGCGTTGAGGACGTAGTCGTCCTCGTCGGGCCGCAGCTCGGCCGACTTGACGCCGATGACGTCGGCGCGCGCGGGTGTGCTCGCGCCCGCGCCGAGCGCGCCCGCGGCGGCGCCTGCGGCGAGCACGGCCAGGCGGCGCAGCGTGCGGCGGCGGCTGGCGACGACGGGAATCAGGTGAGGTGTGAGCGACATGCCGGCGGGCGGCGCGGGATCGACGTGGCGGGCGCGCCGCGGAAGGATCTGCAGTCGGGCAGCGAACCGGGGCACGTCCCGCGGCCGGCGCGCTGCGGTCGGGCCGGATCAGCCCTTGCGCAGCAGCGCGTAGAAAAACCCGTCCTGATTGTGCGCTGCGCCCGGGAGCGAAGGCAAGAGTTGCCCGCCCTGGTGGACGACCGCGGCGGGAAAGGTGATGGATTCGCGCAACGCATCGGCGTGGCGGGCCTGGAACGCGTCGACCTGCGCGTCGTTTTCGGCACGAAACACCGAACAGGTCGCATAGAGGAGGAGCCCGCCCGGCGCGAGGCACGGCCAGAGGGCGTCGAGGATGCGCGCCTGCTGGCGGGCGCAGTTCGCGACGTCGCCGGGGCGCCGCAGCCACTTGCCGTCGGGATGACGCCGCACGACGCCGGAGGCGGTGCAGGGAACGTCGACGAGGATCCGGTCGAACGCCCGGCCGTCCCACCATCCGGCGGGCGCGCCGGCGTCCCCCGCCACGACGCGCACGCTGTTGGAAGCCAGCTGCAGGCGGGAGAGATTGTCGCGCAGCCGCGCCAGGCGCGTCGGCTCGCTGTCGAGTGCGACGATCTCGACGTCGGCGAACTCGGCGAGG
>CAIWHR010000596.1 GCA_903912485.1 uncultured beta proteobacterium | reverse complement strand
TCTCGCACGCCGCGGGAACCTGGAATCCCGCCAACCCGGGCGCCACCTTCGCGGCCGCGCCGGCGTACCCGGCGGGCAGCATGGTGTACGACGTCGGCCGGTTCAACTGGGTAACCTACCGCGTGCACGACGCCAATCTGGAACTGGTCGACCGCATCACCGGCACCGTCGAGGTGATCGCCAACGACATCGTGCAAATGAAGGCCCATTACGGCACGACCAACGGCAGCACGGCGCAGATCGAGCAATGGGTGCCGGCCACCGAAGCCTGGGCGGCCCCGCTCGACGCCGCGCACGTCGGGGCGATCCGCGCGCTGCGCATCAGCGTCGTCGCGCGCTCGCGGCACCCGGAGAAGCCGTCGATCGTCGGCGGCGGCTGCGACGCGACGACGGCCGCGCCCATTTCCTGGGACGGCGGCCCGCTGATCGACCTTGCAGGCGACGAGAACTGGCGCTGCTACAAGTACCGCACGCTGACGCTGGTCGCGCCGCTCAAGAACGTGATCTTCGGCGCAGGCTCGTCATGATCCGGCAGCGCGGCGGCGCCCTCGTCGTCACCCTCGTCGCGCTGGCCATCCTGCTGGTCGCCGCGGTGTCGCTGCTGCGGTCGACCGGCACCGCCAGCGCCATCGTCGGCAACACCGCCAGCAAACAGGCGGCGGCCGAAGCTGCCGACACGGCGATCCAGGCGGCGGCGGTCCGGCTCAGCGCGCTCGCCGGCATCGACGGCGACGTGGCGGGAGCCTACTACGCGACGCAGCGGACGAGCGACGCCGACGGCCTGCCGGCGGTCGACTGGGCCGGCGTGGCGTCGACGCAGGTCGGCAACTTCCGCGTCCAGTACCTTATCGACCGGCTGTGCGACGGGCCGCTGCCGGTGACCGACAGCGCCGCGCAGTGCTCGATCGCACCGGCCGCAGGGCAGACGTGGAGCCACAAGGTCGGCGCGCCGGTGTACGTGCCGAAGGCGCCCGTCTACTACCGCGTCACCGCGCGCGTGGTCGGACCGAAGAGCAGCGAGAGCTTCATCCAGGCCATCCTCAGCAAGTAACCGGAGCCGCCATGAACAGCACGGTCAGTCGCAGCGCAGCGCTCGCCCTCGTCGCGCTGCCGTGGTTCTCGCCGGCCGCGTGGTGCGCGGCGACCGACATCTCGACGCTGCCGATGTCGTCGCAGGCGCAGTCGGCGACGCCCAACGTCATCTTCGGCATCGACGACTCGGGCTCGATGGACTTCGAGGTGATGCTGCCCACCGTCGACGGCGCGCTGTGGTGGGACACCGCGAACAAGCGGTTCTGGAACGCCAGCGGCACCTTCAACACCAACGTCGGCAGCGGCGCGAGCGCGAGCGCGCTGAAATACGCGTACCTGTTCCCCAACGGCGGCGCTTCCGACGCGCGGCAGCTTCTCGACGACGTGTCGAGCTTTGCCCACTTCGCGATTCCGCCGATACCCGCGTACGCCGCGCTGCGCAGCGCCACGTACAACCCGCTGTACTACAACCCCGCGGTGGACTACGCAGCCTGGGCGCCGGCGTACATCGCCAGCGGGCTGCGGACCTTCGCCAACGCGACGGCAACGGCGGCGCGCAGCCATCCGTGGTTTCCGGCCAGCGGCTCGCCGACGACGGTCGACCTCACCGGCACGCTGAGTTCGACCGCGTCGAACTGGACCTTTCACATGGTCGCCGGCATGACGATACCCGGCGCGTCGATTTCCGGCATCACCGCGAAGAAGAACGGCAGCAGCACCGTCAACGCGGTCACGACCAACGTCGTCATCGCGGGAAGCGACTACTACGACGTCAACGTCCCCTACTACCCCGCCACCTACTACGTGTACGACGCCACCTGCACCGCGGCCAACGTCACCGCCGGCGTCTGCGCGAACGCCCCCGACGGGACGCCGAAGCTGCGCAAATACGAGATCCGCAGCACGACGGCCAGGTATCCCGCGGCGCCGGGCCTCCCCGGCGGCCGCGCGTACGCGGCGGAGATGCAGAACTTCGCCAACTGGTTCCAGTACTACCGCAAGCGCGACGTCATGCTGTCGTCGTCGGTCGGGCAGGTGCTCCCGCAGATCAAGGGTCTGCGCGGCGGCGCCGTGTTCTTCAACAACAACCAGAACGCGACGATGTACGACCTCGGCGCCACCGCCGACAGCGCCAACGTCAGGACACTGCTCGGCGCGTTCTACACCAACCCCTCGACCGGCGGCACGCCGACCCGGGTGACGCTCGACTTCATCGGCAAGCAGTTCCAGCGCGCCGGCGTCGTCCAGTACGCCTGCCAGCGCAACAACGCCTTCGTCGTGACCGACGGCTACGCCAACACCGGCAGCACGACGCCGCAGGGCTACACGCCGGCCACCTGGATCAACGCGCGCCCGTTCACGACGACCGCGGCGGGCACGCTCGCCGACATCGCCGCGGCCTACTACACGATCAACCCGCGCACCGACCTCGCTCTCGGGATGCTGTCGATCGACCCCACCGACCCGTCTCCCGGCGCCGACAAGAACCCGAACCTGCACGTCAATACCTACGCGCTCACGCTGGGCGCGGTCGGCACCATCTACGGCAAGGGCACTCCCACGGCGACCAACCCCTACCTCAACTTCCCGACGTGGCCGACGCAGTCCAGCAACTACGACCCGTCGGCGATCGACGACCTCTGGCACGCGACGATCAACGGCCGCGGCTCGATGTTCACGGTGAAGGACTCGACGTCGCTGGTGGCCACGATGCGGCAAATCGTCGCGTCGATGCTGCTGCGCTCGGGCTCCGACGCGTCGGTCGCGGTCTCCAACGTCAACGTGCGCAGCGGCGACAACACCGTCTACGTCTCCAACTACAACGGCCAGACCTGGAGCGGCGAACTGGCGGCGTACCCGATCGACACCCTCACCGGCCAGGTCGTGATGACGTCGGCGACGCAGATCTGGGGCGCGCGCGACCAGCTGACCTGGACCGACGCCGCGCACAGCGTTCCCCGCAGCCCGGGCAGCCGCGTCATCGTCACCTACGACGGCAGCGGCGGCGTTCCGTTCCAGGTCGCGAGCCTGCCGTCGTCGTACCTGTCGCGGCTCAACACCGCCGGCGTGACCCCGGCCGACAACGCCGCGGTGCTGGCGTACCTGCGCGGCGACCGGTCCGGCGAAGGAACGACGTACCGCACGCGCTCGTACCTGCTCGGCGACATCGTCAACGCGCAGCCCACCGTCGTCAACGCGGCGATGGCCGCGTACGCCGACGACGGCTACGCCGAGTTCGCCGCGTCGATCGCGGGTCGCCGGCGCGTCGTCTACGTCGCCGCCAACGACGGCATGCTGCACGCATTCGACGCGGGCGTCGGCGGCAACGCGGGCACCGGCGCGGAACTCTGGGCCTACGTGCCCGCTGCCGTCGCCGGCAGCCTCAACGCGCTCACCGGCACCGCCTACTCGCACCAGTTCACCGTCGACGGCACGCCGACCGTCGGCGACGCCTACGTCGGCGGCGCGTGGAAGACGCTGCTCGTCGCCGGCCTCAACGCGGGCGGCAAGGGCTATTACGCGCTGGACGTGACGCTTCCGGTGCCGACGTCGGCCGATCCGGAAGCGGAAGTCGCAACCAAGGTCCTGTGGGAGTTTCCCAACGCCGCCACCAGCGCCGCGGTCAAGGCCAACATCGGGCTCACTTTCGGGAAGCCGGTGCTCGCCAAGACGGCGGCCCGGGGCTGGGTGGCGCTGGTGACGTCGGGCTACAACAACTACGACTCGATCGCCGGCGGCGACGGCAGGGGCTACCTGTTCGTGCTCGACGCGGGGACCGGCGAACTCGTCAAGGCGATTCCCACCGCTGCCGGCTCGACGGCATCGCCGTCCGGCCTCGGCCAGATCTCGGCGTACGCGACCAGCGCGACAACCGACGCCACCGTCGATTACGCTTACGGCGGCGACCTGCAGGGCAACGTCTGGCGTTTCGACCTCACCGGCGCGGTGAGCGGCTGGACCGCGGCGAAGCTCGCGACGCTGGTCGATGCCGCCGGCGCCGTCCAGCCCGTCAGCACGGCGCCCGAACTCGTCACCACGCAGAACAAGCGGCTGGTCGTCGTCGGCACCGGCCTCCTGATCGGCCAGAGCGACGTCGCGACCACGCAGACGCAGTCGGTCTACGCGCTGGTCGACAATCTCACCGCCGCGCCGCTGATCGCGACGCCGCGAACGGCGCTCTACCGCAAGACCGTCACCGTCGGCACCGGCAGCGTCCGCAGCATCCCCTCCGACGCGGTCGACCTGGCGGCGTACAAGGGCTGGTACTTCGACCTGCCGGTCGGCGGCGAGCGGCTGACCGACGACATCAGCGCGGTGTTCGGCGCGCTGGTGTTCGCCACCAACCAGCCGTCGCCGACGGCGTGCAACGCCAGGAGCTACCTCTACGTCGTCGATGCCGCGCACGGCGGGCAGCTGCCGAACGCCGGCTTCGTCAGCGGCGAAACGCCGTGGACCGGCAAGCAGCTGGGCGCCAGTTTCGCGTCGCAGCCGGTGATCGCCATGCTTGCCAGCGGCATGGTCGAGGCGCTGACGCACGGCTCCGACAATTCGCTGGCGATCACCCGCCTGCCGCTGTCGAACGTCACCCGCGTCAAGCGCGTGACCTGGAAGGAGACGCTGCGCTAGCGGCGCCGCTGCAGGCCGCCGGCGACCAGGCATCCCGGTGCCGGCGACCGTGGGAAGTATAATGAAGATGTTGGGGCAGCCTCGGGTTCGGGCAGGAGCGATGGCCGATTTGCGGGCAGCACCAGGGTTCGTGCGCCGGGTGGACCGGTGCCGCGACGACGAAAGCGGTCGCCGGGTCTCCGTGTTGCCGCGGGCGCGCGCGCCGCGCCGTGCGAACGATCGGCGTCGCCCTGCCGGCTTCACGCTGATTGAACTGCTGATCGGCATCGCCGTGCTCAGCATCCTCGCCAGCCTCGCGCTGCCCTCGTATCGCGAGTACGTGCGCCGCGGCCAGCTCTCCGCGGCGTTCGAGAACCTCGGCATGTACCGGATGCGCCTCGAGCAGGCGTACCAGGACGGCGGCAACTACGGCGTGTCCGACTGCGCGGTGGCGATCCCCACCGCCACCGCCTATTTCCAGTACTCGTGCACGCTGACCGACTCCGGACAGGGCTATGCGGCAACGGCGACCGGCCTGGGCATGATGGCGGGCTTCGCGTTCAGCACCGACGCCGGCGGCAACAACCGGACCACGGCTTTCCCGGGAGGGACCGGGCTCCCGGCAGCCTGCTGGTGGTCGCGTGTCGGGGACTGCTGATGCGCAGTCGCGGCTTCACCGTCCTCGAAGGGCTCATCGTCGTCGCGATCATCGGGCTGCTGCTGGCGGCCGCCATGCCGATGGTCGCCGAGATGATGACCAACAACCGCGTCCGCGCGGTCGCCGAGCAGATGCGCGACGGCCTCGCGCTCGCCCGCATGGAGGCCATCCGGCGCAACACCTCGGTCAAGTTCGTCCCGAACGGCACCGGCTGGTCGGTCGTTCAGCCGGGGGTCGGGCTGACCGCTCCGACGACGCTGGCGGAGCGCAAGGCGTACAGCGCGGAGAGCGCGATCGCCGCAATCACCAGCGCGACCGAGATCGCCTTCAACGGCAGCGGCCGTCTCACCAGCGCAGGGCCGTTCACCGTGCAGGTCACGCTGACGGGTGCGTCCTGCGTCGGCGCCGGCGGCGCCGTGCGCTGCCTCAACGTCGAGGCGACCCGCGGCGGCCAGATCCGGATGTGCGACCCGGCGCAGCCGGCGACTTCACCGGAGGGCTGTTAGGCGAGCCTTTTTCGCATGCGCAGGCATCGACATGGTTCGACACTCATCGAGGCCCTGGCCGCGCTGCTGGTCTTTTCGGTCGGAATCCTGGGTCTCGCCGCGCTCAACGTGTCGCTGGTGGACCAGACGACGAATGCGCAGCTTCGCGCCCACGCGACCTATCTGGCCGAGGAGCTGCTCGGACTCGCCACGGCGGACCTCGCCAACATCGGCTGCTACACGATGACGCCAACCGGCCCCGCCGCCTGCGCCAGCCCGGTCGCGCAGACCGCCGTCGCGAACTGGCGCGCCCGCGTGCTGGCGGCGCTGCCCGGTGCGATGGAAACCCCGCCGACCGTCACCTACGCCGACTCGGGCATCGACAAGGGGAACCTGACCGTGACACTGCTGTGGAAGCGGCCGCACGAATCGACGCAGCACAACTACGTGCTGACCACCAACCTCTACCCCGATTTCTAGGATGAAACCCGGCCGCGGCTTTTCGATGCTCGACCTCCTGGTCGGGCTCTGCATCGGCCTGCTCGTTGCGCTGGCGGTGTTCGCGACGACGACCTTCGTCGGCGCGCAGCGCCGCGCGTCCATCAGCGGCCACGGGGCGTTCGAAGCCGGGCTGGGGGCCGTGGTCGAGATGCAGCACGCGATCAAGTCGGCGGGAATCGGCGTCTGGCTCGGCGGCCACGTCGTCTGTCCGACGATCAACGTCTACCGGGGTTCGACGATCGCCGACGGCGCGGCGATCGCCCCGGTCGTCATCGACGCCGGCGAGGAGGCAACCGACTCCGACAGCATCACCGTCGCGTACAGCGATTCGGTGCTCGGCAACAACGGCATACCGCTCGCGCTCGCGATGACCTCCGCGGCTTCGGCCATGCGCGCGGTCAACGCGCGCGGCATCGCGGTCGGCGATCTCGTCATCGTCGGCAATTCGGGCACCAGCGATCCCTGCACGCTGATGCAGGTGACCGGCGTCGCCGACGCCGGGTTCGGCCGCTGGGACATCGCCCACGCGGCGGGAACGTGGAATCCCGCGGATCCGGCCACCGCGTTCACCCACGCTCCCGCCTACGTCGCCGGCAGCATGGTCTACGACATCGGCGCGTTCAACTGGATCAGCTTTCGGGTGCAGGACAGCCATCTGGAAGCAGTCAACCTGATCACCGGCGCCGCCGAAGTCATCGCCGACGACATCGTGCAGATGAAGGCCTACTACGGCACCAGCAACGGCACGACGCCGCAGATCGAACAATGGGTGCCCGCCACCGACGCGTGGTCCGGTCCGCTGGACGCCGCGCACATCGCCGCGATCCGCGCGCTGCGCATCGCCGTGGTCTCACGTTCGCAGCACCCCGAGAAGCCGTCGATCGTCGGCGGCGCCTGCGACGCGACGACGGCGGCGCCGGAGTCGTGGGCCGGCGGCCCGGCGCTCGACCTGTCCGACAACGCAGGCTGGCAGTGCTACAAGTACCGGACGCTGACGGTGGTGGCGCCGCTCAAGAACGTCATCTTCGGAGCAGCCGGCTCATGAAGCCCCGGCGCGGCGCCACGCTGGTCGTCACGCTCATCGCGCTGGCGATCATGATGGTCATGGCCGTGTCGCTGCTGCGCTCGAGCGACACGACGACCACCATCGTCGGCAACACGGCGAGCAAGCAGGCGGCCGCGGCGGCGGCGGACACCGCAGTCAACGCCGCCGCGGTCTGGCTGAACGCGCGCACCGACGCCGACAGCGATGCCGCCGGAACCTATTTCGCATTCCAGCAGGCGGCCGACGCGTACGGCCTGCCTGCGGTCGACTGGAGCGGCGTGACCGCCGCGCAGGTCGGCAATTTCCGCGTCCAGTACCTGATCGACCGCCTCTGCGACGCCACGGACCCGCCGACGCCGGTCCTCGCCACCGAAGCCGCGAGGCGATGCGCGGGCGAGCCCGGCAGCGGGTCGGCGGTCAGCCAACGCGCCGGCGCCCCTGGCTACACGCGCAAGTCGCCCGCCTACTATCGCGTCACGGTCCGCATCGTCGGCCCCCGGAGCAGCGAGAGCTACGTGCAGGCCGTCCTGAGCAAGTGAGGGAAGCCATGGTGACGACAATCCTCCTCCGCGGCGCAGCGCTGCTCCTGTGCCTGTTCCGCCTCCCGATCGCCGGCGACGCCGGCGCGACCGACCTCGCGGCGCTGCCGATGTCCTCGGCGGCGCAATCGGCCAAGCCCAACATCATCATCGGCATCGACGATTCGGGCTCGATGGACTTCGAGTTGCTGCTGCCGACCAACGACGGCGCCGCGTGGTGGAACATCGACAGCGCCAGCCAGCGATTCTGGGACACCGGCGCGAGCCCCGCCGCTTTCGCCTTCAACACCAGCGGCAGCTTCACCTCGAGCACCGCGGGCTGGCAGAAATACGTCTACCTGTTTCCGAACGGCTACACCAGCACCACGTCGGACACGCGCCACTACTCCGACGGGACCAACGGCGCCTACTACGCGATCCCTCCCCTCCCGGCGTTCGCGTACTTCCGGAGCTCGGCCTACAACCCGATCTACTACAACCCCGCGATCACCTACACGCCGTGGGTGCCGGCGTACATCGGCGGCGCGACGCGCAGCTTCGCCGACGCGTCGACGACGGCGGCGCGCAGCCATCCCTGGTTTCCCGCCAGCGGGACCGCGGAGACGATGGATCTCACCAGAAGCTTCGACTCGACGAATGGCGACTGGGCAGCGTCGAATTTCACGTTCCGCATGGTGCGGGGCATGACGATTCCCGGCGCGACGGTTTCCGGCATGAGGGCCAGCAGGAACGGCGGCAGCTACGCCAACGTCACGACCAATGTCGTCATCGCCTCGGGCGACTACTACAACGTGGCGATCCCGTATTTTCCCGCAACGTACTACCAGGTCGACGCCAGCTGCACCGGCCCGGAACCGGGTTGCGCCACCGGGCCCGACGGCAGGAAGCTGCGGCGCTACGAGATCATGGCGGGCAATGCGTTCCCGGCCGTTCCGGGCTATCCCGGCGGACGCTCGTACGCGCAGGAATTGCAGAACTTCGCCAACTGGTTCCAGTATTACCGCAAGCGCAAGCTGATGCTCGCGAGCGCGGCCGGCCAGGTGTTCTCGCAGCTCAGCGGCGTGCGCGGGGGCACCACGAACTTCAACGGGAGCAATCCGGCCAACATATCGATGTACGATTTTTCCGACACCGATTCCAGTCGCAATTTCCGGCCGCTGCTCGGGGCTTTCTACACCAACCAGGCCAGCGGCGGGACGCCGACACGCGCGACGCTCGACTACATCGGCCGCCAACTGCAGAGCAATACGACCATCGTCCAATACGCGTGCCAGCGCAACAATGCGTTCATCGTGACCGACGGCTTTGCGCAGAGGACCAGCGTGACGCCGCTCGCGTACAGCCAGTCCGCGTGGATCAACGCCCGCCCCTTCACGACGACCACGGCGGGCACGCTCTCCGACATCGCCGCAGCGTACTTCACGCGCAATCCGCGCACCGATCTCGCGACCGGCAAGCTGTCGATCGACCCGACCGACCCCTCGCCCAGCGCGGACAAGAATCCGAACCTGCACATGGGCACGTACGCGCTGACCATCGGCTCGATCGGAACCATCTACGGGACCGGAACGCCGGCCGCGACCAACCCCTACCTCAACTACCCGACCTGGCCGGTGCCCGACGCCGACTACAGCCCGACTGCCGTCGACGATCTCTGGCACGCCACGATCAACGGCCGCGGCGGAATGTTCACCGTCAGGGATTCGACCAGCCTCGTCAACACCATGCGGGCGATCGTCGCGTCGATGATGCTGCGCTCGGGTTCCGACGCGTCGGTGGCGGTGTCGAACGTCAACGTGCGGGCCGGCGACAACACCGTCTACGTCTCCAACTACAACGGCCAGACCTGGAGCGGCCAGCTGGCGGCGTACCCGATCGACCCGGCCACCGGCCAGGTCGTCATCGCGACGGCGACGCAGATCTGGGAAGCGCGCGACAAGCTCACGGCACGCACGCCCGCCAGCCGCGTCATCGTCACCTACGACGGCAGCGCGGGCATCCCGTTCGAAGTCGCGAACCTGCCCGCGGCGTACCTCGCTCAGCTCAACACGCCGTCGGTCACGCCGGTCGACAACGCGGCGGTCGTCGCCTTCCTGCGCGGCGACCGCAGCGGCGAGGGCACCGCCTACCGCACGCGAAGCTACCTGCTCGGCGACATCGTGAGCGCGCAGCCCACCGTCGTCAGCGGAGCCATGGCCGCGTATGCCGACGACGGGTACGCCGCGTTCGCCGCGTCGATCGCCGCGCGCCGCCGCGTCGTCTACGCCGCCGCCAACGACGGGATGCTGCACGCATTCGACGGCCGCGACGACGCCAGCCAGGGCGGCGTCGAGCTGTGGGCGTACGTTCCGGCGGCGATCGTGTCGCGCCTCAACGCGCTCACCGCCGTCGCCTACTCGCATCAGTTCACCGTCGACGGCACGCCGGCGGTCGGCGACATCTTCGTCGGCGGCGTCTGGAAGACGGCGCTGGTCGCGGGCCTCAATGCCGGAGGCAGGGGCTACTACGCGCTCGACGTAACCCATCCGGTGCCGGCGGAGACCGACAAGGAAACCGACGTGGCGGCCAAGGTGATGTGGGAGTTTCCGAACGCCGCAACGCCTGCCGCGGACAGGGCGAAGGTCGGGTACAGCTACGGCAAGCCGGTGCTCGCCAAGGTCGCGGTCCACCCGTCGACCGCCGCACCCGGCTGGGTCGCGCTGGTGACGTCGGGGTACAACAACGACCTGGCCACCACCGGCGGCGACGGCAAGGGCTATCTGTTCGTGCTCGACGCCGGCACCGGCGCGCTGCTCAAGGCGATTCCGACGACCGCGGGCACCGGCACCGCGGCGTCGGGCCTCGGCCAGATCTCGGCGTACGTCGGTGCCGCGACCGATGCCACGGTTCAGCACGCGTACGGGGGCGATCTCCTCGGCAACGTCTGGCGCTTCGACCTCACCGGCCCGGTCGCCAACTGGGGCGTGGTCAGGCTCGCGACGCTGGTGGACTCCACGTCCGCAGTTCAGTCGATCACGACGATGCCGGAACTCGTCACCGAGCAGTCGAAGCGGCTGGTCATCGTCGGCACCGGCCGGCTGCTCGGGCAGTCGGACGTCGCGGTGACCCAGACGCAGTCGATCTACGCGCTCGTCGACGACCTGACCGGCACGCCATTGATCACGCCGCTGCGCAGCTCGCTCTACCGCAAGGCGGTCGCCGTCGGCGCCGGCAGCGTCCGCAGCATTCCGTCGGACGCGGTCGACCTGGCGACGCACAAGGGCTGGTACTTCGACCTGCCCGCCACGGGCGAACGGCTGACGCACGACCCGAGCGTGGTGTTCGGCGCGGTCGTCGCCGCCACCAACCAGCCGTCGCAGACGGCGTGCGAGGCCAGGAGCTACCTCTACGTCGTCGACGCCGCGCACGGCGGGCAAATGCCGAACTCGGGCTTCCAGTCCGGCGAGACGCCCTGGAGCGGCAAGGAGCTCGGTGCCAGCTTCGCGGCGCAACCGGTGATCGCCATCCTGGCCAACGGCAAGGTCGAAGCGCTGACCCACGGCTCCGACAACTCGCTCGCCGTCACGCCGCTGCCTTTCTCGACGACGTACAGGACCAAGCGCATTTCGTGGAAGGAGATCCTGCGCTAGCCCGCGCGGGCGCGCCCGCCGGCCCGCGGACATGATAGCGTTCAACGACCATGCCCATCTTTGGTTCCGCTCCTGCCCATCATCGATCCCGACAGCATCAGGGAGGCTTCATGCGCACCACCCGCAAGACCTACTTCGTGAATCCGCGCGTTCAGCTGCAGCTCGTCCTTGGCGCGAATGTCCTGGCGCTGATTTCGGCGACGCTGATCAGCGTGCTGATGTTCCAGATGCAGTCGCACCTCGAGAACTACGCGACGCTTGCCGTCCTCGCGGGCGCCGAGCCCACGGTCGCGGAAATCGCCCGCAACGACGCCGCGATCACCCGCATCTGCCTCATCGTCGGCATCGTCCAGTTCGTGCTCTTCAACGCGACGGCGGTCCTGCTGTCGCACCGGATCGCCGGCCCGCTCTATCGTCTCGAGCGCCATCTCCGGCAGGTCGGCGGGGGCGCCGCGCCGGAGGACGTGAAGTTCAGGGAGGGCGACCTGTTCCAGTCGCTGGCCGAGGCGAGCAACGGCGTCATGGCGCGGATGCGCACCGATCAGACGGTGCCGTGAACGCGGGCGCGGCGCCCGCGGTCAGTCCCCCTGCCGCGCCGCGTGGCGCGCCACCCAGCGCGTCAGCGGCCGCCACTGGTCCCAGTCCTGCTCGGCGCGCGAGCGCGGCAGGTCGAACACCGTGGCCCCGTCGCGCGCGCAGTGGACGTACACCTGCGCGTCCCGCAGGTGCGCCACCAGCGGGTGCCCGACGCCGTCGAGGAAGGCATCGAGTTCGGCCGCGCTCAGGGTTCGCACGTCGACGCGCATCGCCACCAGCCCCACGGCGAGCGTGCCGCGCCTGACCGGCTTGGCGTCGCCGATGGTCGCAAGAAAACGCCGCGTCGCCGCGACATCGAAAGCGGAAGGCGACACCGGCACCAGCATCATGTCCGCGCCCCGCACCGCGTCGGCCAGGTCGTCGCCGTGCAACCCGGCGGCGCTGTCGACGACGACGTACTGCGGGTCGAAGCCGCGCACCTCGCCTTTCCTGGCGCCGGGCGGCAGGCCGATGATCGGCGGAAAGAGCGCGGGACGCCGGGCGAGCCATTCGGTCGCCGAACGCTGCGGATCGTGATCGGCGAGCACGACGCGCTGCCGCTTGCCGGCCAGCCAGCCGGCGAGTTGGGTGGCGAGCGTCGTCTTGCCGCTGCCGCCCTTGGGATTGGCGACGAGGATCGTGCGCATGGCCTCCACCGCAGGTGATCGGGATCGTCCCGGCAGGCCCGGGGGGCTTATGCTACCATCCGCGCCTCGCGGCGCTGCCCCTGCCGCGAATCGCCGCCATGGATGACGCCCCTCTCGCCCGCGCCCCGGACGTCGCTGCCAGCGCGACGCCGGCGGCGCACGCCGCCGACCCGCGCAAGGCCGAATTCGAGGCCAACAAGCTGAGGAAGCGCCTGCGCCGCCAAGTCGGCCAGGCGATCGGCGACTACGGCCTGATTTCGCCCGGCGACCGGGTGATGGTGTGCCTCTCCGGCGGCAAGGACAGTTACGGCCTGCTCGACATCCTGCGTTCGCTGCAGGGACGCGCGCCGTTCCACTTCGACATCGTCGCCGTCAACCTCGACCAGAAGCAGCCGGGGTTCCCGGCCGACGTGCTGCCGCGCTATCTCGAGGGCCTCGGCGTGCCGTTCCGGATCGCCGAGCAGGACACCTACAGCGTGGTGAAGCGCGTGGTCGCGGCAGGCGCGACCATGTGCTCGATGTGCTCGCGGCTGCGCCGCGGCGTCCTGTACCGGGTCGCCGGCGAGATCGGCGCGACGCGGATCGCGCTGGGGCATCACCGCGACGACATCCTGGCGACGTTCTTCCTCAACCTCTTCTTCGGCGGCAAGCTGAAGACGATGCCGCCGAAGCTCGTGTCGGACGACGGTCGGCACGTCGTGATCCGCCCGCTCGCCTACGTGCGCGAGCGCGACCTCGTCCGCTACGCCGACCTGATGCGGTTCCCGATCATCCCCTGCAACCTGTGCGGGTCGCAGGAGCACCTGCAGCGCAGGCAGGTGGCGCTGATGCTGCGCGACTGGGAGAGGAAGTTTCCCGGACGCACCGAGTCGATCTACAACGCGCTGGCCAAGGTCGTGCCTTCGCACCTGATGGACCGCGCGCTGTTCGACTTCGCCGCGGTGCGCGCCACGGGCCGGGCCGAACCCGACGGCGACATCGCTTTCGACGTCGACACGGCGCTGGAGCGCGCGACCGCCCCCGGCGTCGTCGCCGTCGACCTGCCCGGCGCGTAGCCCGGCGTCGGGCGAAGCGAAGCCCGGGACGGCGCGATCCGCGCGCAGGTTCGGGGTCAGAACGTGCCCGGGTAGGCGCCGCCGTCGAGCAGCAGGTTCTGGCCGACGATGAAGCCGGCGTGCACGCTGCAGAGAAACGCGCAGGCCGCGCCGAATTCGTCGGCGGTCCCGAAACGCCCGGTCGGATTCGCATCGCGGCCCGCCTGCAGCGCAGCGTCGAACGACTGTCCCGCGGCGACGGCGCGCGCCGCGACCATCGACCGCAGCCGGTCGGTCTCGAACGGCCCGGGCAGCAGGTTGTTGATCGTCACGTTGTGCCGCGCCACGTCGCGCGCGATGCCGGCGACGAAGCCGGTGAGCCCGCTGCGGGCGCCGTTGGACAGGCCGAGCACGTCGATCGGAGCCTTCACCGCCGCCGACGTGATGTTGACGATGCGCCCGAAGCTGCGCGCGATCATGCCGTCGACCGTCGCCCGGATCAGCTCGATCGGCGTCAGCATGTTGGCGTCGAGCGCACGGATCCACGCGTCGCGATCCCAGTCGCGGAAATTTCCGGGCGGCGGCCCGCCGGCGTTGTTGACGAGGATGTCGGGGTCCGGGCAGCGCGCGAGCGCCGCGGCGCGCCCCTGCGGCGTCGTGATGTCCGCCGCCACCCATTGCACGCGGCGGCCGGTGCGCGCCTCGATGGCTTCGGCGGTCGATCGCAGGTCGGCCTCGGCCCGCGCAACGATGGTGACGTCGACGCCGGCGGCGGCCAGCGCCTGCGCGCAGCCGCGGCCGAGTCCCTTGCTTGCCGCGCATACCAGCGCGCGCCTGCCACCGATGCCGAGATCCATCGCCAGTTCCTCCCTCACTCCAGCGCCGAGGCGCGCGACGGCGCGACCGCGCGCCGGACCTGAAAAACCGTGCCGATCGCGGCCAGGAAGCAGCCGGCGACCGCGAACAGCACGCCGCGCGCGGCGCCGTGGTCGAGCAGGAAGCCGAACCACACCGGCCCCAGCATCCCGCCCAGATCGAGCCCCGAATAGACGAACCCGTACACCCTCCCTGCGGCTCCCGGCGGCGTCGCCGCCCGCACGATGAGGTCGCGCGAAGGGCCGGTGCAGCCGAGCGCGAAACCGGTCGCCGCGAACAGCGGCAGCAGCGCCGACCGCGCCGGCGGCCACGTGGCGAGCAGCAGCACCGACAACGCGGCCGCCAGCAGCCCGGCGCTGGCGATGCGGTCGTGGCGCGCGGACCGGCTGGCCAGCACGCCGCCGGCGACGATGCCCGCCGTGCTGCCGAGCAGGTACGCGGTGAGCGCCGACGCGCCGATGGTCAGCGGGATGGCGAACGCCACGTCGAGCACCGTCGGCGCGAACGTCTGCAGCCCGATCGACGCGATGGTGTTGATGCAGAAGTAGGCGAAGCACAGGAGGATCGCCGCCTGCCGGAACAGCGCGAGGCTGCCGGCCAGCGTGTGCGTCACGCCGCCGCCGCGGTGACTGCAGGTGAGCGTCGCGCGCTGCGTCGCCAGCAGAGCGAGGACGGCGGCGCCGATGGCGCCCATCGCCACCAGTGCGACCCGCCAGCCGAAGGCGGCGCCGAGACCGTAGCTCACCAGCGGCGCCAGCGCCCAGCCGAGGTTGCCGCCGACGCCGTGCGTGCTGTAGGCGGGGCCCAGGCGGCCCGGGGCGACGTTGGCGTTCAGGATCGCGAAATCGGCCGGATGGAAGACGCCGTTGCCGGCGCCCATCACGGCGACGATCGGATACAGCGCGCCGAACCCGGGGGCCAGCCCGGCCAGCAGCGTCCCGCCGGCGACCAGCGCGATGCCGGCCAGCAGGACGGGGCGCGCGCCGAAGCGATCGACGGCGAAGCCGGCGGCGAACTGGGTCACTCCACTCGCGACGTAGAACACCGCGACCAGCGCGCCGAGCGCGGCGAACGACACGCCGAATTCGTCGCGCAGCAGCGGAAACAGCGGCGGCAGCGCGAGCTGAAAGAAGTGCGACAGCGAATGCGCGACGCCGACCAGGCCGATCACCTTCGCGTCGTGGCGGAACGAGTTGTCGGCTGCGGTGTTCAAAGCGTGGCAACAAGGCGCTGCGGCAGGACGCTCGACTATACTCCCGGCCAGCGCCCCTCCGCCGCGCGATGCCGCCGCTGCCCCACGAACCCGCTGGAGACGACCGATGACCGAGAAGATCACCAAGACCGACGCCGAATGGCGCGCGGAGCTGACGCGGGAGCAGTACGAGGTCGCGCGCAGGAAAGGCACCGAGCGAGCGTTCACCGGCAAGTACTGGGACCACCACGCCGCCGGCGCGTATCGCTGCGCGTGCTGCGGCGCGCTGCTGTTCGGCTCCGACACCAAGTTCGACTCGGGCACCGGCTGGCCGAGCTTCTGGGCGCCCGCCGCCCCGGGAAGCGTCGCGACCCGGTCGGACGCCAGCCTCGCGATGCAGCGCACCGAAGTCGTCTGCGCCGCCTGCGACGCGCACCTCGGCCACCTGTTCGACGACGGACCGGACCCCACCGGAGCGCGCTACTGCCTCAACTCGGCGGCGCTCGAGTTCGAGCCCAAGGCCTGACCGCGCACCGGCTCCCCGCCGCGTCACCCTGCCGATGCGCCTGCTGCTCGCCGAGGACGACCGCATGATCGGAGCCGCGGTCGCCCGCGGCCTGAAGCAGGACGGCTTCACCGTCGACTGGGTCGAGGACGGGCGCGCCGCCGAGATCGCGCTGCGCGAGAACGTGCACGACCTCCTGCTGCTCGACCTCGGCCTGCCGCGCCGCGACGGCCTCGCCGTGCTCGCGGCGATGCGCCGGCGCGGCGACGCGCGGCCGGTGCTGATCCTGACCGCGCGCGATGCCGTCGCCGACCGCGTCGCCGGTCTCGACGCCGGTGCCGACGACTATCTGGTCAAGCCCTTCGAGCTCGACGAGCTCGCCGCGCGCGTCCGCGCGCTCTGGCGCCGTCACGCCGGCCGGGCCGAGCCGGTCGTCAGCTGCGGCCGCCTCGAGCTGCGCCCCGCCACGCGCGAGGTGCGCCTCGACGGCGCGCCGGTGGCGCTGTCGGCGCGCGAGTACGCGCT
>CAIWHR010000595.1 GCA_903912485.1 uncultured beta proteobacterium | reverse complement strand
CGGCCGCCGCCCTGGGCGCGTGCGCCGACCGCGGCGCCGGCTTGGCTGGCGCGCGCGCGCCAGCCCGGCCGTGCCCGGCCGATGCACCGCCGCCGCGGCCGCCCATGGTGATCGGCTCCGCCCGGATCCGCGGATCGGGCTCGAAGCCCGGGATCACCGTGGAGGGAATCTGCCGCCGCGTCAGCTTCTCGATGTCGGCGAGGAACTTCTGCTCGTCGACGCAGACCAGCGAGATGGCCTCGCCCTCGGCACCGGCACGCCCGGTGCGGCCGATGCGGTGGACGTAGTCCTCGGGAACGTTCGGCAGCTCGAAGTTGACGACGTGCGGCAGGTCGATGATGTCGAGCCCGCGCGCGGCGATGTCGGTCGCCACCAGCACCTGCAGGCTGCCGTCCTTGAACTCGGCCAGCGCGCGGGTGCGCGCGCCCTGGCTCTTGTTGCCGTGGATGGCGAGCGCGGCGATGCCTTCCTTGCCGAGCTGCTCGGAGAGCTTGTTGGCGCCGTGCTTGGTCCGCGTGAACACCAGCACCTGGAACCACCGGTGCTGCTTGATCAGGTGCGCGAGCAGTTCGCGCTTGCGCTCGCGGTCGACGCGGATCACCCGCTGCGTGATGAGGTCGGCGGTCGCCGTCTCGAACGCCACCTCGATCATCGTCGGGCGGTTGAGCAGGCCGTCGGCCAGCGCCTTGATCTCGGCCGAGAAGGTGGCCGAGAACAGCAGGTTCTGCCGCGTCTTCGGCAGCAGCGCCAGGATGCGCTTGATGTCGCGGATGAAGCCCATGTCGAGCATCCTGTCCGCCTCGTCCAGCACCAGGATCTCGACGTGGGAAAGGTCGACGGTGCGCTGCTGCGCGTGGTCGAGCAGCCGGCCCGGCGTGGCGACCAGGATGTCGACGCCGCGCTTCAGGCGGTCGATCTGCGGATTGATGTTGACGCCGCCGAACACGACCATCGACGTGAGCCGCATGTACTTGCCGTACTCGCGCACGCTCTCCTCGATCTGCGCCGCGAGCTCGCGCGTGGGCGTCAGGATCAGCGCGCGGATCGGCACCCGCGCGGCGCCGCCGGCGGGGCGCGCCGCCGGGCGCGTCGACAGCAGTTGCAGCAGCGGCAGGACGAAGCCGGCGGTCTTGCCGGTGCCGGTCTGCGCGCCGGCGAGCAGGTCGCCGCCGGACAGCACGGCGGGAATCGCCTGCATCTGCACCGGCGTGGGCTCGGTGTAGCCGCGCTCGACGACGGCACGAACGATGTTGGCGGCGAGGCCGAGATGGGAGAATGGCATGGGGGAGGTTCCGGAAAAAGAAAGCGGCCCGCATCGCTGGGGGCCGCTGGGATACATTAGCTTTGATTATAGCACAAGCGCGACCTGCATCCCCTGCTCGATCGCGCGCTTGGCGTCGAGCTCGGCGGCGACATCGGCGCCGCCGATCAGCGTCACCGCCAGGCCCGCGCTTTCGAGCCCGGCGACGAGTTCGCGGCGCGGCTCCTGCCCGGCGCAGACGACGATGGTGTCGACGTCGAGCACGCGCGCCTGTCCGCCGACCCGGATGTGCAGCCCGGCGTCGTCGATGCGCTCGTATTCGACGCCGGCGATCATCTCGACGCCGCGCTTCTTCAGCAGCGTCCGCCGGATCCAGCCGGTGGTCTTGGCGAGGCCCGCGCCGACCTTGCCCGACTTTCTCTGCAGCAGCCAGACCTCGCGCGCCGCGTCGATCTTTTCCGGCGCGACCAGGCCGCCGCGATGGCGGTACTCGGGGTCGATCCCCCACTCGGCGCGATACCCGGCCACTTCATCCCGACCGCCGCGGTGGGTGAGCAGTTCGCCGACGTCGAAGCCGATGCCGCCGGCGCCGATGATCGCGACCCGGGCGCCTGCCTGCCGCCGGCCGAGAACGATGTCGATGTAGCTCGCCACCTTCGGGTGGTCGATGCCGGGAATCGGCGGGACCCGCGGCACGATGCCCGCGGCCAGCACGACGTGATCGAACCCGGCCAGGTCGCCGGTCTCCACCTGCCGGCCGAGCCTGACGTCGACGCCGGTCGCCTCCAGGCGCCGCCGGAAATAGCGCAGCGTCTCGCCGAACTCCTCCTTGCCGGGAATGCGCCGGGCGAGGTTGAACTGGCCGCCGATTTCGGCGGCGGCCTCGAACAGCGTGACCTGGTGCCCCGCCTCGGCCGCCGTGACCGCGCACGACAGCCCGGCCGGGCCCGCGCCGACGACGGCGATGCTCTTCTTGCGCGCCGCCGGCCTGACGACGATCTCGGTCTCGCGGCAGGCGCGCGGATTGACGAGGCACGACGCGATGCGCCGCTCGAAGATGTGGTCGAGGCAGGCCTGGTTGCAGGCGATGCAGGTGTTGATCTCGTCGGCGCGGCCGGCCGCCGCCTTGGCCACGAACGCCGCGTCGGCGAGAAACGGCCGCGCCATCGACACCATGTCGGCGTCGCCCTGCGCCAGCACGGCTTCGGCGACCGCGGGATCGTTGATCCGGTTGGTGGTGATGAGCGGGATCGAGAGCTCGCTCTTCATCCGCCGCGTCACCCAGGCGAACGCCGCGCGCGGCACCATCGTCGCGATGGTCGGGATCCGCGCCTCGTGCCAGCCGATGCCGGTGTTGATGATCGTCGCACCGGCGCCCTCGACCGCCTTGCCCAGCGCGACCACCTCGTCCCAGGTGCTGCCGCCCTCGACCAGGTCGAGCATCGACAGCCGGTAGATGATGATGAAGTCGCTGCCGACCTCGGCCCGCGTGCGGCGGACGATCTCGACCGGGAAGCGGATGCGCTTTTCGAAGCTCCCGCCCCAGTCGTCGTCGCGGTGGTTGGTCTGCGGCGCGACGAACTGGTTGATCAGGTAGCCTTCGGAGCCCATGATCTCGACGCCGTCGTAGCCGGCGCGCTGCGCCAGCCGCGCGCAGCGCGCGTAGTCGGCGATCGTCTTGCCGATGCCCCAGCGCGTCAGCGCGCGCGGCCTGAACGGCGTGATCGGCGAGCGCAGCGCCGACGGCGCCACCGACAGCGGGTGGTAGGCGTAGCGGCCGGCGTGCAGGATCTGCATCGCGATCTTGCCGCCCGCCGCGTGCACCGCGCCGGTGATCAGCCGGTGCTTGCCGACCTGCCACGGAAACGACAGCTGCGACGCGCGCGGCGCGCCGCGGCCGGCGAGGTTGGGCGCGATCCCGCCGGTGACGATGAGGCCCACACCGCCCGCCGCCCGCTCGGCGAAGTACGCGGCCATCCGCGGATACGCGTCGGGCGCCTCCTCGAGACCGGTGTGCATCGATCCCATCAGCACGCGGTTCTTCAGCGTGGTGAAGCCCAGGTCGAGCGGGGCCAGCAGGTGCGGGTACGGGTGGGTCACAGCGTCTTCCCTGTCGTTGGAATGGGGCAGCCGGAAACTACATCGATCGCGCGATGATCTCCTTCATGATCTCGTTCGATCCGCCGTAGATCCGCTGCACGCGCGAGTCGGCGTACATCTGCGCGATCGGGTACTCGCGCATGTAGCCGTAGCCGCCGTGCAGCTGCAGGCACTCGTCGACGACCTGGCACTGCATGTCGGTGAGCCACCACTTGGCCATCGACGCGGTGGCGGTGTCGAGCGTTCCGGCCAGGTAGCGCTGGATGCACGAATCGATGAAGACGCGGCCGACGTGGGCGAGGGTCTTCGCTTCGGCGAGCTTGAAGCGCGTGTTCTGCATCTCGAACAGCGTCTTGCCGAAGGCCTTGCGCTCGCGCGCGTACTCGGTGGTCAGCCTGACCGCACGCTCCATCACCGCGACGCCGGCAAGCCCGACGATCGTCCGCTCGTACGGCAGCTGCTCCATCAGCTGCGCGAACCCCGCGCCTTCGACCCCGCCCAGCAGGCAGTCGGCCGGCACGCTGCAGTCGTCGAAGAAGAGCTCCGACGTGTCCTGCCCCGGCAGGCCGATCTTGTCGAGCGTGCGCCCGCGACGGAAGCCGTCCTGCCCGTCGGTCTCGACCATGAACAGCGAGATCCCCTTGGCGCCGGCGGTGGGATCGGTCTTGGCGACGACGCAGACGAGCGTGGCGACCTGGCCGTTGGAGATGAAGGTCTTGGAGCCGCTCAGCACGTACCGCTGGCCGATCTTCGCGGCCCGGGTGCGGATGCCCTGCAGGTCCGATCCGGCCGAAGGCTCCGACATCGCGATGGCGCCGACGAGCTCGCCGCTGGCGAGCCGCGGCAGCCAGCGCCGCCGCTGCGTCTCGGTGCCGCAGGCGAGGATGTAGTGCGCGCAGATCGTGTGCACGTGCTTGCCGAAGCTGCCCACGCCGGCGTAGCAGAGCTCCTCGAAGACGATGCAGTCGTGCGCGAAGCTGCCGCCGCTGCCGCCGTATTCGTCGGGGATCGCGCACAGCAGCAGCCCCATCGCGCCCACCTCGCGCCACGACGCGTCGTCGACGCGCTGCGCCGCCTGCCAGGCCGGCTCCCGCGGCGCCAGCACGTCGGTGACGAAGCGGCGCACGGTGCCGCGAAAGGATTCGAGGTCGTCGTCGAGCCAGGGCGAGCGATAGGGCGTCATCGTCGGTTCCGTCGCAAGGAAAGGGAGATGCTGCGTCGGGCGCGGTCAGGTCGCACGGTAAAGCGTCACCACGCAGGCGCCGCCGAGGCCGAGGTTGTGCTGCAGAGCGACGCGCGCGCCTTCGACCTGGCGGCGCCCGGCAGTGCCGCGCAGCTGCTGCGTCAGCTCGAAGCACTGTGCGAGGCCCGTCGCGCCCAGCGGATGGCCCTTCGACAGCAGGCCGCCGGAAGGATTGGTCACGTATCGGCCGCCGTAGCTGTTGTCGCCGTCGACGACGAACTTCTCGCCGCCGCCCTCGGGGCAGAGGCCGAGCGCCTCGTAGGTGATGAGCTCGTTCTGCGCGAAGCAGTCGTGCAGCTCGACGACGTCGACGCCTTCCGGCCCGATGCCCGCGGCGGCGTAGACCTGCTGCGCCGCCGCCTTCGCCATGTCGTAGCCGACCAGCTGCATCATGTCGTGCGCGTCGAAGGTGCTGGGCGTGTCGGTCGTCATCGCCTGCGCGGCGATGACGACGCGCTCCGCGATCCCGTGCCGGCGCGCGAACGCTTCCGAGACCAGGATCGCGGCCGCCGCGCCGCAGGTCGGCGGGCAGGCCATCAGCCGCGTCATCACGCCGGGCATCAGCATCGGTGCCGCCATCACCTCGTCGACCGACACCTCCCTGCGGAACAGCGCCAGCGGGTTGTTCACCGCGTGCCGGCTCGCCTTGGCGCGGACCCGGGCGAAGGTCTCGAGCTTCGTTCCGTATTTCCTCATGTGCGACAGCCCCGCGCCGCCGAAATAGCGGATCGCCAGCGGGACGTCCGGCTGGCCGACCAGCGCGTCGGTCTCGCGGTCGAAGGCGTCGAACGGCGTCGGGCGATCGGTGAACTTGGCGGTCAGCGCGCCGGGGGCCATCTGCTCGAAGCCCAGCGCCAGCGCGCAGTCCACGGCCCCCGTCTCGACCGCCTGCCGCGCGAGGTAGAGCGCCGTCGATCCGGTCGAGCAGTTGTTGTTGACGTTGATCACCGGAATGCCCGTCATCCCGACGCCGTAGAGCGCCTTCTGCCCGGCGGTCGAATCGCCGTAGACGTAGCCGACGACCGCCTGGGCGACGTCGGCGTAGTCGATGCCCGCGTCGACAAGCGCCGCGCGCGTCGCCGCGGCGGCCATCGCGTCGTAGGGCTGGCTCGCGCCCGGCTTGGTGAACGGGATCATGCCGACCCCGGCGACAATGACCTTGCTTGGCATCGGAACCCCTCGCGGCGGCGCCGGCGACGAATCCCCGGCGTGAGTGCGCATTATCGCACCGGCGCCGGCGCCGGGCACCGATCGGAAGCGGCCAGGCGCGCCGCCGCCGACGGGCTCCGGCACGGCCCGGCACCCGGTGAACCGCCGAGCGCGCGGACGATTCCCCCGGCAGCCTCCAGGAGTACCCCGGAGCCCCTCGGAACCCCCACCGAAGTACACCCTGAGCACCCGCGCAGTTTCACCGGAGCCCACCCGTAGTTCCCCCGGAGTCGCTTCGGATGTCGTCGGGGCCTTTCGCACGCGCGACCATTGACCAGGATCAAGTTGCGGCGTAACGAGGCGTGCAGGATGGCGCTGTGTCCACATCGGGAGTGTGCCTATCGCACCGGCGACCGGCACGGCCGACGCGGATACGGATCGCCGCCCGAAGTCGCGAGGGATCTTCGGACCGGCACGCACCGACGACCAATCAGACGAGCCCAAGAAAAATGAAAACCCTTACCGCGAAGATGGTCCGGCAACTCGAAGCGCAATTGAAGACCCAGCGGGCAGCGATGCTCGAAGCCGCGCGCGCGGAACTGGTGCGAGGCGAGGAGCAGTCCTACGCCACCTACGCCGGAGAGGTGCCCGACGTCGGCGATCAGGCGGCCGCGGCACTGATGGTCGACTTCGACAACGAGATCGCGCGCCGCCACGGCGTGGCGATGCGCAACATCGAGGACGCGCTGAAGCGGATCAAGGAGCCCTATTTCGGCGTCTGCATCGACTGCGGCGACGACATCGGCATCGAGCG
The DNA here is from genome assembly GCA_903912485.1 of uncultured beta proteobacterium. GTDB lineage: Bacteria > Pseudomonadota > Gammaproteobacteria > Burkholderiales > Casimicrobiaceae > CAIWHR01. The sequence continues at coordinate 2,562 of CAIWHR010000595.1, read as the reverse complement.
GCTCACGGTGTTCCCCACGGCAATTCGCTGCGTGACGTGCCAGGGCATGCGGGAAAAGACCTACGCGCACGGAGCGATCCCAACGCTGTAATCGGATGCGGACATGGCGACCCTCACGGCGAGCGCAGTCCCGTGGGGGCCGCTGCGTTCGTCGCTGACCTGCTGGCGTTGGCTGTCGCGCACGTCGGAGATCTGGTGGACGCGCAGCGCGGGGCTCGGCATGGTCGACGCGGCGCGCCGCGCGCGCCTAGCCGATCTCCTCGCGCTGGCGCGAAGCCGATCGGCGTTCTATCGTGAAGCCTGGCGCGACGTTCCGGCGCAGGGCGCGACGCTAGGCGACCTGCCGGTCGCGACCAAGCGCCAGCTGATGGCGCGCTTCGACGACTGGGTGACCGACCCGGAAGTGACGCGCGCCGGCGTCGAGGCGTTCCTCAACGACCGCGACCGCATCGGCGACCGCTATCTCGGCCGCTACGTCCTCTGGAAGAGCTCCGGCACCACCGGCGAGCCCGGCATCTTCGTCCAGGACGCCAATGCACTCGACGTCTGCGATGCGCTGATCGCGGCGCAGTTCGACGCGGCAGGCCTCGCGCAGCGCTTCGCGCAGGGGATGATCGCCCACGGCGGACGCGCGGTGCTGATCGCCGCGACCGGCGAGCACTTCGCGACCGTCGCGTCGTGGCGGCGCCTCGGCGGCGGCAGTCCCTGGTTCGGCTCGCGCTGCCTCTCGATCATGGAGCCGCTGCCGCGACTGGTCGCCGACCTGAACGCCTGCCGGCCCGCGTTCGTCGCCAGCTATCCGACCATGCTCCACCTGCTCGCCGGGGAGCAGCGCGCGGGACGGCTGGCGATCGAGCCCGCCTGCCTGTGGTCCGGCGGCGAGACGCTGACGCCGGCCGCGCAGGCCGGAATCGAGCGCGCCTTCGGCTGCCCGGTCGCCAACGAATACGGTTCCTCCGAGTGCATGAGCATCGCCTTCGGCTGCCGCGAGGGATGGCTGCACGTCAACGCCGACTGGGTGGTGCTCGAACCGGTCGACCGCGACTACCGCCCCACGCCGCCGGGCGAAGCTTCGCATTCGGTCCTGCTCACCAACCTCGCCAACCGCGTGCAGCCGGTGATCCGCTACGACCTCGGCGACAGCATCGTCGTCAAGCCGGAGCGCTGCGCCTGCGGCAATCCGCTGCCGGCGATCCAGGTCGAGGGGCGGCGCGACGACGTCGTCGCGCTGTCGGCGGCCGACGGCTGCACCGTCAGGCTGCTGCCGCTGGCGCTGTCGACGGTGGTCGAGGAAGCCGCCGGCGTCCACCGCTTCCAGATCGTCCAGAGCGCCGCCGACCGCCTGCAACTGCGCCTCGACGTCGCCGATCCGCGCCTGCGCCGCGCCGCGTGGCGGGCCGCGGCCCCCGCGCTGCGCGCCTACCTGCGCAGCCAGTCGCTGCCCGACGTGCGCGTCGCGCTCGACCGGCGTGCGCCGGCCGTCGATCCGCGCAGCGGCAAACTGCGGCAGGTGATCGTCGCTCTCGACCCAGGCACCCCCGCGTAACCCGGGGCAACCGTGGCCATGGCCGCGCCCACCCGGGTTTCGCCGTTCCGGGCGTCGAGCTTTCGGGCGGAAATCGTGGCGGCGAAGCCGGGTTTCGCCGTTCCGGGCGTCGAGCTTTCGGGCGGAAATCGTGGCGGCGAACCCGGGTTTCGCCGTTCCGGGCGTCGAGCTTTCGGGCGGAGATCGTGGCGGCGAACCCCGGGCTACGAAGTCGCGGCGGCGAAGTCGCCCAATCCCGACGCCGAAACCGCGGCGCGCCGAACCGTAGCCCGGGTTGCGCGCCCCGAAACGACCGCCGCGAGCCCCCGGCGCCCGCCGCGCGCAACCCGGGGCAGGCGCGCCCACGACCCCAGTCACAAGGCGACCAATGCGCCCCCCGAACCCGTAGCCCGGGTTGCGCGCCCCGAAACGACCGCCGCGAGCCACCGCCGGGCGCCGCGCGCAACCCGGGTTTCACCATCGCGCAGATCGTCACATCGCGCCCGGCATATCCTGCGCCCTCGGCTTCGTGCGCTCGACGATGACGCAGTCGGTGGTGAGGATCAGGCTCGCGATCGACGCCGCATTCTGCAGCCCCAGGCGGGTGACCTTGGTCGGGTCGATCACGCCCATCGCGACCAGGTCACCGTATTCGTCGGTGGCCGCGTTGTAGCCGAAGTTCCCGCTCCCGGCCAGCACCTTCTCCAGCACGACGGAAGGCTCCCGCCCGGCGTTGGCGACGATCTGGCGCAGCGGCTCCTCGAGCGCGCGGCGCACGATCCTGACGCCGGCGTCGTAGCCGAGTGTCCCGGCCTTCAGCGTGTCGAGGACCTGCCGTGCATGCAGCAGCGCCACGCCGCCGCCGGGACCGATGCCTTCGGCCACCGCGGCGCGCGTCGCGTGCAGCGCGTCCTCGACCCGGGATTTCTTCTCCTTGACCTCGACCTCGGTCGACGCGCCGACCTTGATCAGCGCGACGCCGCCGGCGAGCTTCGCCGCACGCTCCTCGAGCTGCTTGCGGTCGTAGTCGCTGGTCG
>CAIWHR010000594.1 GCA_903912485.1 uncultured beta proteobacterium | reverse complement strand
TCCTTCGGGTCGGAAATGTCGGCCGGCGTGATCTTGTTCAGCACTTCGGCCGCCGTGTAGCCCAGCATCCGTTCGGCGCCGACGTTGAAGATCTGGATGACGCCCCTGGCGTCGGTGGCGATGCTCGAGAAATTCGCGCTGTTGAAAATCGCGCTCTGCAAGGCTCCGGCCTTGAGCAGCGCCTCCTCGGCCCGCTTGCGCGCGGTGTTGTCGGTGCCGATCAGCAGGTAGCCGATGACCGCGTTCGCGCCGTCGCGCAGCGCGGTGACCGACACCACCGCCGGGAAGCGGCTGCCGTCCTTGCGGATGTACGTCAGCTCGTAGATGTCCTCGATGCCGCGCGAAGCCTTGAACACCAGGGCTTCGAAGCCCGGCGCGATCGGCGTGTCGAGCTCGGCGCTCAGCGCCTGCGCGCGCGCGATCAGTTCCTTCGGGTCGGAAATGTCGGCCGGCGTGATCTTGTTCATCACGTCGGCCGCGGCGTAGCCCAGCATGCGCTCGGCGCCGACGTTGAAGATCTGGATCACGCCCCTGGCGTCGGTGGCGATGCTCGAGAAGTTGGCGCTGTTGAAGATCGCGCTCTGCAGCGCGCCGGCCTTGAGCAGCGCCTCCTGGTGCAGCACTTCGGTGGCACCACCTGATCTTCCGGTGTCGTCGGCGTGGGCAGGGCAACTTGCCAGTTCTGGCATGGCGGGCTTTCGGAACAGACCATCGGTGGAGAAACGATCCCGGCCGAAATGACCAGGACGGACTCCGCTGCGTCCGGTGAGGACAGGGCCAAGCCAATCCGGGGACAAGCCACAATGGCAGTTCCTGCCGCGACCGTCTGTGCGGCGGCACACATAGGCCGGCTGGAAGTCGCCGGACTCCCGGGATCGAAGGCTGCGCGATCGCCGGCGCTGCCGACCCCGGGCGACATACGGCAACGCGGACGGCGAGTTCGCTGCCGGTCAGGGTCGAAGGCCAGGCTTCGACCATCGCTCGATCGGAGCAGTCGCTTCGACGAGAGTGAGCAGGTGGCGATGGACCTGAAGCCGCTGCGTCGCGAAGCCGGACGGCGCTTCATCGAGCAACATGGGCGCGTTGCCGGTCGGCGACCGCTACCTTGAGCCACGGCATGACCCGCTGGACGACAGGAGGGCGGTCCCAGGAAGCGCCCGTCGCTTCTCCAGGCACGCCAGCATGGTTTCGAAGAGCGCCTCGATCTCGACGGGCTTGGAAAGAAAGGCATTCATGCCCGCGTCCAGACAGCGCGTGCGGTCTCCGGGGAAGGCATTGCCCGTGATGGCCACGATCGGAAGGTTGTGACGACCCGGAATCTGCCGGATCTGCATCGTTGCGGTCAAACCGTCCATCACGGGCAACTGCACGTCCATCAGGATCAGGTCATAGTCGGCGGCTCCCGCCTTCTCGACGGCGACTTGCCCGTTCTCGGCCAAATCGACCGCCAGTCCGGCGTGTTGGGCGAGTTCGCAGATGACCAGCTGATTGTAGGGGTCGTCTTCCACGACCAGGAGGCGCGCGCCGTGGTAGCCCATTCGCAGCTGTTCCTCGGCGGAAGGCCCTGTCCTGTCGGCCGGCGATGCCAGGGTGACGAACTTGCCGAGGCGCAGCGTGAACCAGAACGTGCTTCCGGCGCCCGCGTTACTTTCCACCCCGATCTTTCCCCCCATCAGTTCGACGAGATCCTTGGCGATCGAGAGCCCGAGACCGGTGCCGCCGTGCCGGCGGGTCATCGAATTGTCAGCCTGCTCGAACTGCCTGAAGAGCCGCGACAGATCCGCTGCCGCAACGCCGATCCCCGTGTCCTGCACCTCGAAGCGCAACGCGACATCGGTGCCGGTCTCGTCGATGAGGTGTGCGCGCAGCGTGATCGAGCCGTCGTCGGTGAACTTGATCGCGTTATCGATCAGATTGTGCAGGATCTGACCCAGCCGGATCGGATCGCCGGTCAGCGGCAATGCGGTGAGCGATTCGGCCACGTCGATGACCAGGCGCAGATTCCTCTTCTTCGCCGCGCCGTCGTTGGCCTGGACCAGCGTGGCGACGACGCCACCAAGCGTGAACTCCGACATCTCCAACTGGAGGCGCTCGGCCTCGATCCGCGAGATGTCCAGGATGTCGGTGATGAGGCGCAGCAGGTGGTGGGAGGCCTGCATGACTGTCTCGAGTTGATCGATCTGCCTGGGCTCGGAGGCGCCGCGCTGCGCGAGCTTGGTCATGCCCATGATGGCGTTCAACGGCGTGTGCAACTCGTGGCTCATTTTGGCGAGAAACGTGGTCTTTGCCCGGTCGGCGGATTCGGCGGCCTCCTTGGCCTGCATCAGCGCCAGTTCCTGAAGCTTGCGATCGGTGACGTCGCTCAGCACAACCCGGATCGCCGTGCCGGTGGCGCGGACCCTTCTGCGTTGGCAATCCAGCCGTGCCGCAAACGCCGCGCCATCGCCGCGGCGCATCCGCAGTTCCACACCGCCGGCCTTGTCCAGACCCTTCAGGCCGAGGAAGAACTGCGTCCAGCGATCCTGATCCTCGGCGATGACCAGGGGGGTGAATCGACGTTGCAGCAGCATCCCGCGTTCGACGCCCAGCAGCTTGACGGCGGTGAGGTTGACCCCATTGATCAAGCCATTGGTCGAGAGCGTGAGATACCCGACCGGGGCGAACTCGTACAGATCGGCAAAGCGGTCGCGCGACTCCTCCAGAGCTCTCTGCGCCTCGCGCAATGCATCGTTCTGCATCTCCAACTCGATCTGATGCACGCGCAACTCGTGCAGCGCTTTCCTTGATTCTTCGGGTGAGAGGAACCTATCGTCTTTCGACTCATCGTTGAGCGCATGCTGGTCGATTGCTTCCGCCCGCAGGCGCAGCTCGTCAGGTTTCCTGTCGTCGGATGGGCTCACTGGTGCACCTTTGGCGCTGCGCGCCTTCCCTCCGGGAGGGAGCAATTCGCGCTCACTGGCCCTTCCAGGGATTCGATGGCCGCCATCGCCACCAGGATCAATTCGGTCTTGCCCAGTGCCGTCACGTTGCGAGGGGCGTTGAGCGCCATGCGGCGCCGAGACCGGGGGCGACGGCAACATGGAGCAGACTTTCGTGACCGGGATCGAGGTGCGGCACCAGCGCGAAGGCCATGGCGGCGTCTGTCGGGCAGGCGCAGCCATGGAAACCTCTTTTACGGCATGGTCATGGCTGAGTCCTGCATCCTACTCCTGAATGGAGGCCGTGTGCCCGTTCTCTTCAACGGCAGGGCGGCGTGCGCGGCCGATCGCTGCCGCGATCATGGCGTCCTCTGGCAGCGATCGCTGCATTGGCCGCGGCCACCGGGATCGACTTCGCGGTCGCGGTCGACGCATCGTCACCAGCGTCGAGGAACGTCTGCCGCGCGTCGAATCCGGCGTTGCCGCCACGCGCAAGGAAAAAAAAGCCCGCTTGCCGACGATAATGCGGCGAAGCGGGCAGAGGTACTTCGTGGAACAGGAGCAGAAATCAGAGGCACCGTCGCCGATGATAGGGTGCCAAGATGACAGGCGCGTTGCAGTCGGTCTGCGCAGAGAGCAGCAGCTTGAGCGATCCGGCAGCGCCTGGACCATGGCCCGGTCGGCGGACCCGACCACGACAACGGTCGCAGGCAGGTCAGGTTGCCCGCCTGCCGAGCGGCGAAAGACGCCTGAACGCGGTCATTGTTCGCGCGCGGCGACCACGCCCCACGATGCCGTGGTGACGGCGTCGGCGCTGACCGGCGTGACGATCGCCACCACTATCGACGTGCCGGCCTTTCGCCTGCCGGAATCAGCGCCTCCGAGTGGTCGCCGATGTCGACCGGCTGGCCGAGCATGGCACGCACCGAATCGACCTCGGCGTGAACGACGCGCGCCTCGGGCACGTGCCGGATCACTGCGTCGGGACGACGACGGTGAATCGCACCGGCGTCGGTGGGCCAAGGGTCATGGGCGAATGTTACCCTTGGCACCATGCTCCGACTTGCCAACCTCACCCTCGCCCGCGGCACCAAGCGCCTGCTCGAAGGCGCATCGCTCACCGTGTATCCGGGCCACAAGGCCGGGCTGATCGGCCCCAACGGCTGCGGCAAGTCGAGCCTGTTCGGGCTGATCCGCGGCGAATTGCTGCCCGACGCCGGCAGCGTCGAGCTGCCCGCCGCGTGGATCATCGCGCACGTCGCGCAGGAGACGCCTTCGGTCGATGCGGCGGCCATCGACTTCGTGCAGGACGGCGACCACGAGCTGCGCGACGTCGAGCGCGCGATGGTGGCCGCCGACGCCGCGCACGACGCCGACCCGCACGCCAGCGGCGCAGAACTGGCGGAACTGCACCACCGCTTCGAGATCGTCGGCGGCTACACGGCGCGCGCGCGCGCCGCGACGCTGCTGGCAGGCCTCGGCTTCCCCGACGCGCGCCACACCGACCCGGTCGCGAGCTTCTCCGGCGGCTGGCGGATGCGGCTCAACCTCGCGCAGGCGCTGATGTGCCGCTCCGACCTGCTGCTGCTCGACGAGCCGACCAACCACCTCGACCTCGACGCCGTGCTGTGGCTCGAGGACTGGCTGGGGCGCTACCCGGGCACGCTGCTGCTGATCACGCACGACCGCGACTTTCTCGACGCCGTGGTCGGGATGATCGTCCACGTCGACGGCCAGAAGCTCAAGACCTACGGCGGCAACTACTCGCAGTTCGAGCGCGAGCGGGCGCTCCAGCTGTCGCTGCAGCAGGCGAGCTACGTCAAGCAGCAGCGGCAGATCGCGCACCTGACCGCGTTCGTCGAGCGCTTCCGCGCCAAGGCGACCAAGGCCAAGCAGGCGCAGAGCCGCGTCAAGGCGCTGGAGCGGATGGAGCGGATCGCCGCCGCGCACGTCGACAGCCCGTTCGACTTCAGCTTTCCGTCGACGCCGATCGCGGCGCGGCAGCTCGTGCACTTCGATGCCGTGACGCTGGGCTACGGCGACCCGGCCGCCAGCCCGCCGATCCTCGCCGGCGTCACGTGGTCGATCCTCGCCGGCGAGCGGATCGGGCTCCTGGGGCCCAACGGCGCGGGCAAGTCGACGCTGCTGAAGGCGGTCGCCGGAACGCTGAAGCCCCGCTCGGGCGAGCGCCTCACCGCGCAGGCGCTGAAGATCGGCTACTTCGCACAGCACCAGGTCGAGCAGCTTCGGGTCGACGAGTCGCCGCTGTGGCATCTCGCCCAGATCGAGCCCAGGGCGCGCGAGCAGGAATTGCGCGACTTCCTCGGCGGCTTCGACTTCCGCGGCGAGATGGCCAGCGCGCCGGTCGGCCGCTTTTCCGGCGGCGAGAAGGCGCGCCTCACGCTGGCGCTGCTGGTGCGGCAGAAGCCGAACCTGCTGATCCTCGACGAGCCGACCAACCACCTCGACATCGAGATGCGCGAAGCGCTGGCCGAAGCGCTGCAGGACTACGACGGCGCGCTGGTCGTCGTCGCGCACGACCGCCACCTGCTGCGCGCGACGACCGACGAACTGTGGCTGGTCGCCGACGGCAAGGTCGCCCCCTTCGACGGCGACCTCGACGACTACCGCGACTGGGTGCTCGGCCTGCGCCGCCGCGGTGCGGCGGTCTCGCCCGCCGTGGCGGCGCCGGAAGCCGATAACGGCGGCGACCGCAAGACGCAAAAGCGCGCCGAGGCGCAATTGCGGCAGAGCGCGTACGCGAAGCGCCGGCCGCTGGCGACGCGCCTCACCAAGCTCGAGCGCGAGATGGAAGCGCTCGGCGTGGAAAAGACCGCGCTGGAGGCGTGGCTGGCGTCGCCCGACGCCTACGCCGACGAGAACCGCGATGCGTTCAAGACGAAGCTCGCGCGGCAGGGCGATCTCGCGTGGCAGCTGGCGCGGCTCGAGACCGAGTGGCTGGAAGTCACCGACGCGATCGAGAAGCTCGGCGTCTGACGCCCCGCGCCGTCGAATCGCGTTGCCTCACCATGGCATCGCGGCTCGCGATGCTGGTTCGGGGTGGCGGACCCCGGGTTGCGCCTTGAAACGGCGGCGGCTCGCCATCCTGGGTCGTGGTGGCGCAACCCGGGTTGCGCCTTGAAACGGCGGCGGCTTGCCATCCTGGGTCGTGGTGGCGCAACCCGGGCTACGGGACGGAATCGAGCG
>CAIWHR010000593.1 GCA_903912485.1 uncultured beta proteobacterium | reverse complement strand
GCGCGGGCGCCAGGCGGCGACCCGGGATGGCAGCGTCGCATTGTATCGTGCAAACCCGTTTCCTCTGCGCGATCGCCGGTCCCGCGAGGCGATCGAGTCGCGCGTTCGCCGCCGGCGGCAGAGTCAGGCGTTCTCGCCCGGCGACGGCGATGCGTCGAGCGGGAGCGTTCCGGCGCGCGGCGCCAGCCCCAGCGACGCGAAGGCGGCAGCCCATCGGCCGTCGTCGCCGCGCCATGATTCCGGTCCCGATCCCGGCGGGTCGTCGAAGTCGACGCAGAGGACGCGCCGGCACGGCGGAGCGAACGCCGGAACATTGACCAACAGGAGCCTGATGTCCGCGATCGTCCAGCGCGCGCTCAGCGTTCGCCAGAGCGCGTCGACGTTCTCCTGGATGCGCTGCGCATCGTCGGCGGCATCGAGCTTGTGCCTGACAAAGACGATCGCGTTGCCGGGGCGATCGAGGTCGAGCAGTCGCTGCAGGCGGCGCTCGTGCGCCGATCGGGCCGCGGCGACGTGGTCGCGCCATTGCGGCGAGACGACGCGAATGGCGGTCTGCGCGCTCCGGCGCGGGAACTCGTGGAACAGCTGGAACCCGAAAGTCCGGCTGAGGATCGTGTAGATCCCTCCGTCCGCGGTCTGCTCGATGAGCCCGTCGGGCGAAAATATGCGGTCCGGATCGGGATCCTGCAGGTAGCGCGCGACGCCGTCGATCGACGAGCCCCACCAGTCGAAAGGGTAGGCTTCGCCGGCCCGAAAATAGGTTCGCAGCTGATACGTGACGCGGCAGCTCACGCCCAGCGGAACGACGTGCGTCACGGCGGCGTCAGCCACGGGAACCCGCCTTCATGCGCCCGTTCATGGCGCGGCAGCCCGTCCGACGGGGCTCGGTGCCGCCGCGGGGCCGGTCGTGCGCCGGCCGCCGGCCGATCGAAGGCGCCGTCATCGGGTTCGCGGGGTCGGCAGCTGCGGATCGGCTGCCCCGACGGCAGGCATCCACAATCCGCCGTCGTCGCGATGCGGCGGGTGGTAGCCGCGTCCGTCCGCGATCTTCTCGAAGATCGCGCCCCGTTCGTCGGCAAGATACTCGTAGCCGATCGGCTGGAACCGCCGGTCGGGGTCGAGGTGCGTGTAGAGATCGGCGCGAGCGCGCCGTCGCGCGGCGGCGATCATCTTCAGGTGGTAGATGGCGAACGCCGAGTCGCGGACCTCGACGTCCGGAATCATGGCTTGCCAGGGCGAGTGCAGCGGCGCCGCGGCGGGCGCGATGACGTCCGGCATCCGGAAGAGTCGAACCTGGCTCTTTCTTCCCCAGACGCCGTCGACGCGGTAATGGTCGGCGTCGTACATCTCGCGCAGCGCGAACGCGTAGGCGACCGGGCCCGTTGCGGCAGTCAGCGACGGCATCGCGGAAGCCAGCGCGGATTCGAACCTCTCGTCCGGGTCTGCGGCAAGCACCCATTCGGCACCGGCGGCGCGCGCGGCGACGAGGAGCTCGCGCCGGCGCGCGGGTTCGTCGCTGAACAACGCCGTGCTCGCGCGGTCGTCGAACGATACCCAGCCGTCGACCATGGGCGCGATATTGGAAATCAGGTCGGGCACGAGCTGCGCGTCGTAGCGGAACGAGAAGATCGCAAGCACCCGCGGTGCGGGAGCAGGCTGGGTGCGGGCCGCAGGCTTGATGTGGACTGAAATCATCTCCCGACCCGTTATCGCCTCGACGTCATTCGCGACCGGCAGCGGCAGCAGCGTCGGTGGTCGCATCCAGCGCGCCGAGAGTGTAAGCGATGCCGCCGACGAGGATCAACGGCAGCGCGAGCAGAGCGACCGCGCGATCGGCGGGCGCGACGACCCGGAGCGACATCCGGATCGTCGCGCCGGTCCGCTTGAACACCTGCCACGCGAAGCTGCGCCGGTTCCATCGGTTGATCGCGTACCAGGCTTCCGCCGCGCGCCTGCCTCGGCGGAATTGATCGACGGCAAATTCCGGCAGCGACGAGGCGCCAAAGTGGACGGTCCTGATCTCGGGCTGCCAGGAGGGCCGCTCGGCCGCCGCGAGTCGCAGGTGAAAGTCGGTGTCCTCGCCGCCGCGCATGTCCGCGCGAAAGAGGCCGTGAGCGGCGAACAGATGCCGGGAGTAGGAAGCGCCGTACGCCAGCGCGTCGCCCGGCGGCGTGCGCGGCATCCGGCGACAAAACAGGCTGAGGTGAGCGGCGAGGGCAACGGGATTGCGCGGCTGGTGGCAGATCAGCGAACTGGCCACCGCGGCGTGTCCCTGGCGATGGGCCCGCAGGCGCGCGGAGACCCAGCCCGGTCCGGTGGTGCAATCGGCGGCGAGAAAGGCGACCAGCGGCGCGCGGGTCGCCTCGATGCCGAGATTCCGGGTGCCGCCGGGGAGCAGCCGCGCGCGTGTTTCGATGACGTCCACGTTCAGTCCGGCGTCGGCGAGCAGGCGCCGCGCGTCGCCGCCCCCGGTGTTCACGACCACGACTTCCGTGGCCGGGACCTGCGCGACGATCGAACGCACCGCGGCGACGAGCGAGCGCGGCGCCTTGTACGCCATCACGACCACCGCCATCTCCGGCCCGGCGTCGGCCCCGGCGGTCGGAGGACCGGGCGGCGGGGCGGCGGCGGCCGGGACAGCCGCCTTCGAGTCCTCGGGGCCGGCGGCGACCAGCGTCAGTGCAAGCAGTCCGATGCCCAGCGGCCGGGGATCCATGCTCAGGTACTCGGACCTCGGCGAAGCGACGTGCGACGTGCGGAAAGAGAGAAATACGAGCGAGTCGGCATGCTCCAGCCCGGCCGGCAGCGCAACGGTCCGGACCGCGGGCGTCGACGGCTCGCCGGCGCTCGACCACGCCGCCACCGCCTCGCCGTTGACGAGGCAGGTGACGTCCATCGCGGGGTGGCGCGGCGTGAGGTACGGAATGCATTCCACCTGCAGCGCCAACGGGGCTCCCATCGCGGGAATCCGAAACATCGCAGTGCAGTACGTGCGCGCCGACCAGGCCCCCCAATCCTCGCGCGAATGAAAGCCGTGCAGCCCGATGCGGTCGGTCGCCGACACCGGCACCCGTTTCCCGGGCTCCAGGGGCCTCAGCCCGACTTGCAGCGTCGTGACCTCGTCGCGCAGGAGCCGGCATTCGCGCATCCAGTCCCCGACGACCGGCGAGGACCGGTTCTGCAGCTGCAGCGCGACCAGCTTGCTGGCGTGATCGCGGTCCTGCCCGGTCGCGGCGAATTCGCGAATGCAGCGCCGATAGAGGCTCAGGTATCGCGCGATCCACGCGGGCAACGCAGCCTGCGAGCGCAGGAGCAGGCCGACGGACGCTGCCTCGGGGGCCGAATAGCGGTCCAGTTCGCGCAGGATGTTCGCCGTGGTCAAGGGAAACGCCAGCGAGCGCAGGCCGAAGTTCTGCCGGCGCCAGGCGGGGTAGTCGCGCGCGGTGACGAGCCCCGCCAGCCCGCGGCCGTCGCAGACGATCACCGGCCTCAGGCAGGCCATGGCTTCGATCGCGGTGAGTCCGCTGGCAAACACCAGGTCGAACTCCGGCATCACCGCCTCGGGTGCGTGCAGCAGCTTGCCGACGGCGGGTCCCGTCACCGTGGCGGCGATGCCGCGAAGCGCGCAGGCTTCGAGAATCGGGTCGACCTGAATTCGACTCTTGGCGATGATCAGCGCGTTGCGCGGCCGATCCGGCAGCGCCGGGCCCGGCCTGAACCGGTCGACGTCGACGCCGTTCTCGATGATGTCCACGGCGGACGGGGAAAGGCCGCTCTCGGCGGTCAGGCGCTCATGTGTCGCATCGCCCACGGCGACGTGGCCGACGATGTTGGGCGATCCGGGCGGCGCGTCGTGCCAGGCGACGAAATCGTGGCAGACGAAGATCCCCGGTGACTGCGGAAACCGCGCCGCGGCGACCGCGGTCTGGAGCGTGTGGTGTCCGTGGATGATGTCGGGAACTTCGCCGACCTCGTCGATGCTCGCAAACACCGGGACTCCGGCCGCGACGATCTCCCGCGCGATGCCGCCCACCTGGGGGCTGTAGACCATCGGGCGGTGCCCGGTCGCGGCAAGACCTATCGCCAGGTCGCGGGTGACGATCTCGGTTCCGCTGCGGCCATCCAACGTGATGTTGGTGATCAGGATGCGGAGTCTGGGCTCGTGGGGCAATGCCATGCTGGGCAGGAGGTGTGATGCGGTTGGAAGCGCCGGCGCAGCCTTCGGCGGGGCGTTGCGCGGTGCGCCGCCCCGGGCGTCGTCGGTTCGCGGCGGGTGGGCGTCGCGAAGTGTACACGCGGGGGTCGGCGCGCAGTCGCGGCGCTGTCGGTGAACTTCGCTTGCATTGCGCCGCATCAAGCCCTATAATCGTCCCTCTCGACTGGCTTCGCTCCCGCAGTTAGGTGCGCGGGGGGTTCGAAACCAGTCTGTTCTTTAAAAAACTGCAACCGATAGGTGTGGGTGCTGGGGCTGAGGGCAGCTTGGTGGGTGGAGGCTTTCGGGCTAAAGCTTGCTGGGAGATTCAAGAAGCTTTGGTGCTCACACGACGCAACAGACGATCTTGCCCGAAGGGGTGGGGTCGTAGTCTTGTCCTGGTCTTCGAGGGGTTAGAGCCGAG
>CAIWHR010000592.1 GCA_903912485.1 uncultured beta proteobacterium | reverse complement strand
CTGAGGCAGGCCAGCGCGTCCTTCAGTTCCTCGAAGGCGAAGACGCGGTCGACGACCGGCCTGACCCGGTGCTGCCCGACCGCTTCGACCACTCGCCGGTATTGACGTAGTCCGCCGCCGACTTCGCACCGAGCAGGTTCATCGGCACGATCGCGTTCTCGGCGATCGCGCCGCCCTGCAGGAACAGCACGCTGTATCCCGGCGGGATCGCCAGCAGGCGGCGCAGATCGGCTTCGGCGCCGGCCATGATGCCGGTGAACTCGCTGCCGCGATGGCTCATCTCCATCACCGACATCCCGCTGCCGCGCCAGTCGAGCATTTCGTCGGCGGCGCGGCGCAGCACCGCTTCGGGAAGCACCGCCGGTCCGGCGCTGAAATTGAAGACTCGCATCGATGCGCTCCGAGCTTGGTTGACGATCGCAGGCGCGGATTGTAGCGCGCGGCCCGCCGCCGGCCGCGGCACGGGGCCCCATGCGGGTCGGTGCCCCCGAGACACGGGGCGCCGCGCGTCGTAACATCACGCGGCGGGCGGCGCGCTGACGCAGACGGAGACGCGATGCGGGTATTTCAGATCGAAGGCGACTGGGGCATCGACCATCTCAGGCTGGCGGTGCGTCCCGAACCCGAACCGGGACCCGGGCAGGTCCTGGTGCGGATGAAGGCGTCGTCGCTCAACTACCGCGACCTCGTGGTGCCCTTGCGCGGCTACGGCAGGCACACCGGCACGCTGCCGCTGATCCCGGTGTCCGACGGCGTGGGCGAAGTGACCGCGGTCGGGCCCGGCGTGCGCCGGGTGGCGCCCGGGGACCGGGTGTGCCCGACGTTCTTTCAGCACTGGACCTCGGGCGAGCCCGATGCCGAACGCCTGGCCGGGTCGCTGGGCGGCCCGCTCGACGGCACGATGGCCGAATTCATGTGCCTGTCCGAAGAGGGCGTGGTCAGGCTGCCCGCGCACCTGACCGACGTCGAAGCCGCGACGCTGCCCTGCGCCGCGCTCACCGCCTGGAGCGCGCTGACCATCGGCGAGGGCACCCGGCCCGGCGATCGCGTGCTGGTGCAGGGCTGCGGCGGTGTGGCGCTGTTCGCGCTGACGTTCGCCAAGCTGTTCGGCGCGCAGGTGACGGTGATCTCTTCCAGCCCCGCGCGGATCGAGCGCGCCAGAGCGCTCGGCGCCGACGCCGCCGTCGACTACCGCGCGGTGCCCGAGTGGGCGAAGGCCACGCGCGAGTTCACCGCGGGGCGCGGCTACGATCTCGTCGTCGAACTCGGCGGCGAGAAGACGCTGCCGCAGTCGCTGCTCTGCGTCCGGCCCGGCGGCACGGTGGCGATGATCGGCGTCCTGTCGGGAGCCACGATGGCGGCGTCGATCGGCCGCATCGTCACCCGCCAGGTCCGCCTCCAGGGCGTGACGGTGGGAAGCCGGGACGCCTTCGAGGCGATGCTGCGCGCGATCGGGCAGCACCGGGTCAGGCCGGTCGTCGACCGCGTCTTCGCCTTCGAGGAACTGAAGGACGCGCTGGCCTGCCTCAGGACCGGAGCGCAGTTCGGCAAGCTGTGCATCGCGCACTGACCGGAGCGCGGCGCGATCAGCGCTTTCCCGCCGCCGCGGGTTCCAGCGAGCAGTGCTGATCGAAGAACACCCTCGAGCTCGCGGTCAGCGGGTCGACGCACTGCCGGCGCTGCTCGGCGTAGCGCTGCCAGCAGGCGTCGGGGCAGCAGGGCGCAGCCTCCTCCCAGGGCTTGGCGGTGCGGCAGCGCGGCGCGGAGTTGAAGCACGCATCCAGCGAATTCTTCGGGTCGCCGTCGCGGTGAAAGCACGCGGTGATCATCGCCGAGCAGGCCGAGATCACCGACAGCAGGTCTTTTTCCTCGCCGGCAACCAGGTTCAGGTGCGCCGATTGCGCCACGATCGGGCGCCCCTTGGCGTCCCTGGGGTAGCCGCTGTAGTCGGGGGACCCGGGCGGCGGATCGACGCGCACGACGCGCTGCGGCGGCCCCCATCGGGTGCAGTCGATCGGCGGCGCCTTGCCCGCGATGCCGGCGGGCGCGGCGGCCGGGGCCGGACTCGCCGGCGCGCTCGGCCCGCCGTAGACGCGCACCGTCTCCTGCCGCGCCTGCGCGGCGCAGGGCGCATCGGCATAGACGACGCTCCCGTCCGGCGCCACGCACTTGAATATCCCGGCGCCCGCGGCGCCGGGGGCGAAGGCGACGGCAGCCGCCGCCAGCAACAGCGATGCGGTCAGGCGAATGGCCGGGTGATGACGCATGGGAGCGTGGGCAGCGGCACCGGGGATCGGGCGGTCTGTCGCCACCATACTCGCCCGACGGCGCCGGCGAAAGTCCTCGACGCCGGCGGCGTTCGCCGGCATCGGCAGCGCGGCGACAGCGCGGCGACAGCCTTGATTGCGCGGGAAGGGTCGCGTAGCCTTGAACATTGACCGTCGCGGCTGCCTTGGCCGCGCGGGATCGAGGAGGCCCTCCGTGCCGCAGGAAAGAATTTCAGCTACACCGCCGCATGCACCCGACCTGGATTCGGGCGAGGTCCGCGAGACCGTGCTGATGCTGGAACTCGCCGCTGGGCAGATTCAGGCGGCGATGCGCGACTCCAACGCATCGGTCGACGTGCTGACCGGGACCGTGACGTCGATGGCCGATTCGCTGCAGGCGATCGACGCGATGCTGGCGTCGGATGCCGGCGCCGGGTCGGGAATCGCGGGCCGCGAGGAGATCGCCGCGCGCACACGCCAGATCGGCGTCCAGGTCCAGCACGCGGTGATCGCATTCCAGTTCTACGACAAGCTGGTGCAGCGGCTGGCGCACGTGTGCGACAGCCTCGCCGCGCTGTCGTCGCTGGTCGCCGACAAGGGACGGCTGTCGGACACCGCGCAGTGGGCGGCGCTGCGCGACAAGATCCGGTCGCGCTACACGATGGCGGAGGAGCGCGAGATGTTCGACGCCGTGCTCGACGGCATGCCGGTCCGCGACGCGCTGGACCGCTACATGGCGGTGCGCATGTCCGAGGTCGAGAAGAGCGGCGGCGACATCGAGCTGTTCTAGCGCTGTTCCGCGCCGCGGCGGCACCGCGCCGCCGCCCTCGGCGGCGGACGCGCGAGCGCACGCCGGCGGCGCAGATCCGGTTCGTCGCCTGACGCGCCGGGCCGGACTCAGGAACCCGGGCGGGAGGCGGCGGGATCCTGCGGCGCCGGTGCAGGCAGCACGGCGGCAACCAGCACGGCCAGTTCGCGGCCGATGGCTTCGATCCCGGGCCGCAGGTCGTCGTCGCCCGGGCCCGCTGCCGGATTCTCCCGCAACGCGCGTTCCAGCAACGCCCCGACGGCGGCCAGGCGGTCGGCGCCGAGCATCGCGCCGGTGCCCTTCAGCGTGTGGGCTATCCGCTGCGCGGTGACGCGGTCGCCGCTGGCGAGGCACTCGGACAGCCGCGCCATGTCGTCGGCGTGCGCCTTGACGAATCGGCGCAACACCTCCAGGTAGTCGTCGGCGTCACCCCGCAGCGCCGCCAGGCAGCGCGCCACGTCCATGCCCGGCATCGCGGCCACGCGCGCCAGCGCCGCGTCGACCGGCGTCGGCGCTGCCGGCACCGGCGCGGCAGCGGCGGAGCGCGTCGCTGCGGCGGCGGAATCGGATGCCGGCGCCGTCGCTGCGCCGCCCACGGGGTCGCCTGCAGCGGCGGCAGGCAGCCACTTCAGCAGGATCGCGAACAAGGCTTCGGGGTCGACCGGCTTGGCGATGAAGTCGTCCATTCCGGCTTCCCGGCAGCGCGCCCGGTCCTCGGGATAGGCGTTGCCGGTCATGGCGATGATCGGCACCTCCTCGCGGCCCGCGATCCGGCGTATGCAGCGCGTCGCTTCCAGGCCGTCCATCACCGGCATCTGCATGTCCATCAGGATCACGGCGTAGTCGCTGCGCGTGGCCGCGTCCACCGCCACGGCACCGTTGCCGGCAACGTCGACCGCAATGCCGGTCAGCGCAACGAGTTCCTGCGTGAGCTCCTGATTGATCGCGTCGTCTTCCGCAAGCAGAACGCGCACGCCGTGATGGCGGGCCCGCAGCTGATCCTCGGCGGAAGGCGCGGCCTGCCGGACCGTTTCGCCCGGCAGCGCAGGACCCGCGAGTCCGGGACCCTTATCCGGCGCAGTCCCGTAGCTCACGCGGACCACGCTTTCGAAAACGCTGTCCACATCGGAGTCGACCCTTCGCTGGTTGAACCGGCTGGCCTCGATGCTCGCAGCGTCGAGGATGGGAACGCAGTGGCCGGCAACGCACCGCGGCAACGGACCCGCTGCGCTCGCCGCGCGTCCGTCCTGCCGCTGCCGAACCGCTTTGCCGCGATCACGCCTGCAGCGCGGGAGCCCTGTAGTAGTGATCGCGCAGCACGTGCAGCTCGCGGACGATCTCGTCGGGAAAGCCGATCCGTCCGCCGCGACCATCGATGAGCAGCTCCGCCAACAGCTTGCCGAAGGTGGCCGGATTGCTCCACTCGTAGGAAATCAGATTGACGAGGCGGGCGTAGCGCTCGGCGAGGCGGACGGGGCGCACCTCGGGCGGCAGCATCTCCATCCACCGCCGACCGGTCGGCAGCACAATGTTCACCGGCGCCTGTTTGCGCATCTGCGAAAATTCCGAGCCGGCTTTCCCGGGCAGCGTCGGCAAGCGCGTGACCGCCGCGTTGCGCGCAAAGCGGGACGTCACGGCCTGGTCGGCCACTTCCTTGGGGCGAAGAACACTATAGATCGACATGAACCATATCCATTACACAACGTAGGGTCAATTCTACCCCAGGATTGCCGGCGGACGACGACTCCGTCTCCCCCGGAGGGGACCGCTTCGGCGGCGACGCGAATCAACCGCGGGGCCTGCTGATATTATCGACCGTTTGCCGCCAAACCTTAGGACAGCCCATGACCTCTCCCACGCAGGTTCTTCCCGCCCACCACCGGCATTGCGACGACCTTTTCGTCGCCGCCGAGGAATCCGCCCAGCACGGGGACTGGGCGGCGACCGCAGCGTCGTTCCGGCATTTCCACGACCAGATGCAGGCGCACTTCGAGGCCGAGGAAGCGCTGCTGTTCCCGGCGTTCGAGGCCGCGACCGGCATGCGCGGCGGCCCGACCGAGATGATGCGCTACGAGCACGGCCAGATGCGCGCGCTGCTGTCGCAGCTCGAGGCGGCGTGCGAGGCCCACGACGACGACGCCTACGCCGGCAACGCCGAAACGCTGCTGATGCTGATGCAGCAGCACAACATGAAGGAGGAGAACATCCTCTACCCGATGTGCGACCAGGCTCTGGGCGCGCAAGCGGACCAACTGGGCGCGGCGATGAGCGCCATGCTGGAGCAGGCCGGTGCCTGAGGCGCGCACCGGCGGCCGCCGCCAGCCGCGCTCCTGATGCAACCCACGCTGTCGTTCGAGCAGGCGCCGCCGATTTCGGTGCCGTACCGGTTCTTTCTCACCGCGCCGCTGTTCGGCGCCGTCGCCGGCCTCATTCTCGCGCTGCTGGGACCGGAAACGCTCGAGTCGCGCTGGTCGCCGGGCGCGCTGGCGATGACGCACCTGATCGTCGTCGACTTCATGCTGCAGGCGATGTGCGGATCGCTGCTCCAGTTCGTTGCGGTGGTCGCCGGCGCCAACATCTGGCGACCGCGCGTCGTGGCCGCGGTGGTGCACCCGACGATCACCGCGGGGGCGGTGTTTCTGGCCTCGGCCTTCCTGTTCGAACAGCGCCTGCTGTTCCTGCTCGCCGCGCTGGCGTTCGTCGCCGCGCTGGGCCTGTTCCTGACGGTGATGGCGATGGCGCTGCTGCGCACGCCGGCGCGCGGCACGAGCATCCACGTCCTGCGCGTGGCGGTGCTCGGCCTGCTGGTCACGGTGGTGCTGGGCACGGTGCTGGCGGTCACGCTGGGCCTTGCGGCGAGTCCGCCGGGGGGGCTGTCGATGCCGGCGCTGATCGACGTCCACGTCGCCTGGGGGCTCGGCGGATGGGCGCTGATGCTGGTCATCGGCGTCTCGTACATGGTGGTGCCGATGTTCCAGCTGACGCCGGGCTATCCGGTGTGGCTGACGCGCCTCCTGCCCGCCGGGCTGTTCCTGGCGCTCTGCCTGTGGACGCTGCAGCTCGTCCCCGGCAGCAACCTGGCGCAGGCGTCGAAGTCCGGCGCGGCCTTCGCCGGCATCCTGCTCGCCGCGACGTATGCCGCGGCCACGCTCTGGCTGCAGTCGCGCCGTCGGCGCCGCAAGACCGACGCCACGCTCCTCTTCTGGCGCGGCGCGATGCTGTCGCTGCTCGCGCTGTCGCTGTCGTGGATCGCCTTCGAGGCGCTGCCGCAGCTGGGCGAGCATGCGCGCGCGCCGCTCTGGCTGGGCGTGCTCGCGCTGCCGGGACTGTTCCTCTCGGTGATCACCGGCATGCTCTACAAGATCATGCCCTTTCTCAACTGGCTGCATCTGCAGCAGCAGGGCGGCACCGCGTGGACGCTGCCCAACATGAAGCAGATGATCCCCGAGGCGGCGATGCGCGGCCAGATGCGGCTGCACTTCACCGCGCTGGCGCTGCTGCTGGCCGCCGTGCTCTGGCCCGCGCTGGCGCTGCCGGCAGGACTGGCTTTCTGCGCCTCCTGCGTCTGGCTGGAACTGAACCTGGTCGGAGCGGCGCGCGTGTATGCGCGCTTTCGCGACCGGATCGGCGCCGCCGCCGGCGCCGCGGCACCCGCCGCCCGGTCCTAGGAATCGATGTTCCGCAGCCGGTGGCCGGCCGGTCAGCGACCCGTCGCCGTCGCGTCGGCGACCGGCACCAGCCGCACCAGCGCGTCGCACAGGTCCTCTGCCGCGTCGGCCTTGAAGATCAGCTCGCGCACGCCGGCCGCGCCGGCCTGTGCGCGCAACGCCTCGTCGACGAAGCCCGACGCCACCGCCACCGGCAGGTCGGCGCGGATCGCGCGCACCGCTCGCGCCACGTCCAGTCCGGACATGCCCGGCATGTTGTAGTCGGTGACCACGAGGTCGAACCCGGCCGGGTCGGCTCTCAGCGCGGCGAGCGCTTCCTGCTGGTCGGTGTAGCCGCTGATGCGAAAGCCGCGCCGCTCGAGCAGGCGCCGGATGAGGAACACCAGCGCTTCGTCGTCGTCGAGATAGAGAATGTGCTGATCGCTTCCCTGGCGCTTCGCCGCTGCGGCCGGCTCGGCGCCGGGCTCCGCTTCCGGCGCGCCGGGCTGCGCTGTCGCCGCCGGCAGGAGGATGGTGAAAACGGCGCCCTTTCCGGGCGCGCTGTCGATCTCGATCGCGCCGCCGTGCGCACGCACGATGCCGTGCACCACCGACAGGCCCAGCCCCGTCCCCTCGTCCGCGGCCTTGGTGGTGAAAAACGGCTCGAAGGCGCGCGCGCGGGTCGTTTCGTCCATTCCCGGCCCGTCGTCGCTGACCGCCAGCCTCACGATGCGCCCCGGGTGCTGCGCGAGCAGCGTGCGCAGCGCCGGATGCCGGTCGGCCAGCGCCGCGTCGAGCGGCACCGTATCGAGCCGGATGCCGATGCGCCCGGGCCGGCCGCGCATCGCCTGCATCGCATTGGTCGCGAGGTTGATCAACACCTGCTGGATCTGCGTGGCGTCGGCCAGCACCGCCGGCACCGGGGCCTCGCATTGAACCTCCAGCGTCAGCCGTGCCGGCAGCGTGGCGCGCAGCAGGCGCGCCGACTCCTCGACGACCGCCGCCAGCGCCGTCGGCCTGCGCTCGACCGGCTGCCTGCGGCTGAAGGCGAGGATCTGCTGGACCAGGTCGCGCGCGCGCGAACCGGCCTTGCAGATCTCGTCCAGGCTCTCCAGCACCAGCGCGTGGGCGTGTGCCGGCGCACCGGCGCGGCGCGCGCTCGCTCCGGGAGCGCCGGCGGCGGCCTGCGGCGCCGACTCGCGGCCGGAGCTGTCCCCGGCGCTCAAGTCCTGGCGCGCCAGCTCGACGTTGCCGAGGATGGTGGCGAGGATGTTGTTGAAATCGTGCGCAATGCCGCCGGCCAGCGTGCCGATCGCCTCCATCTTCTGCGACTCCGCCAGCTGCGCCTCCAGTTCGGCGTGCATCGCCTCGGCACGCTTGCGCTCGGTGATGTCGCGGTTGCAGGCGCGCCGCCCGAGGTACTTGCCGTCGCGATCGGAGATGTGCTGGCAGACGTGGGCCAGCCAGCGTTCTTCGCCGTCGCGGGTGAGGATGCGGAAGTCGCGCTCGCTGTGATCGGTCTGCGTCTGCGGCGTCTCGACCTCGTGGAAATGACGGTCGAGCGCCTCCCGGTCGTCGGGGTGGACGATGCGCAGCAGCAGGCCCGGATCCTGCCGGAAATCGCTCGCCTGGTATCCGGTGACGCGCAGGCACGACGGCGAAACGTAGGGCAGGCCTCCGTCGGGGCTGCGCCAGTATTCCCAGTCGTACGTGAATTCCGCGACGGTGCGATAGCGCTCCTCGCTCGACCGCAGCGCCGCGTGCTCCTTGTCCAGCGCGATGCTCATCCGCCGCAGCGCGCGCAGCGGCAAGGTCCGCAGCACGGCGTACACCGCGCCGCCCAGCAGCAGGCCGAGCATGGCCGCGACCAGCGCTTCGTAGACCAGCGCGCGCAGCGAGTGCTCGACCGCGACCCGGCCGACGACGCGGCCGGAATCGTAGAGCGGGCGCGAGCGGGCAAGCACCGGCGGCGCGGGCGGCTCCCCCACGCTCAACAGCCACCCGTCCTGTTCGTCGTACACGCTGACCCGGTCGCCGTCCATCGGCACCGGGTAGTGCACCAGCAGATCCTCGATGCGCTGCGTCTGGTACGACCAGAGGCTCGGGTTGCCGCTGACCAGCGCCGTCATCGCTCCGGCCTTCACCAGCGCCTGCCGGTCGGTGCGGTACGCGAGGTTCGCGTATTCCAGCGCCGAATAGCCGAGCGGGATGACCAGCGCGACGGTCGACGCGACGGCCAGCGCCAGCCGGCCGATGACGGTGACGAGGCGCCCGGCGCTGACGAGCGGGACCGGCCGCCGCCTCATGGACTCCACTGGCCGTTGCCGGCAAGAATCCGCCGTCCCTCGGGCGACTGCACGAAGGCGATGAAGCGCTCGGCCGACGCGGTCCGCCTGACCCCGGTCACCAGATAGAGGCGCTTGAAGTACGGATAGCTGCCGGAGGCGCCGTTGGCCGCCGTGGGCTCCCTGCCGTCGAACGTCAGCGCCCGCAGCGGGCGCTTCTCGGACGCGATCAGCGCGAGCGTGGTCGGGCCGATCGCTCCGGATATTCTCTCGATGTCGTTGGCGGCATCCTGATCGTTCACGGCGAGGCGCACGCCGGAACGCGCGTGCGCCGCCAGGACGCCGCGCCGGATGTCGGGCGAAAGGTTCATGACCAGTTCGGTGTCGACGTCGTTTTCCGGCCGCAGCACGATCCGGACCGGCGTCCCGTCGGCCCAGACCGCCTTCTTCCCCGAGTAGATGTCGGCCAGTTCGCCGGCGGTGATCGCGGCGACCCTGGAGTCGGCGGCAACGGCGAACACGAACGGCGTGCGCGCGTATTCGGTTTCCGCCGCGCCCTGCCGTCGCTCGCCGTCGTTCAGCGGGCGCGACGTCACCGCCAGCCCGATCGCGCCGCCGAGCACCGCCCTGATGCCCCCGCTGCTGCCGAGGCTGGGCACGATCGTGACCGGCGCGTCCGGATTGCGCGCGTTGAATTCCGCGGCCAGGAGACGCATGCTGCCGAGCGCGGTGCCGGTGCCGCCGACGGTGAGTCCCCCGGCCGCGGCCGGGCCGCAGGTTCCCTGCAGTAGCGCAAGCACCAGCGCGCAGGCGAATCCGCGAGTCACTTGCCGCATACGGAAGGTGAACGACACGTCGGGTGAAGGGAGGAACTTCAGCGCGACGCGGTGCGCGTGCCGGTTCCTGGAATCGAAGGGCTGCTCATGGACGAGCGCAGACGGCTTTCGGAGTGCAATCCCGCATTTTACGCCCGTTGCGCAAGTCGCGCAGCCGAAGCGGCGGCCGGGGGTTCATTCGCCGCGCGGGATTGCGGTAGTATCGCGATTCCCCGGCTTTCCAGGACTGTCGCATGCGCTACACCCCTTTCGGCCGCACCGGGCTGTTCGTCTCCGAACTCTGCTTCGGCTCGATGACCTTCGGCGGCAAAGGCAGCCTCTGGGGAAAGATCGGCAACACCGCGCAGCACGAAGCCGACCGGCTGGTCGGGCTCGCGCTCGACGCGGGGATCAACTTCTTCGACACCGCCGACATCTATTCCGAAGGCGACTCGGAGCGCATCCTGGGCAAGGCCCTCGGATCGCGGCGCAAGGGCATCGTGCTGGCGAGCAAGGTGCGCGGGCGCACCGGACCGGGGCCCAACGACGTCGGCCTGTCGCGCGCGCACGTCATGGCGTCGATCGACGAGTCGCTGCGCCGGCTGGGAACCGACTGGCTCGATCTCTACCAGATCCATGGCTACGACGCGATGACGCCGCTGGACGAGACGCTGCGCGCGCTCGACGACGTCGTGCGGGCGGGCAAGGTCCGCCACGTCGGCTGCTCCAACCTCGCCGCCTGGCAGATCGCCAAGGCCAACGGGCTGGCGGCGATGCACGGCTGGAGCCGCTTCGAATCGCTGCAGGCCTATTACACCATCGCCGGCCGCGACCTGGAGCGCGAACTGCTGCCGGTGCTGGCCGACCAGGCGATGGGGCTGATGGTGTGGAGCCCTCTGGCGGGCGGCCTGCTGAGCGGCAAGTACACGCGCGAGCAGGACGGCCCGGCGGGGTCGCGGCGCACCGCGTTCGACTTTCCGCCCGTCGACCGCGAGCGCGCGTTCGCCTGCATCGACGCGATGCGGGTGATCGGCGACGCGCGCGGCGTGAGCGTGGCGCGCGTGGCGCTCGCCTGGCTGCTGGCGCAGAGGCACGTGACCACGGTCATCGTCGGCGCCAAGGACGAGCCGCAACTGCGCGACAATCTCGACGCCACGACGCTGGCGCTCGCGCCCGACGAACTCGACGCCCTCGACCAGGTGAGCGCGCTGGCGCCGGAATACCCGGGCTGGAT
>CAIWHR010000591.1 GCA_903912485.1 uncultured beta proteobacterium | reverse complement strand
TCGCAAGCCCCCGGCCCCCGTAGCCCGGGCTGCCTCCGCCCCAACCCGCGATCGTAAGCCCCCGGCTCCTCCCGGAGCAGCCCGGGTCTGCCTCCGCCCCAACCCTCGATCGCAAGCCCCCGGCCCCCCGTAGCCCGGGCTGCCTCCGCCCAAGGCCTTGATCGCAAGCCCCCGGCCCCACCCGGAGCAGCCCGGGTCGCACAGGATCCCCCTCAACGCGATTGGCAGCGACCCCCCGCCCCGTCACTGCTCCACGACGTTGCCCCCGGCACCGTCTGCCGGCAGCGCCGCAGGGCGCCGGTCGATCGGGCGGTCCAGGCGGTCCAGGCGGTCCAGGCGGTCCAGGCGGGCGCGCCGGGCGGCATTCCGTCGCCCGGCAACGGGAGCGGCTACTGCGGCAGGTTCCAGATGTCCTGCCCGGCGTTGGCCGCTTCCCAGGTGCGAACCTTCTTCCGCGCGTCGTCGAACAGGCGGACGTGGTTGCCCCCCTTGACCTTGCGCGCGACCTCGGGCCCGACCGCCTTCCACAGCGGCTCGGTGATGCCCGCGACCGCGCGGTAGTCGTCGACCGCCATCGGGCCGCCAAGGTGGACGCCACCGGCGCCGTCGATCCGGTTCTGCGTGTAGATGACGCTGTCGGAACCCCACAGGACGCGGTCCTGGTAGCGCACGACGAAGCGCGCCCAGTCGGCCAGCGCGGGCATGCCCGGCTCGGGCGAAACGATGTAGGCCTGGACCAGGTCCCACGAAATGTCGACCGCCCAGTTCGGGCAGGCTTCGAGGACCTCGGACACCTGCTCCAGATGGTCGGCCGCCGGCTTGACGAAGCGGCCCAGCCCCGTGTGCGCCCAGTAGACGCGGGCTCCGGGGCTGTTGGCGCAAAGCTGCTTCATGCCCTCGGTGTACGGCGACTGCGGCGACAGCTCGATCACCCGTCCGTCGAAGGTCACCCTGGCCGGGTAGGCGTCGCTGTGCAGGCTCACGATCAGGCCGGCCTCGCCCGCGAAGTCGAGCAGCGACTTCAGCGCCGGGTTGTAGAGGGTGCTGCGGCTGTCGGCGGTCGCGTCGGGAGGCAGCGGAGCGCCGCGCAGACCGCTCGACACCCGGTCGTCCGACGTCTTTTCGCTGACGATTTCCTTGTGCACCGAAAACTCGCCGATGCCCGTGAACACGCCGGGAAACATCAGCAGCGCGCGCCGGACGTGCTGTCCCGCGTACTGGTCCATCGGGTTGAAGCCGACGATCATCGGATCGAGGCGCGCCCGATCCTGCGGCGACAGCTTCAGGTAGTCGGTCGCGACCATCGCGTCGACGAACGCGTAGTAGTACATGCCCGCCCGGGGGCCCATGTAGTAGTTGGGCGGGATGCGATCGTCGGCGTAGTGCTCGAAGCGATCCCACTTCTGCTGCAGCGGCAGCGCGAACACCGCGGATCTTCGCACCTGCTGCCCCATGTAGCGGTCGATCAGCGTCTTCAGCGCAACGCCCTGCATCGCGTAATTCGCGATGTGGAAATGCGAGTCGACCAGCGTTTCATCCGCCGATGCCCGGACCGCGTCCGGCGACGCGCAGCCCGGCAGCATCGACGTCGACAGCGCCGCGAGCCCCAAGCAGGCGACGGTGCGAAGGGAGACGCTCATCGGAGACTCCGGGATTCAATTGTGCTGGTAGGCGGGCAGCGGCTTGCCGCAGTGCTTGCAGAACCGCGCGTCGGCGTCGTGGCCTTCGGTCAGGCAGTCGGGGCAGCTGCGCGTCGTGACCGGGCGCCCGGCGCGGCGGATCGTCATCTCGGCGGTGACGATGCCGGTGGGGACGGCCAGGATGCCCCAGCCCATCAGCATCATGCACGACGCGATCAGGCGGCCGAGGTCGGTCTTGGGCGTGATGTCGCCGAAGCCGACGGTGGTCATCGTCGTGATGCCCCAGTAGATCGAGATCGGAATGCTGGTGAAGCCGTTGGCGGGGCCTTCGACGACGTACATCAGCGTCCCGAGGACGGTGACGGTGATCAGCACGAAGCCGATGAAGACGACGATCTTGCGCCGGCTGGCCATCATCGCCGCACCGAGGAAGCCGAACTCGCTGACGTACGCGCCGAGCTTGAGGATGCGGAAGATGCGCAGCAGCCGCAGCATCCGCACGTCGATCAGCGCGTGGACTCCCGGCACGAAGAACGCGACGTACGTCGGCAGCACGGCGAGCAGGTCGACGACGCCGAAGAAGCTCCCGGCATAGCGCATCGGATGCCGGACGCAGGCCAGCCGCAGCGCGTACTCGGCGGTGAACAGCAGCGTGAAGCCCCACTCGAGGACGTCGAACACCGCGCCCCAGCGCTCGGTGATCGACTGCACGCTGTCGAGGATCACCACCAGCACGCTGCCGAGGATCGCCGCGATCAGCGCGAGGTCGAACAGCCGGCCGGGGCGGGTGTCGGCTTCGAAGATGATCGTGTACGCCCGTGCCCGCCACGCAGCGGCGGGTCGGCCGAAGCGCGCGGCCGCTTCCGGCGGCGCCTTTCGGCCGGCCGCCGGCGACGCCGGACCCGGTTCGGAATCGGTCATGGGTGACGGTTCAGGTAGATTACCAACCGTACCACAGGAAAGGCCGGGCTGCGATCCACAAGGATATCCACAGAAAATGTGGATAACTCGGATACGGCGGCGCCGGGGCGGGCCGCGGCGGCGGACCCCGGCGCGCGCGAGACGCGCGGGCGACCGAGCTTTCCCGCGGCGCAGGTTTCGCATACCATCCCCGGCAGTCATGCGCGGACGACGTCCGTCGACTTCGACGCCAACATCGGACCCGCGCTGCCGCCATGACCCGCATCCCCTTCGATCTCGTGCAGCAGGCCGTGTTCGAGGCCTTCCGCCGCGCCGGCATGAACGAGGCCGACGCAGGGGTCTGCGCGCGCGTGCACACCGAATCGAGCTGCGACGGGATCCATTCGCACGGACTCAACCGCGTGGCGCGGTTCGTCGACTACATCCACCGCGGCTGGATCAATCTCGAAGGCCGGCCGACGCGGGTCAAGCGCCTGGGGGCGATCGAGATCCTCGACGGCGATTTCGGCCCCGGGATCCTCAACGCGCTGCACTCGACCGACCGCGCGCTGGAGCTCGCGGCCGAACACGGCGTCGGCATCGTCGCGCTGCGCAACACGACGCACTGGATGCGCGGCGGCAGCTACGGCTGGCGCGCCGCGGACCGGGGCTTCGTCGCCATCGCCTGGACCAACACCGAGTCGTGCATGCCGGCCTGGGGAGCGCGCAACACGCGCCTGGGCAACAACCCGTTCGTCATGAGCGTGCCGCGCGCGAAGGGCCATCTGGTCCTCGACATGGCGATGTCGCAATACTCGTACGGCAAGCTGCAGCTGACGCGGGTCAAGGGCGCGCAGCTGCCGTACCCGGGCGGTTTCGACAGCGAGGGCCGCCTCACCGCGGAGCCGGGGCCGATCGAGCAGTCGATGCGGATTCTGCCGATCGGCTACTGGAAGGGGTCCGGCTTCGCGATCCTGCTCGACACGCTGGCCGCGGTCCTCACCGAAGGGCTCGCGACGCACGAGATCGACCGGGTCGGGCGCGGCAGCTGCGGCGGCTGCTCGCAGGTGTTTATCGCCATCGATCCCCGCCAGCTCGGCGGGCAGGAATTCACCGACCGCGTCGCCGACGGCGTCGTCGACTACGTGACGTCGTCGACGCCGGCCGAGGACGCGACCGAGGTCAGATACCCGGGCGAAGCGCAGCTGCGCACGCGTGTCGAGCAAAGGGCGCAGGGCATCGTCGTCGACCAAGGCGTCTGGGCCGAAGTGCTGGCGCTGGCCGGCCGCGCCGCCTGAGCCCAAGGAGCTTCCCCGCATGAAAGGCATCGACCAGCTCCGCAACAGCTACGAGCGCGCCGAACTCGACGAGACGCATTCGGCAAGCGGCCCGCTGCAGCAGTTCGAACGCTGGCTGCACGACGCGATCACCGCCAAGCTGCCCGAGCCGACGGCGATGACGCTGGCGACGGTCGGCGCGGACGGACGGCCGTCGACGCGGGTCGTGCTGCTGAAGCGCTGCGACGCGCGCGGGCTCGTCTGGTACACCAACTACGAAAGCCGCAAGGCGCAGGAGCTCGCGGCCAACCCGCAGGCGGCGCTGCAGTTGCACTGGGTCGAGCTGGAGCGCGTCGCGCGCATCGAAGGCCGCGTCGAGAAGACCAGCGCCGAGGACTCCGACGCCTACTACCGGACGCGGCCGCTCGACTCGCGCATCGGCGCCTGGGCGTCGCCGCAGAGCCGCGTGATCGCGTCGCGCGTCGTGCTGGTGACCGAGGCGGCGCGCATCGGCGCCAGGTTCATGCTCGACCCGCCGCGCCCGCCGCACTGGGGCGGCTACCTGCTGATCCCCGACACGTTCGAGTTCTGGCAGGGCCGCCGGAGCCGCCTCCACGACCGGCTGCGCTACACGCTGCAGGCCGACGGCTCGTGGCTGCGGCAGAGGCTGGCGCCCTGATGTCGGGACGCGCGCCCGCGGGAATGGTCCGCGGTTACAATCCACCGGTGCCTTCACGCCCGGGAGCCCGAACGATGCGCCGTCTCGTCACCTTGATTCTCGTGCCGGCCGTCGCGCTGGCATCGACTTCCGTCCGCGGCGACACCATCACGGTCCTCACCGCCGGCGCCTTCAAGCCGGTGGTGGCGGCGATGGTGCCGGCCTTCGAGGCGCGCACCGGCCACAAGGTCGACGTCCAGAACGACACGACCGGCGCGCTGTCCAGACGCGTCGCCGCCGGCGAGGCGTTCGACGTGCTCGTGCTCACGCCTTCCGCGCTGCGCCCCTTTGCCGACGACGGCAAGCTGGCGGCAGGCAGCGTGACGCCGCTGGCGAAGGTTGCCATCGGCGTCGCGGTGAAGTCCGGCGCGCCGCTGCCGGCCATGGCCACGGTGGACGACTTCAAGCAGGCGATTGCGAATGCCCGCAGCGTGGCGTACATCGATCCGGCTTCGGGCGGGTCCAGCGGCATCTATCTCGACGGCCTGTTCCAGCGCCTGGGCATTGCCGACGTCGTGCGCGCCAAGGCGGTGCTGGTGCCGGGCGGCCTGGTCGCCGAGCGGCTGGTGACGGGCGAGGCCGATCTGGCGATACACCAGATCAGCGAGATCCTGCCGGTGCCGGGTGTCACGCTGGTCGCGCCGCTGCCGGAAGCGATCCAGAGCTACACCACCTACGCCGGCGCGGTGAGCAGCCGCAGCAGCCGCGGCGAAGCCGCCAGGGCGTTCCTCGCGACGCTCGGCGGGCCGGAAGCCGCGGATGCCATCCGAGCCAAGGGGATGACGCCGGCGAGGTAGCGGCCGGGCGGTCGCGCGCCACCCGGCCTGCGCCGAACTCCCGCGCCTACTTGGCGCAGGGAACTTCCTGTCCCGCCGCGTTCTTGCAGGTGCTGGTGTGGCTGACCGACGTCTGCCCGGCCTGCTTGTTGACCTGGGTATTGCCGTCGTAGCTGGCGCCCGTCTTGCTGGTCGCGTTGGTGCTGCGCGCCGCGTTGGCGTTGCCGGCGCCGTCCTTGCTGGCCGTGCCCTGGCTCGCCACCTTGCCGCCGGCGGCACCCTGCGCGGCCATCCCCGACTTGTGCTGCGCGGATCCGTCGGCGCTGCGCGTGGTCTGACCGGCGCGCGCGGCCTTGGCGCCGCCCGGACCTTTGGCTGCCGCGCCGGTGGTGGTCTTGGAATTGCCCGCGCCGTCGGCCGTGGTGGCGCCGGCGTGCGCCGCGGCGCCGCCCCCTGGCCCCTTCACCGCGCCCGCCGAGCCTGCGGTGACGCTGCCGTCGGCGTTGGTCTTGGCGCCCGCGCCCTGGACCACGCCGGCAGCCTGGACCGGGCCCGCGGCGAGGCTCAGCCCGGCCAGTGCAAACGCCGCCCAAAACAGCTTGTTCATGGTGATTCTCCCTCGACAAAGCACACGATGATCGTCGGCCGCAGACGCGCGGCCGGCTCCGGAAACTCCCGCCGGCTGCCCTCGGTCGCGACCCGGCCGCGGCGCCGGCGGACGCCGCGGATTCAGGTGTTGTCGGCACTTCGCGGGGAATCTTGATGCCGCGCGCGACCGTCGGTCGGAAGCGTCGACCCGGCGGCGGCCGCGCCCGTCAAGTCGCGCCGAGATGCCGGCGGTGGAGCTCGTACAGCGCGGCGTAGCGCCCGTTCAACTGCATCAGCGCGTCGTGCGTGCCGCTCTCGACGACCTTCCCGGCGTCGAGGACGAGGATGCGGTCGGCCATGCGCACGGTGGAAAAGCGGTGCGAGATCAGCAGGATCGTGCGTCCCTCGGCCAGCGCGCGGTAGCGCAGGAACAGCCGGTATTCGGTGTCGACGTCCAGGCTGGCGGTGGGCTCGTCGAGGATCAGGATGCGGGCATCGCGGGCGATGGCCCGGGCGATCGCCAGCTGCTGCCACTGGCCGCCCGACGGCTCGTATTGCCCGAAAGCCCGGCCGAGCATCGTCCGGTAGCCCTGCGGCATGGCGCTGACCAGCTCGTGCACGCCGGCGGCGCGCGCGGCCGCTTCGATCCCCGCGTCGTCGTCCAGCAGCCGCTCCCAGTCGCCGAACGCGATGTTGTCGGCGGCGCTCGCGGCGTAGCGGCCGAAGTGCTGGAACAGGCAGGTCACCTCGCGGCGGAGGTGGCCGACGTCGATGTCGCGCGCGTCGACGCCGTCGAACAGCACGGCGCCGCCGGTCGGCCGGTGCAGACCGGCGATCAGCTTGGCGATCGTCGTCTTGCCCGCGCCGTTGTCGCCCACGAGCGCGACCGTCTCGCCGGGCTCGATGGTGAACGAAAGGTCCTTCAGCGTCGGTTTGTCGGCGCCGGGATAGGTGAAGCTGACGTCGCGGAAGGCGATGCCGCCCGCCAGCGGCGCCGGCGCCGCGGCGGCTTGCTGCGGCGCCTCCTGCGGCAGCGCGAAGAACGCGCGCAGGTTGCCCACGTGCAGCAGTTCCCAGCGCAGGCTGGCGATGAGCGCGATGCCGTTTTCCACCAGCCCGCGCAGCTGCGCGGCGGCGCTGCCGTAGATGGCGAGGTCGCCGATGGTCAGGCGGCCGTCGATGATCGAGAACGCGGCGCGGCTCATCGCGAAATAGATCGCGACGACCGAGAACAGCGCGAACACGAGGTTGCCGAGGAACTCGAAGCGCTGGTACTTGGCGCGCAGGTCGCGGAACTCGGTCATCAGCGCGCGGCAGCGCTCGATGAACAGCGGCGCGAGCCCGAGCAGCTTGATCTCGGCGGCCTGCTCCTCGCTGCCCAGCACGCTGCTGTGGTACGCGATCCAGCGCTGCTTCTCGACGCGCGCGTCGACCTCCTCGAACTGCCGCCGCGACAGCCGCCACTGGAAGAGCAGGTACGGGATCCCGATCGGCACCAGCAGCAGGAAGAGGATCGGCTCGATGACGAACAGGATCGCCATCAGCGAGACGATCTGGACCGCGCTGGTCAGGAGGTCGAGCGTGTAGACGAGGCAGCGCGCGACGTGCGCCTCGGGCTCTTCCTGCGCGCGGCGCAGCGCATCGTGGAACTGCGGGTCCTCGAAGCGGGCGAAGGCCGTCGCCTCGTTGTGCAGCAGGATGTCGAGCTGCAGCCGGTAGTGGAGGTCGATCTCGAAGCGGCGGGAGAGGTAGCGGTGCGCCGAGCCGGTGACCACCGTGCCCACCGTCGCCGCGAATCCCAGCAGCAGCCACAGGTAGATGGCTTCCGCACGGAACGCCGCCGCGCTGGACAGGCCCTCGTTGACGGTGTTGACGAGGCCGCGGACGGCAAGCGCGGCGCCGGCGGGAAAGACCATGCCGACCAGCGCATTGAGCCAGCACGCGGCGTACAGCGTCGGGTTGGTCGTCCGGCAGGTGTGAAAGGCCCAGCGGATGCGGCGCAGCGCGTCGCGTGCGTCGGCGCCGGGGCGGGGCAGTTCGGTCATCGGGCGCGGCGGGACGTGGGGACGACGACGCTGGTCAACCGATGGTCCAAGACCTTCTCCGCGGAGCAGTCGGCAATCTTACCACCGGCGGGGGCGATCTCCGCCGGCGAACGGGCGGCCGCTGCTCGCTGCCGGGGCCGGCGGCACGCTGGCGCCGACGCGGGGAACGGAAAGCGCCGATCCCTGTCCAACCCGTTTCCAATGGCCGGGCCGGCGCGCGCTGCTTGCCGGCGCTGGTATAGTGCCGGTCGTCGGCTTTCGGGGCGCGTGGCGCCGAATCTCGCCATACGTCAGGGTTTCACCGGCTTTCTTCGCTTCGGCCGTCGTCGGGGCGCCTTTCTCTCTGAATCGGAGTTCACGATGAAACGGGTACTGCTTGCTGTCCTTCTGCTGTTCGCGGCCATTCGCGCCGAGGCGATCGACTGGACCGACATCTGGTACAACCCCCAGCAGCCCGGTTACGGCTACAACCTGGTGCAGAGCGACAGCTTCATCTTCGTCACGTTCTTCGTCTTCGACGCGGCCGGCGCGGCGACCTGGTACTCCGCCGAAACCACGTGGGACGGCACCGACAGCTACAAGGGCATCGTCTACAAGTCGGTCGGCACCTTCTTCGGCGCGCCCTGGGTTCCCGCCAACTCGCGCGCCGATGCGGTCGGCACCGCGACGTTCAAGCCCAGCGCCACCAACAATTACCAGGGCACGTTCAGCTACACGGTCACCGGCGTCGGGTCGGCCGCGCAGGCGCTCGAGCGGCAGACGCTGACGCCGATCGCGACCGGCGGGTCATACCTGGGCGGACAGTCCGGCGCGTACTCCGGGTGCACGGCCGCCGCGGCCAACGGCGCCTATACCGATCGCTTCGATCTCGTCGTCACGCATCTGGTCGACGGCAGCGCGACGCTGGCGTTCGCGTACATGAACGGGCTGTCCTGCACGCTCGCCGGCAAGTACGAGCAGCACGGCCAGTACTACCTGATCCGGAACGCCGCCTACAAGTGCTCCGACGGGCTCGACACGACGGCGCAGGTGACCGAGATCAAGGCGACCGCGCTCGGCTACGAGGGACGCTACGTCGCGCCGAACGTCGGCGGCGGCTGCGCCGAGGGCGCGACCTTCGCCGCGGTGCTGGTGCAGTAAGGCAGACGGCGCTGCCTACCGCGACAGCGCGCGCCACACCAGCCGGGCCTCGAACCCGGCGGTCTGCCCTTCCAGCGGGCTGATCAGCACCAGTTTCGCGCCCATCCGGCGCGCCAGCGTGTCGACGATCGACAGGCCGAGGCCGGCGCCGCCGCCGGTCGAGCCGGCACCGCGGGTGAAGCGCTTGACCAGCGACGCGGGCTCGGCGCCCTTGGAGCCCGGCCCGTCGTCGACGACGGCGAGGCAGGTCACCTCGGGCGTCGCCCAGCACGACAGGCGGATCACCGTGCCGCCGGCGCCGTGGACGAGCGCGTTCTCGACGAGGTTGCGCACCGCGAGCCCGACCGCGTCGAGGTCGCCGCGCACCCACGCCGGCAGCGGGTCGCCGACGAGGCGCCGCCCGCGCAGCTTGGAATTGCCCGCGAATTCGCCGACGGTGAGGTCGACCACCGCGGCCAGGTCGACCCAGTCGTCGGCCAGCGGCGCGTTGCCCTCGGCGCGCGCCAGCGCGAGCAGGCGCTCGGCGAGGCGCGCGAGGCGGGTGAGCGCGCCGACGACGGTGTCGGCACGGGTCTTCAGCGCGGTGCCCTCGGCGTGCGCCGCCAGCACCTGCGCCTGCGCCAGCGCGGCGGCGATCGGCGTGCGCAGTTCGTGCGCGCTGTTGTAGGTGAAGCTGCGCTCGGCCTCGAACGCGTCGGCCAGGCGGCCGAGCAGCCGGTTGGTCGCCTCGACCGCGGGCTTCATCTCGGTGACCACGCCGTCCAGCGGCAGCAGCCCCAGCGCCTGCGGATCCTGCCGCGACACCGCCAGCGCGGTGCGCTGAACCTGCTGCACCAGCGATCGCGACGCGCGAAACACGATGTAGACGGCGAAGGCCAGCAGCGCCGCCAGCGGCAGCATCAGCCACAGCAGCGCGGTGAGCAGCGCTTCGTGGCGATCGGCCATCGGCTCGGCGAGCTGCAGGACGTGCCGGGAGGTCGCCGTGCCGACGGTGATCACGCGCCAGTCGCCGACGTTGACGATTCCCTCGCGCCGCGGCACGTCGAGCAGCTCGGGCGACAGGTCGGCCGACTGCAGCACCACGCGCCCGGTCGCGTCGCGGATCAGGTAGGCGAAGCGCTCGCGCGGCGCTCCCGGCGCCGGCGCCGGCCGCGTCTCGCCGAGCAGCGCGGCGGTCACCAGGAGGTCGTCGGTGTAGGTGACCAGCGACATCAGCATGGTCGCGCTTTCCTGCAGCTCGTGGTCGGCGCGTTCGTCGATCAGGCGCTTGAGCACGATCCCGCTGCCGACGACGCCCGCCAGCCAGAGCAGCGTCAGCCCGACCAGAAGGCTGCGCCGCAGCGCGCGCGTGACCGAGCCGGCACCGGTGAGCGTCATGCGCCGGGATCGGGCTCGACGGCGTCGGCGCTGCCGGCGTCGGCGTCGGCGTCGGCGACGCCCCACCGGTAGCCGACGCCGCGGACGGTCCGGATCGAATCGCGACCGAACTTGCGGCGCAGCCGCGACACGTAGACCTCGACGACGTTGCTCAGCGCGCCGTTGTCGAGCGTGTAGATCGCGTCCTCCAGCTGCCTGCGGCTCAGCACCCGGCGCGGCTGCTCGGCAAAGGTGAGGATCAGCGCGTACTCGTGCGCGGTGAGCTCGACCAGCGCGCCGGCAAGCCGCACCTCGCGCGACATCGGATCGATCGAAACCGCGCCAAGTTCGATATGCGGCGTGTGGCGACCGGCGCGCCGGCGCAGCAGCGCGCGCAGGCGGGCCGAGAGCTCGGGCAGGTCGAACGGCTTGACCAGGTAGTCGTCGGCGCCGGCGTCGAGCCCGCGCACCCGGTCGGACAGGCGATCCTGCGCCGTGAGGATGAGTATCGCCGGCGGCTCGGGCAGCCGGAATGCCGCCGGCAGCAGCGACAGCCCGTCGCCGTCGGGCAGGCCGAGATCGAGCACGACGACCGCGTAGCTTTCGGGCAGGCAGGCCCGCGCGTCGGCCAGCGTCTCGACGCGGTCCACCGCGTACGACTCGCGCGTGAGGTAGTCGCAAATGGCCGATCCGAGGATCGTATCGTCCTCGACGAGAAGGATGCGCATGGCCGTAGGGTACGACAATCGCCGCGGCGGCGCCAAGGCGTCGCATCGCCCGCCGCGCCCGCCGGCGCCGGCGTCCGGCCCCCGCGAATTCCGGCGCCAGGCGGCGATCGGGACGCGGTTCAGGTTCGGTTAAGAATTCGAAGGTACGCTGCCCCGACTTGCGATGAATGGGGTGTAGGGAGACGCCGCCTGAAGTCCGCCGCGAACCGCTCCGAAGCCGCCGACGGCGGACGACGGCGCGCTGCGCGGGGTCAACGCAACCAAGGGAGGTGTGTCCATGCGACGATTGTTTCGACTGCTTGCGCCGGCCATCGCGGCCATGCTCGCGCTGGCGCCGCCCGCGCTGGTCGGAGAAGTGGCGGTGTCGGCCGCGCTCGCCGTGCCGTTGTTCGCGCTGACGCTGCGCGACGGTCACCGGGCGGGAGCGGCATCGCTTCCCTCGCGCATCCCGGACGGCGCGACGACCCGCGGCCGGGCGCAAACCGACGGATGTTCGCGCCCGCCGCAGGCGCGGGGCGAACGCGAGGTGATCGCGCGCTGGGCGCAATACCGGCCCGCGGACTGCCGCGCGGAGCAGCCTTATGTCTGACGTCGTTGCGCCCGCGGTCGGGCGCGGATCGGGCAGCGCGCCGTCAGGCGGTCCCGTACTTGGTCTCGACGGTGACGCCGAGTTCCCGCAGCAGCGCCGTCGGCAGCACGCCGCCGGTCTGCACGATCACCGCGTCGTTGGCGAGCACGGTCACCGTGCCTTCGGCGACCAGCTCGACGCCGTCGGCGAGTACGCTCTGAACCTCGGTCCGCAGGCGCAGGTCGACTGCGCCGGCGGCGACCGCGGCTTCGAGGCGCTGGCGGTTCGCCGGCTTGACGCGCGCGAACGCGTCGCCGCGGTAGGCGAGCGTCACCGTCGTGCCGGGCTGCGTGCTGCACGCGACCGCCGCTTCGACGGCGCTGTCGCCGCCGCCGACGACCAGCACGTTCTGCCCGCGATACTGCTGCGGCTCGATCAACCGATAGACGACCTTGGACAGCGCCTCTCCCGGCACGCCGAGCTTGCGCGGCGTGCCGCGGCGGCCGATGGCGAGGAGCACGGTCCGGGTCTCGAACGTTCCCGCGCCGGTCTCCACCCGATAGCCGCTGCCGTGCGGCACGAGGCGGTCCATGCGCGTGTTGAAGTCGATCGCGAGGCCGACGCGATCGACGATCGCCTGCCACCTTCCGAGCAGCTCTTCCTTGCTGATCTCGCCCGCCTCGAAGCGGCCGACGATCGGCAGGTCGACCGGCGAGGTCATCGCAATCTTGTTGCGCGGGTACTGGAAGATCGCGCCGCCGAGGTCGCGCTCCTGCTCGATCAACCGGTAGCGCAGCTTGTGCTCGATGGCGCCCAGCCCCGCGGCGAGCCCGGCGGGACCGGCGCCGACGATGACGACGTCGAGCGCTGCATCCGCCCCGGCGCGGCCGGCGATCGATTCCATCGCCTGCCGGCCCTGCTCGGCGGCCTTGCGGATGAGGCCCATGCCGCCGAGCTCGCCGGCGATGAATATCCCGGGCACGTCGGTCTCGAAGTTTGGCTTGACCAGCGGGATTTCCACGCCGCGCCGCTCGGTGCCGAACACCAGCGTGATCGCCGCGACCGGGCACCCGGCGGCGCAGGCGCCGTGCCCGATGCACAGCGACGGGTTGGTGAGCTGCGCCTTGCCGCCGATGATACCCAGCGCCTCTTCGGGGCAGCGGGTGACGCAGGATCCCGAACCGATGCAGCGCGCCGGGTCGATGACCGGATGCAGCGACGTCGGCTCGGTGAGTCCCGCTTCGACCGCCGCGTCGAGCTGCCTGGCGCTGGCTGCATTGCGGCGCACGCGCAGCACGATGTGGACGGCGACGACCGCCAGCAGCGGCAGGCCGTAGAGCGCAAGGGCGTAGGGGCTCAGTTCGAACATGGGTTTCCGGCGGGGGGCGCCGGCGGCGCGGGCGCAGCCGGCAGCGCCGAGTGTAGCCCTAACGGGGAAGCGACGCAGCAGCGGACCGGCACGAGCGGCGCGACCGACTGGCGCCCGATCGCGACCCGAGACAGGGAGCCGGCATAATGCCTCGGGACGAATTCGGTGGAGCCTCGAGCATCCTGGTGATGCGTCCGGGAAAATCCGGCGTCGCGACATTCATGCCGCCGATGCCGCCGATGCCGCCGGCGCCGCCGGCGAGGTCGCCGAGCCAGATGCGCGCGTCGCGCCGGGAGATCACGTCGCTGGTCGTGGTGGCGATGGTGCTGGCCGCGGCGATCGTCACCGCACGCTCCGGGCGGTTCACCGCCGCTTCGAACGTCGGCTACTGGCTGGGAGTCGCCGGCGGCACGGCGATGCTGCTGCTCTTCCTGTATCCGCTGAGCAAGCGCTGGCGGGCGCTGTGCGACATCGGTCCGCCGCGCCTGTGGTTCGCGCTGCACATGCTGCTGGGGATCGCCGGTCCCGTGCTCATCATCGTGCACTCGACGCTGCGCTTCGGCTCGATCAACGCCACGTTCGCGTTCGTTGCGATGGTGCTCGTCGCCGGCAGCGGGATCGGCGGCCGGTTCCTCTACGCCCGCATCCACCACGGCCTCTACGGGAGGCGGGCGTCGCTGGCGGAACTCCGCGCGCAGGCCGGGCTCGATTCGCAGGCGGCCCGCTCCAAGCTCGCTTTCGCGCCCGAGGTCGAGCGCAAGCTCAACGAGTTCGCGCGGCGCGCCGAGCAGACGCGGCATACGGGCCTCGTCCACCCGCTGCGCTTTTTCGCGCTCGGCTGGCACGCCACCGTCGCCCGGCGACGCTGCACGGCGGAGGCCACGCGCGTGCTGACGCAGCGGGCGCGCAAGGAGCACTGGCGTGCCGACACGCTCGAGCGGCGCATCTCCCGCCGCCGGACGCTGATCGCGGCGCACCTGCGCGCGGTGCAGCGCGTCGCCCAGTTCGGCGCCTTCGAGCGCCTGTTCTCGATCTGGCACGTCCTCCACGCGCCGCTCGTCTACCTGCTCGTGCTGTCGGCGATCGCGCACGTGATCGCCGTCCACATGTACTGACGACGACCGGGCATGAGGCGTTGGCGATGGCGAATTCTCTCCCTGATCCTGCTGGCGTGCGTGGCGGCGACGGCCGGCGCGCAGGTGCTGGAAGGCGTGCTGATGCCGGGCAAGGTGATCGCCGGTCACGCCAAGGTCGAAGCGCAGTGCGAGAAGTGCCACGTCAAGTTCGACAAGGACGCGCAGGACCGGCTGTGCCTCGACTGCCACAAGGAGGTCGCCCGTGACCTGCGCGACAGGCACGGCCTTCACGGTCGCCGCGTCGCCAAGGAGACTTGCCGGAGCTGCCACACCGACCACAAGGGGCGCGACGTGAACGTCGCCCCGCTGGCGGAGAAGGGCTTCGACCACGCCACGACCGGGTTCACGCTCGCCGGCGCGCACCGCAAGGTCGAGTGCCGCAACTGCCACGCGGAGGGCAAGAAGCGCCGCGCCGCGCCGGCCACCTGCGACGGCTGCCACCGGAAGGACGACAAGCACAAGGGAACGCTGGGGCCGAAGTGCCTCGACTGCCACACCGAGACGACCTGGAAGGAGGCGCGTTTCGACCACGCCACGACCAAGTTCGCGCTCACCGGCAAGCACGTCGACGCCAAGTGCAAGACCTGCCACGCGGACAACGTCTACAAGGGCGCGCCGACGACCTGCGTCGGCTGCCACCGCAAGGACGACAAGCAGCACCGCGGCCGGCTGGGCGACAAGTGCGAGGCCTGCCACACCGCGGCGAACTGGAAGGACGTGAGCCTCTTTTCGCACGAGCGCGACGGGCACTTCGCGCTGCGCGGCAAGCACCACGGCGCCAGGTGCGAGACCTGCCACAAGTCGCCGACGGGGCTCGTCAAGACGCCCAAGACCTGCATCGGATGCCACGAGGCCGACGACAAGCACAAGGCGAACCTCGGCACCGCCTGCGGCGACTGCCACACCGAGCAGAGCTGGAAAGAGGCGAAGTACAACCACGAGCTGTCGGTGTTCAGGCTGCGCGGCAAGCATCGCGACGTCAAGTGCAAGGAATGCCACCGCGACCTGCAGAGCTACCGCAAGGCGCCGCAGGACTGCCTTTCCTGTCACCGCAAGGACGACACGCACAAGACCCGCTACGGCGACAAGTGCGAGAGCTGCCACACCGAGAAGAGCTGGCGCGACATCGTGTTTCGCCACGACCGCGACACGAAGTACGCGCTGACCGGCAAGCACGTGCCGGTCAAGTGCGACAGCTGCCACGTCGGCCACGCCTACCGCGACAAGCTGACCGCCGACTGCTACGCCTGCCACAGGAAAGACGACAAGCACCTCGACCAGCTGGGCCGCCGCTGCGACGAGTGCCACGACACCGTCGACTGGAAGAAGACGGCGCGCTTCGATCACCGCACGTCGCGGTTTCCGCTGGTCGGCCGCCACATCGCGACCGAATGCAAGCTCTGCCACCTGACGCCGGCGTTCAAGGACGCGAAGCTGGAGTGCATCGCCTGCCACGTCAAGGAAGACACGCACAAGCGCCGGCTGGGGACCGACTGCGCCGCTTGCCACAACGCGCGCGACTGGAAGCTGTGGGACTACGACCACGCCCGGCGCGCCCGCTACGCGCTGGACGGCGCGCACGCCAGGGCCGCCTGCGTCGCCTGCCACCGGCTCGCCGGCGACAAGCTGCCGGCGGTCGCGAACACCTGCGCGTCGTGCCACGTCAAGGACGACGTCCACGGCGGCAGCTTCGGGGCGCAGTGCGAGCGCTGCCACACGACGCGGAACTTCCGCGACATCCGACCCTTCGGTTTCAAAAGCATGGCGCCGTCGCCTTCCGACGGCGTGACACCCACTTCCGGGACGCGGCAATGACTGGCAATTCGGCGACGGTCTTCAGGCGTTCGCTCCCGCAGTGGCTGGCGGCGGCGTTCGCAATCTTTCTGTTCGCGGCGCTGCAGGCGGGGGGGGCGGCGGCGCAGAACCTGAACCGCGGCTCGGCGCCGCCCGATCCGCAGGCGGTCGCCCAGCACGCGTCCACCGGCTTCGTCCTCACCGGAGCGCACGAGCGCACGCGCTGCGAGAGCTGCCACGTTCGCGGCGTGTTCAAGGACACGCCCAAGACCTGCGCCGGCTGTCACGGCGCGAACTCGCGCGTCGCCACCATCACCGTCCCGACCAGCCATCCGCAGACCGCACAAGCGTGCTCGCTGTGCCACGGCACGCTGACCTTCGCCGGCGCACAGTTCGACCACTCCGGAGTCGCGCCCGGCACCTGCGCGTCGTGCCACAACG
This sequence comes from uncultured beta proteobacterium, assembly GCA_903912485.1. Classification (GTDB taxonomy): domain Bacteria; phylum Pseudomonadota; class Gammaproteobacteria; order Burkholderiales; family Casimicrobiaceae; genus CAIWHR01. The sequence goes on along the minus strand of CAIWHR010000591.1, from coordinate 512 downwards.
GCAGCATGGCGATGGGCCGCGCGGCGTCGCACCTGCCGACGACGCAGTCCTGCGACAGCTGTCACCGGACGACCGGCTGGACCCCGGCGGCGATGAGCCACGCAGGGATCGCGTCGGGCTGCGCGTCCTGCCACGACGGGCAATTCGCCGGGGTCGCTGCCCGCCCCGCCGCGCACGTCCCGACCGCCGCGCCCTGCGAGACCTGCCACCGCAGCACGACCGCGTTCGCGACGTGGACGATGGATCACGCGGGAATCGCCAGCGGCTGCGCGAGCTGCCACGGCGGATCGTATCCGGACGTCGTGGCCAAGTCGGCCAGCCACATGCCGACGCCCAACGACTGCTCGACCTGCCACGCATCGACGTCGACGTTCCAGGGCGCCACCGGCGGCAGGCCGGCAGACCACATTCCGACTCCGGCCGCGCAGCCCTGCGCGCAGTGCCACACCAACCTGGCCAACTACAAGGTCTTCCGGATGGATCACGCCGGGGCGGGTGGCGCCTGCGCGACC
>CAIWHR010000590.1 GCA_903912485.1 uncultured beta proteobacterium | reverse complement strand
GGTGGTCGGGGACCGCGGCGCCGCCTGCTCGAACAGCTTCGAGTCCTCGAGCGCCGAGATGAGCCTGCCGGCGTTGGCGCTCTCGCCGCGCAGCAGCATCTCCCGATGCGGTTCCTTGCCCTTGGGCGTGCTCTTGATTTCGAGCTGCGTGAGCCAGGTGTCGTCGGGGAGGATCTTGGTCACGTCGTCGAGCAGCTGGACGGTGCTCGGATACGCGTATTTCTTGCCGAGTGCGAAGTTGTAGTCGCCGGTCGCCTGGTCGAGCTGCTGGCGCAGCGCGTCGGACGCGGTCGCCTCGGCCCGCGCCTGCTCGACGATCCCGCCCAGCGTGATCACGTAGTCGCGCTTTTGCCAGATCGGCAACGCGACGGCGATCACCGCCGCGACGGCGATCGCCGCCGCCGGCACCCAGAACCGGGGATGACGCCAGACGACGATCTCGGGCCGCTCGTCTTCCGGCAGCAGGTTGAGCTTCGACCACCGGGACGACGGCGCGATGGAGCCGCCTTCGCCCGTGGGCGCTTCCGGCGAGACCCCGACGACCTGCGCGCCCCAGCTCTCGACGTGGCGGCGCGCCGTATCGACGACCGTCTTCAGCACCGCCGCCCAGTCGACGCGGATCAGCTTCTTCGCCGGGTCGCGCTCGATCACGACCGCGTCGAAGTAGAGCTGATCGGCGCGAAACGGCGTGTGCCGGTCGAGATCGTAGGTCAGCGCGTCCTTGAGATTCTCCTCGATCGCCGCCGGCAGCGTCAGCTGCTTGCGCAGGACCTGCGACGGCGGCAGCGCGATGACGACCTTGACCGGCGCGCCGCCCGATGGCCGCCGCGGCAGCGCCTCGATCATGGCGCGGCCGGCCTGCGCGGTGGCCGCGACGTCGCCGCCGATGGGCACGCGTGCGACCTCGGCCAGGACGAGCACACCGTCGACGACCCTGGGTTCCCACAGCACCGCGACGCCGTCGCCGAAGGCAAGCAGCGGACGCCGGCGGCGGCGCTGGAGCGCGGCGCGCGGCCCCATCGGGGCGAGCGACGCGAGCTCGCCCGTCCACCAGCGCCAGAACGCGGGTAGGCCCAGTTTCGCCGCAGCCTGGCGCAGCGCCTGCCGGAAATTATTGAGTGCCTGTTCCATCTATGCTCGCAGCGGAACTGCTTTCCCCGGCGTTGCCCGGGCGATTGGTGGACGCCACGCGGGATCCTTCCTGCCACAACAGGGCGACCACCGGGCGCTTCGGATCGGCCGAGGGGCGCAGGACCGCGTCGCGGACGAAGGTTACACCATCGGGCATCGTCGCCTCTGCCCGAATCCGCCACACCGGTATGGCCCCCGTGGCAAATCCCTGCGCACCGGGGAAAGGGGGCACCGGAAGCTTGTTCGCCACCGCTTCCTTGCGTTGTGCGATGTACGCATCGACCGCTTCCGGCGTCACGCCCGGCAGCGCGAGCAGCACGCTGCGCGCAGCGGTCGCCGGATTGACGCCGGGCCGCCCGGAATAGACGGTCAGGCTGTCGCCGATCTTTGCGAACAGCGCCGGCGACATTCCCAGCACGCGCTGCAACTCGCCGACGGTGTCGAACGCCGCGTTCGCGGGCCCGTACTTCAAGCCGGCGGCACGGTAATCCGCATCCTCGGCACCGTTCGGGCGCCGCAGATCGTCGGGATCCCTCCAGTCGCCGATCGCGTCGGCAAGCCGCTGCGCCGTCTCGGCATCGACCCCGCCGACGTTGTGCAAAAGCCCCTTCAGCAGCGGCTCGGCCGCGGCGTTAAGGTCGATTTTAGCAGATTCGTCGACGGCCGCTGCCGTTATCGAGGCGTCGCCCTCTTGCCAGGCGTGCGGCGCGCCGTCGGCAGACCAGGCGTCGGTCAGCGACCGCGACCGCTGCAGTTCGTATGCCGCGCGCTCGACGGCACCGTCGGCGGCGGCGCGCGCCGCGGCGAACGACAGCGCGTTGCGCGCTGCCAGCGCTTCGCTGCGCATGCTGAAGGCGAAGCCGCCGGCGATCACCGTGAGCAGCACCGTGAGCCACAGCACCGCGATCAGCGCAATGCCGGCCTCGGCATTCGACGGCGAGCGTTGCGGCGCGCGCATCGTCAGCCGCCCACGCAGCGCTGGGCCGCCGCGCTCCACGAGCCGCAGCCGACCTCGGGCGCATGCCGCGGCTCGACGACGAGCTGCGGCCAGGGCGCGCCCTTCTGCGGAACGACCTCGATGCGCACAAGCAGCGGCAGCCGAGAT
>CAIWHR010000589.1 GCA_903912485.1 uncultured beta proteobacterium | reverse complement strand
GCCCGCTCGGGACGCTCCGCCCGCTCGGGGCGCAGGGCGCCTTCGCGCGGCGCCGGCCGGCTTGCGCGCTCGGGCCGCGCCATGCGGCCGGTGTTGACGTCGAAGCCCTCGACGGCGAGGACCGCGACCGTCTTCTTCAACAGGCGCTCGATCTCGGTCAGGTACTTTTCCTCTTCCGGCGCGACGAAGGAAATCGCCTCGCCCGAGGCGCCCGCGCGGCCGGTGCGGCCGATGCGGTGGATGTAGTCTTCCGGCACGTGCGGCAGCTCGTAGTTCAGCACGTGCGGCAGCGAATCGATGTCGATGCCGCGCGCGGCGACGTCGGTGGCGACCAGCACCTGCAGCTTGCCTTCCTTGAAGGCGTCGAGCGCTTCCATCCGCGCCTGCTGGCTCTTGTCGCCGTGGATCGACTCGGCGGTGAAGCCGTCCTTCTCGAGCTGCCGGGCCAGCCGCGACGCGCCGTGCTTGGTGCGCATGAAGCACAGCACCTGCGTCAGCGTTCCGGTGCGGATCAGATGCTCGAGCAGCGGGCGCTTGCCGTCGGCCGGCACCTTGTAGACGCCCTGCGCGACGGTGTCGGCGGCGGTGTTGCGCCGCGCGACCTCGATCAGCTGCGGCGCGTTGAGCAGTTGGTCGGCGAGCTTCTTGATCTCGTTGGAGAACGTCGCCGAGAACAGCAGGTTCTGCCGCTTCGCCGTCACCGGCAGCAGCGCCATGATGCGCTTGATGTCGGGGATGAACCCCATGTCCAGCATGCGGTCGGCTTCGTCGAGAACGAAGATCTCGACCTGGCCCAGGTAGACGCTCTTGTGCTCGATGTGGTCGAGCAGCCGTCCAGGCGTCGCGACCAGGATTTCGACGCCGGCGCGGACGATCGCCAGCTGCGCCTTGATGTCGACGCCGCCGTAGACGACGGTCGAGCGCAGCTTGGTGTGCTTGCTGTAGGTCTGGAACGATTCCTCGACCTGCACCGCGAGTTCGCGCGTCGGCGTGAGGATCAGCGCGCGCACCGGGTGGCGCGCCGGCGACGGGCTGGAGTTCGCCATCGGCGCCAGCTTCTGCAGGATCGGCAGCGCGAAACCGGCGGTCTTGCCGGTGCCGGTCTGCGCGCCGCCCATGACGTCGCGGCCTTCGAGGATGACGGGAATCGCCTGCACCTGGATCGGCGTGGGCGTGGTGTAACCGGCTTCGGCGACCGCCCGCAACAACTCGGGCAGCAGACCGAGCTCGGCAAAGCTCGTGACTTGCATAGGCACTCCTGGCGCGGCCATCCCCTGGGGGATTTCCGGTCCAGGCAGCGGATTTCGGGTTGACGTCGCGGGGGAGGGGTGCGACTGCGAATGACCCCCACCGGCCGGCGCTCGAGTGGGCGGTGACCGGAATGGCCGCCCGAAGCGGGATCATAACCTAAGTTTCGGATTATTCAAAATAAACATGGCGGTGGCGACCGTTTCCGGGCTATAATTTATGGTTCTTCGCGGCCACCTCCGGCCGCGGTTACGCCATCGTTTCCCACACGCCATGACCACCTCAGTCCGCCCCTTGCGCAACATCGCGATCATCGCCCACGTCGACCACGGCAAGACGACGCTCGTCGACAAGCTGCTGGTGCAGGCCGGCACCTTCGCCAAGCACCAGCACCTCACCGAACGGGTGATGGACAGCAACGATCTCGAGCGCGAGCGCGGCATCACCATCCTCGCCAAGAACTGCTCGATCCGCTACCGCGACACGCACATCAACATCGTCGATACGCCGGGACACGCCGATTTCGGCGGCGAGGTCGAGCGCGTGCTGGGAATGGTCGACGGCGTGCTGCTGCTGGTCGACGCGGTCGAAGGGCCGATGCCGCAGACGCGCTTCGTCACGCTGAAGGCGCTGCAGCTGGGCCTGCAGCCGATCGTCGTCATCAACAAGGTCGACCGGCCCGGCGCGCGGCCGGAGTGGGTCGTCAACCAGACCTTCGAGCTGTTCGACCGCATCGGCGCTTCCGAGGCGCAGCTCGACTTCCCCGTCGTCTACGCTTCGGCGCTCAACGGCTGGGCGACCACCGACGTCAAGCTGGCCAAGGCCGGCGTCAAGCCGGAAGGCGCCGACCTGCGCGCGCTGTTCGAGACGATTCTGTCCTACGTGCCGGCGCCGGTCGGCGATCCCGACGCGCCGCTGCAGTTCCAGGTCAGCGCGCTCGACTACTCGAACTACCTGGGCCGGATCGCCATCGGCCGCATCCGCCGCGGCCGCATCGCGCCGGGGCAGGAAGTCGCGGTGCTGAACGGCCCGCCGGTCGAAGGGCAGCTGCTGCAGAAGGCGAAGATCGGCCAGGTGCTCGCTTTCTCGGGGCTCGAGCGCGCGCCGGTCACCGCCGCCGAAGCCGGCGACATCGTGCTGATCACCGGCGTCGACGACCTGACCATCGGCACCACGCTGGCGTCGATCGAGTCGCCGGAGGCGCTGCCGCCGATCAAGGTCGACCTGCCGACGCTGTCGATGTATTTCCAGGTCAACACGTCGCCGCTGGCGGGCCGCGAAGGCAAGTACGTCACCAGCCGCAACCTGCGCGACCGCCTGGCCAAGGAAGTGCTGACCAACGTCGCGCTGCGGGTCGAAGAGACCGGCGACACCGACGCGTTCCTGGTCTCGGGCCGCGGCGAGCTGCACCTCACGATCCTGATCGAGAACATGCGGCGCGAGGGCTTCGAGCTCGCGGTGTCGCGCCCGCGCGTCGTGCTGCGCGAGGTCGACGGCGTCACCTGCGAGCCGTTCGAAGCGCTGTCGGTCGACGTCGAGGAGACCAACCAGGGCGCGGTCATGGAAGCGCTGGGTCCGCGCCGCGGCGACCTCGTCAACATGGAGTCCGACTCGCGCGGCCGCGTGCGGCTCGAGTACCGGATTCCGGCGCGCGGCCTGATCGGCTTCCAGGGCGAGTTCATGAACCTCACCCGCGGCACCGGCCTCATGAGCCACGTGTTCGACGAGTACAGCCCGCTGAAAGGCGAGATTCCCGACCGCCGCAACGGCGTGCTGATCTCGGCCGAGGACGGCGAGGCGGTCGCCTACGCGCTGTGGAAGCTGCAGGACCGCGGCAAGATGTTCGTCAGCCCGGGCGACAAGCTGTACGAGGGCATGATCATCGGCATCCACACCCGCGACAACGACCTCGTCGTCAACCCGATCAAGGGCAAGCAGCTGACCAACGTCCGCTCGTCCGGCACCGACGAAGCGGTGCGGCTGGTGCCGCCGATCCAGCTGACGCTCGAATACGCGGTCGAGTTCATCGCCGACGACGAGCTGGTCGAGGTCACGCCGCAGACGATCCGCATCCGCAAGCGCTTCCTCAAGGATCACGAGCGCAAGAAGGCGAGCCGCGAGGCCGCGTAGGCCGTAGCCCGGGTCGAGCGGCCCGGGCGCGCCCGATGGCCCGGTCGACCGCCCGCCGCCCCGGGTTTCGCCGCCGGCAAGCTGGGCTCCGTTCGGCATCGCGGGCCGCGCAACCCGGGCTACCGACATGGCCGATTCGTCCGATTCCACGCTGTCCCTGACGCCCGAGCTCGCGACGCGCTTCGCGGCGGTCGCGCTCGACAACGTCGTCCGCGAGTACCCGAATCACCCGGGTCACGTGCTGTCCGGCCCGGACGATCTCGCGCCGACGCGCGCGCTGCATCCGTCGTTCTTCGGCAGCTACGACTGGCATTCCTGCGTGCACATGCACTGGCTGCTGGCGCGCGTGCGGCGGGTGGTGCCGGCGCTGCCGCAGCGCGCCGCCATCGACGCGCTGTTCGACCGGAGTTTCGCGCCGGCTGCGATCGCCGGCGAGTGCGCGTACCTGCAGCGGCCCGAAACGAGGTCGTTCGAGCGGACTTACGGCTGGGCGTGGCTGCTGCAGCTGGCGTCCGAACTCGCCGTCGGGACCGACGAGCGCAGCAGAGGCTGGTCGGCGGCGCTGGCGCCGCTCGCCGCCGCGTTCGTCGCCCGCTATCTCGATTACCTGCCCCGGGCGCACTACCCGATCCGCCACGGCATGCATCCCAACAGCGCGTTCGGCCTGGCCTTCGCGCTCGACTACGCGCGGCTCGCCGGCCGGGCGGCGCTCGAGGACGCCTGCGTCGGCAGCGCGAACGCGTGGTACGGCGCCGATCGCGATGCGCCGGCGGCGTGGGAACCGTCCGGAGCCGATTTCCTGTCGCCGGCGCTGATGGAGGCCGAGTTGATGCGGCGTGTGCTGCCGCCCGTCGAATTCGCGGCGTGGCTGGCGGCGTTCCTGCCCGGTCTGGCGCAGCGGGTGCCGGAGACGCTGTTCGTGCCGGCAACGGTGTCCGATCGCAGCGACCCGCAGATCGTCCACCTCGACGGCCTCAACCTGTCGCGCGCGTGGTGCATGCGCGGCGTCGCCGCCGCGCTGCCGGACGGCGACCCCCGCGTGGCCGTGTTGCGCGCCGCGGCCGAGGTGCATCTCGCGGCCGGGCTCGTCGGCGTGGCCAGCGGCGACTACCTCGGCGGGCACTGGCTGGCGACCTTCGCTCTGCTGGCGCTCGAATCGTAATCCCGCGACCTCGCGCACCGCCCCCGGACGCGTGGCCCGCCGTAGCCCGGCGTCGAGCGCCACCGATCCCTGCCGCGTGCCGCGCTGCCGGCCGATCGACGCCGGGGGGTTCGAGCGCCACCGATCCCTGCCGCGTGCCGCGCCGGTGGCCGGTCGACGCCGGGGGGCGCTGGCGGTCACCGGCGTTGGTGGCGAACCCCGGGTTTCGCTTGTCGACGGCGGGGGGCTGGCGGCGGGCATTGGGGGTGGCGAAACCCCGGGTTTCGCTTGTCGACGGCGGGGGGCTGGCGGCGGGCATTGGGGGTGGCGAAACCCGGGCTACATGGTGGCGCCGGGGCCGTTCGCCATCCGGCTTCGAACCGTCGTAGCCCGGCGTCGAGCGCCACCGATCCCTGCCGCGTGCCGCGTTGCCGGCCGATCGACGCCGGGGGGTTCGAGCGCCACCGATCCCTGCCGCGTGCCGCGCCGGTGGCCGATCGACGCCGGGGGGGTCGAGCGCCACCGATCCCTGCGGCGTGCCGCGCTGCCGGCCGATCGACGCCGGGGGGGGCGCTGGCGGTCACCGGCGTTGGCGGCGAACCCCGGGTTTCGCTTGTCGACGGCGGGGGGGCTGGCGGCGGGCATTGGGGGTGGCGAAACCCGGGTTTCGCTTATCGACGGCGGGGGGCTGGCGGCGGGCACTGGGGGTGGCGAAACCCGGGCTACACTGTGATGTTGCGCCAACTGAATCCGTCATGCCCGAATCGCTGATCGTCATCGCCGTCCTCGCCCTGCTCGCGACCAGCGTCGCGCTGGCTTTGATCGCGCTGTCGCGGCTGTCGGCGCTGACGGCGTCGCGCGACGTGGCGTCCCGCGACGCGGCCGACCTGCGCACCCGCCTCGAGGTCCTCGCCGCGCAGAACGCCGACCTCGAACGCGACCTGCGGCAGGACCTGTCGATCGCGCGGCAGGAGCAGGCGGCCGCCGCGCAGGTCGCGCGCAGCGAGCTCGCCGGCGGCCTCGCCCGGTTCGGCCAGGCGATGACGCAGCAGCTCGCCGGCATGAGCGGCGTCCAGAGCGAGCAGCTGAAGCAGTTCGGCGAGCGCCTCGCGGCGCTGACGGCGTCGAACGAGCAGCGCCTGGAAGCGGTGCGCGCGAGCGTCGCGCAGAACCTCGAGGCGCTGCGCGCCGACAACACCGCCAAGCTCGAGCAGATGCGCGCGACCGTCGACGAAAAGCTGCAGGCCACGCTCGAGCAGCGCCTCGGGCAGACGTTCAAGCAGGTGTCCGACCGCCTCGACCAGGTGCACAAGGGTCTGGGCGAGATGCAGACGCTCGCCGCCGGCGTCGGCGACCTCAAGAAGGTGCTGACCAACGTCAAGAGCCGCGGCGGCTGGGGCGAGGTGCAGCTTGGCGTGCTGCTGTCCGAGATGCTGACGCCGGCGCAGTTCGCGCAGAACGTCGCCACCCGCCCGGGCAGCCGCGAGCGGGTCGAGTACGCGGTGAAGTTCCCCGGGCGCGGCGAGGACGGCGAGCCGTGCTGGTTGCCGATCGACGCCAAGTTCCCGCTGGAGGACTACCAGCGGCTGCAGGATGCGATCGAGCGCGCCGACGTCGCTGCGGTCGAGGCGAGCCGCAAGGCGCTGGAGATCTTCTTCAAGGCCGAGGCCAGGTCGATCCGCGACAAGTACGTCGAGCCGCCGCACACCACCGACTTCGCGATCCTGTTCGTGCCGACCGAGGGCCTGTACGCCGAAGCGGTGTCGCGGCCGGGGCTCGCCGACGCGCTGCAGCGCGAGTACCGCGTGATGCTGACCGGGCCGATGAACCTCGCGGCGATGCTGAACAGCCTGCAGCTCGGCTTCCGCACGCTGGCGATCGAGAAGCGCTCGACCGAGGTCTGGCGCGTGCTGGGCGCGGTCAAGACCGAGTTCGGCAAGTTCGGCGACATCCTCGCCAGGACCAAGGAGCGGCTCGACCAGGTCGGCAGGACGCTCGACGACGCGGGCAGGAAGAGCACGACCATCGCGCGCAAGCTGCGCGACATCGAGGCGCTGCCCGAAGCCGAGGCCGACCGGCTGCTCACCGGCGACGCCGGCGCCGTGCTCGGGTTCGAGCCCGGACCGGGTGCCGACGGCGCCGATCCGCCCGCCGCCGGCTGACGCCGCCGCGGATCGACGGCAGGCGGCGGCGTGTTCCAGGCATTTCGCAAGTGGCGGCGCGCGCGCGTGCTGCGCCACGCGGCGCTGCCCGAGGCGCTGTGGCGGGAGGCGCTCGCCGCGCTGCCGTTTCTCGCGCTGTACGACGCCGCCGAACTCGCGCGTCTGCGCGATCTCGTCGTGCTGTTTCTCGACGCCAAGGGGATCGTCGGCGCGCGCGGGCACGAGGTGACGCCGCTGCAGCGCGTCGTCATCGCGGTCCAGGCCTGCGTCCCCGTGCTGAACCTCGACCTGTCGCTCTACGAGGGCTTCGAGAACGTCATCGTCTATCCGGGCGAGTTCGTCCCGGGCTGGGAGTGGGAAGACGAGGCGGGGGTGGTGCACCGGATCGACGACGGCCTTGCCGGCGAGGCGATGCCGCGCGGGCCGGTGGTGCTGTCGTGGCCCGACGTCGAGGCGAGCGCCGACTGGGACGAGGCCGGGATGAATCTCGTCATCCACGAATTCGCGCACAAGATCGACATGGCCGGCGGCGACGCCAACGGCTGCCCGCCTTTGCCCGCCGGCATGTCGGTCGGCGCGTGGCGGCGGACGCTCGAAGCGGCCTACGACGACTTCTGCGCACGTCAGGATCGGGGCGAGGACACCGAGATCGATCCCTACGCCGCCGAGTCGCCGGGCGAGTTCTTTGCCGTCCTGTCCGAAGTCTTTTTCGCCGACCCGACGCTGCTGCGGCACGAATACGGCGACGTCTACGCGCAGTTCGTGCGCTTCTATCGGCAGGATCCCGCCTTACGCGTGCCGCCGCAGTAAAATGGCGGGCCTGCCGCTGCGGTGGGGCTGGCTCACCCGAGGGGAGATGCATTGTCGTCCGGAATGTCGCACGCGCGCGCCGCCGCGCTGATGGTCGCCGCCGCCGTTCTGTGGAGTTCGGCCGGCGTCGTGGCCAGGCTGCTCGAGCGCGCGCAGAGCTTCGAAGTGGCGTTCTGGCGAAGCTTCTTCGCCGCGCTGTCGATGGTGGCGATCCTCGCCTTCCTGCATCGCGGCCGGGCCTGGAAAATCATGCGCGCGTCCGGCTGGCCGGGGCTGCTGTCGGGGTGCATGTTCTGCGTCATGTTCACCTGCTTCATGCTCGCCTTGATGAGCACCACCGTCGCCAACGCGCTGGTCGTCAACAGCCTCTACCCGGTCTTCGCCGGGCTGCTCGGCATGGCGGTGCTCGGCGCGCGGCTGCCGGCGTACACCTGGGTCGCGATCCTCGCCGCCGTCGGCGGCATGGTGTTCATGTTCGCGGCGGGGCTCGGGCCCGGGCTGTCCGGGACGCTGATCGCGTTCGGCGTGCCGGTGGCGGCGGCGATCAACGTCGTCACGCTCAGGAAGTGGGGGCGCGAGGCCGACCTCATCCCTTCGGTGCTGCTGGGCGGCGTGCTTTCGGCGCTGGTGACGCTGCCCTTCGCGCTGCCGTTCCAGGCGAATGCGCACGATCTCGCCTGGCTCGCCGGCCTCGGGATGTTCCAGCTGGCGCTGCCGTGCACGCTGCTGGTCGTCGCCAGCCGCCACCTGCCGACGGCGGAGGTGGCGCTGCTGACGCTGCTCGAGGCGGTGCTGGGGCCGCTGTGGGCGTGGCTCGGCGTCGGCGAGACCCCGGGCACGCCGACGCTGATCGGCGGCGGCATCGTGCTGCTGGCGATCGCCGGCAACGAGTTCATCGCCCTGTTCGGCCCGGCGAAGATGCGGCGCCTGCGCGCGGCGTGACCGCGCCGGGCGGGGCGTCGCGCCGGCGGCGCAGGAACAGCGTGCAGGCGACCAGCGTGATCGCCGCGCCGATCGCCTGCCGCGCCGTGACCGCCTGATCGAGCACCGCCGCCGACAGCAGCACCGCGAACACCGGCTCCACCATCATGATCGTCGCGACCTCCGCCGGCGCGATGCGCTGCAGCGCGACGGTGAGCAGCCCCAGCGCGAGCACCGTCGAGACGACGGTCATGCCGGCCAACGCCTGCCAGCCGGCCGCCGTGCGCGGCAAGGCTCCGCCCAGCGCGGCGGCCGCCGCCAGTGCGACGGCCCCCGCACCGAGGCAGACCAGCGCGGTCGCGGCGAGCGGCGGCAGATCCGCGAGCGCGTCCGCGCCGAGCACGAGGTAGGTCCCGTAGCCGAGCGCGGTGACCGCTCCCAGCACGACGCCGGTGCGCGAGGCCGAGCCGTCGATCAGCACCAGCGCGAGCCCGGCGACGGCGACCGCCAGCAGCAGGAGCGCGCCGATCCGGAAGCGCTCGCGGCGAAGCGCCACCGACCAGGCGAACACGACGAACGGGTTGAGATAGAGCAGCAGCACGGCGACGCCGGGGCTGGCGTGACGCAGCGTGGTGAAGAACAGGAAGGTGAACGACAGGTAGCCGGCGCCGCCCAGCGCGAGGCAGGCGACGACCCGCCGGCGCGACGGCCACGATTCGCCGCAAAGCGTCGCGGCCAGCGCGAGCACGCTGCCGGCGACCAGGAAGCGCAGCGGCAGCAGACCGAGGATGTCGGCGCCGTCGCGGTAGGCCACCTGCGCGAAGATGCCGAGCGCACCGAAACAGATTCCCGATGCCGCCGCGGCGAGGCGGCCGCGCCGGGCCGCCGATCGCGCGCGCTGCGGCATCAGGCCGCCGCGGGGCGCAGCGCGGATTTGGGCCGGAACGCCTTGCACACGGCGTCATCGGCGACGATGTACGGCCCGCCGATCAGATCGATGCAGTACGGCACCGCCGGGAAGACGCCGTCGAGCGTCTCCTTGATCGCCTTCGGTTGCCCGGGAAGGTTCAGGATCAGCGCGCGGCCGCGGATCACGCCGACCTGCCGCGACAGGATCGCCGTCGGGACGTAGCGCAGGCTCACCCGGCGCATCTCTTCGCCGAAACCCGGCATCACCTTGTGCGCGACCGCGAGCGTGGCTTCGGGCGTGACGTCGCGCGGCGCCGGGCCGGTGCCGCCGGTGGTCAGCACCAGGTGGCAGCCGACGACGTCGACCAGTTCGATCAACGTGCGCTCGATGGCGGCCTGCTCGTCGGGGATGAGCCGCGTCTCGCTCTCCCAGGGCGACGTCAGTGCCGCGGTGAACCAGTCGACCAGCGACGGAATGCCCTTGTCCTCGTACACGCCCGCGCTGGCGCGGTCGGAGATCGAGACGAGGCCGATCAGCAGCGTGTCGGGGGCGGTCATGGCGGCGTCGGAGCAGGCGTGGAGGGGTCGGCGAGGGCCTTCAGTTCGCGGAAGAGCTCGCGGTAGGCGTGCGGCGGCTCGTTGCCGGCGCGCTCGGCGCGCGCGCGCGTGATCAGCCCGGCAAGCCGGTTGCGGTTGAGTTCCGGGTGGTCGGCCACCAGCGCCTCGAGCGCGCCGGGCTCGGCCAGCAGACGGTCGCGCAGCGCTTCGAGCGCGTGCTGGCGCGCGGTGTCCAGGTGATGGCCGTGCGCCCAGGCGTCCAGCCGGCGGCGGATGGGCTCGGGATCGACGTCGCGCATCAGCTTGCCGACGTACTGGAGCTGACGCTTGCGTCCGCCCCAGGCGGTGATCGTGCGCGCCTGGGTGATGGCGTCGACCAGGCGCTCGGGCAACTCGGCTTCGGCGGCGATCTCGGCCAGCCGCCGCGCGTCGAGCGCGACCAGCGCTTCGCCGAGGTCCTGCAGGTCGTGCATGGCGGCCTTGCGCCGGGTCTTGGACGGCGCGGCGTCGGGGTCGGCGGACGGCGGAGCCTCCGCGCCGGCCGCGCGGGAGCGCCGGTGCCACTTGTCGTCGGGCAGAGCCATCGGGATTGCACCTTGGGGAATGAGGGAACGCGTTTGCTATCATAGCTGACCGCATTCCCCGCGCCGGTCGTGCCGGGGCACATTGCGGTGTCCCGCGTCCCCTGCCGCCACTCCTTTCGCCGATGACCGAAACCACGAACGCGACCTCGACACCCCCGACTTCCGCGATGCCCCGCGACGCCGACGCCGGACCGTTTCCGCTGCCGACGGCGGAGCTCGAACGCGTCGCCGGCGACGTCGTCGCGGTGGCGATGGAAGGCGGCGCGACCGCCGCCGAGACCGACGTGTCGCAGGCGGTCGGACTGTCGGTCACCGTGCGCCGCGACGTCGTCGAGACCATCGCCTACAACCGCGACAAGGGCATCGGCGTGACCGTCTACGTCGGGCAGCGGCGCGGACACGCGAGCACCGCCGACTTCTCCGCCGAGGCGATTCGCGCGACGGTCGGCAAGGCGCTGGCGATCGCGCGGCACACGGCCGAGGATCCCTGCGCCGGCCTCGCCGACCCGGACCGGCTGGCGCGCCACATTCCCGACCTCGACCTCTACCACCCGTGGAACCTCAGCGTCGAGGACGCGATCGAGCTCGGTCGCGAGGCCGAAGCCGCCGCGCTCGCGGTCGACAAGCGGCTCACCAACACCGAAGGCTCGACGGTGGCGCGCGGCGAGTCGGAATTCGTCTACGCCACCAGCCAGGGCTTTCTCGGCGGATACCGCAGTTCGCGCCACCACATCGACTGCGCCGTCATCGGCGAGGACGGCGGCGGGATGCAGCGCGACTTCTGGTACACCGCGGCGCGCTCGCGCGAGGACCTCCAGGCGCCCGCGGTCGTCGGCCGCGTCGCCGGCGAGCGGACCCTGCGGCGGCTCAATGCGCGCGGGCTGGGCACGATCGACTGCCCGGTGCTGTTCGACGCGCCGGAAGCCGCCGACCTGATCGGCGCCTTCGTCGCCGCGGTCTCGGGCGGCTCGCTCTACCGCCGGTCGTCGTTCCTGCTCGACTCGCTGGGCCGGCAGGTGTTCTCGCCGGAGATCTCGATCCGCGAAGAGCCGCACCTGCTGCGCGGGCGCGGCAGCGCGCCGTTCGACAACGAGGGCGTCGCCACCGTGGCGCGCGACGTGGTGAGGGATGGCGTGGTCGAGGGTTATTTTCTCGGCAGCTATTCGGCGCGCAAGCTGGGCCTCGTCACCACCGGCAACGCCGGGGGCAGCCACAACCTGGTCGTCTCGCACGGCGGCGACGACCTTGCCGCGCTGATGCGGCGGATGGGCCGCGGCCTGTTCGTCACCGAGCAGCTGGGGCACGGCGTGAATCCGGTCACCGGCGATTTCTCGCGCGGCGCCGCCGGATTCTGGATCGAGGGCGGCGAGATCGCGTATCCGGTCGAGGAGATCACCATCGCCGGCAACCTGCTCGCCATGTACCGCGACATCGTCGCCGTCGGCAACGACGTCGATCGCCGCGGATCGAGGCACGTCGGATCGATGCTCGTCGGCAGGATGACGGTGGCCGGGAGCGCCTGACGGCCGGCTGCCGCTGCCGACCGACGGCCCGCCGGCGCCACGCCCGTTCCGCACGATGACCGGTTGCTCCCGTCACGCAGCTCCCCCCTCGTGCGCTTCCTGAAATCGCTCCGGTCGCTCAACTATCCGCTGCGCAACCCGGGCGCCGCCGCGGACTGGATTGCATCGCTCACGGCAAACGATGCGCAGGCGATCGCCAACAGGACGCTCGACCTTGCGCTGCGCTTCGTCGAGTCCGGGCGACAGATCGGTCCGCACCAGGTCGAAGCGCTGCTCAGGATCGACGCGCGGCTCGAGCCGGTGATCGCCGAGCTCACGCGCGAATACACGGCCAATTACCGGAAGAGCACCGACGTCGAGCTGCGGCTCTGGCGCCAGGTGTTCGATCTGGTCAAGGCATTCGCCGCCGCCTACCAGGCGGCGCTGAAGATCGGCTACCCGCGGGCCGACGACCGGCACTGGCGCGCGATCCTGCCGTGGGTGCTCGTCCGCCTCGCCTACTACAAGGGGCAGGACGGCAAGTTCCGGCTGTTCCGCTACAGCCGGTGGATTCCCGCGCAGTGGCGCGAGCTGCACGAGCTCTACGAGTTTGCGCGGATGCGCGGCTGGCAGCGCGAGCAGCTCGTGCTCGGCGCGGCGGCCTTCTCGCGGCCGGGGATCTGCGTCGAGCAGGAATACCTGCAGACGCTGCTGCTGATGCGGCTCGACTCGGGCAACTTCACCGCCGACCAGGTCGAGTGGATCGCGCGGCAGCTGGAGGACTGGGCGCCGTCGCTGGCGCTGGTGCCGCCGCCCGGAAACGGCGCCGGCTTCCTCGTCGACCTGACCAGCGCCGAAGGCCTGCGCCGCCACGATCACCCGCATGCGGGGGGGCGCGTCCTGTTTCTCGACGTCGGCCCGGTCTACGCGCGCATCGTCGAACGCATGCGCTGGCTGCCCGAGCACGACGAACCGGCGAAATCCGGCGAGCTTCCGGTGCGCGAGCAGCGGCTGCTGCTGACGCGGCTCGCCGCGCTGTTCGGACCCGACGCGCTGGCGGTCACGCCGCGCGCCGAGCGCTACGCCGTCGACACCGAGGTCCGCGTGGTGTTCGGGCTGGAGGCGCTCTGCTGCGCCATCGGCGAGACGGAGGAGGCCGCGGTGTACCCGGCCGACGCGGAGTCCGCCGGTCGCGGCCCCGACGCGTCGCGGGTGGAGCCGGCCGGGTACACGGACGTGCCGCCGAGCCGCGTCGGCGGCGAGGTCTGGACGATGGCGGACGCGAGCGAGACCGGTTGCCGGCTGACCGCGCAGATGAACGAAGCGCCGGCCCGGCTCGGCGACGTGCTGGCGATCCGCGACGGCGCCGGCTGGTCGCTGGGCATCGTCCGACGGATGCAGCGCACCGAGTCGGACGACGTCTCGCTCGGCGTCGAACTGATCGCCCGCCGGCCGGTTCCCGTGCTGCTGCGCACCTGGACCGGCGCCGGCGCCGGTCTCCCCTTCCTCGGCGTCTACCTGCCGGCGCATCCGGACCACCGGCACGCCGCGCAGCGCAGCCTCATCGGTCCGGGCGACCGGCTGGCGGCGGGCGCGATGATCGAGTTCGACACCGGGAAGGCGCGTTACCTCATCCGCTTCACCCGGACGCTCGAACAGCAGGTCGGCTGGTCGTGGGTGCTGTTCAGCGCGGTGCGCAATCTCGCGACCTGAAGTCCGACCGGCGGCCGCGCCGGCGCGAGCGGGAAGGCCGCGCGGTCCCTGCCGACGGTAGGGATGATTTGGGATAGAATCGGGCATTGATCCGTCTCGTGACCCGCCGGCGGCAGAATGCCGTCGGGCAAACCGGACCGACAACACTTTTGGTGCGTAAGCTTGCGGTCGGCTCGACCGAGGGCACACTTGTGAGGAGATACAGATGGAGCGTCGTTCATTTCTGAAGAAAGCGGGCGTCGGCGTCGCCGCCGGCGCGATCGCCGCGCCGGCGATCGCGCAGGGCTCGCCGGCAGTCAAGTGGCGGATCACGTCGAGCTTCCCCAAGAGCCTCGACACGATCTACGGTGGCGCCGAGGTGCTGGCGAAGCGCGTCAAGGCCATCACCGGCGGCAAGTTCGACATCCAGGTGTTCGCGGCCGGTGAAATCGCCCCGGGCCCGCAGGCGCTGGACGTCGTGCAGAACGGCACCGTCGAGTGCTGCCACACCTGCTCGTACTACTTCGTCGGCAAGGACAAGTCGTTTGCCTTCGGCACGGCGATCCCCTTCGGCCTCACTGCCCGGCAGATGAACGCGTGGGTGTACTACGGCGGCGGCCAGAAGCTGCTCGACGAGTTCTACGCAGGCTACAACATCGTCTCGTTCCCCGGCGGCAACACCGGCACGCAGATGGGCGGCTGGTTCCGCAAGGAGATCAAGACCGTCGCCGACTGCAAGGGCATCAAGATGCGGATCGCCGGTCTGGGCGGTACGATTCAGGCGGCGCTGGGCATGGTGCCGCAGCAGATCCCCGGCGGCGACATCTATCCGGCGCTGGAAAAGGGCACCATCGACGCCGCCGAATGGGTCGGCCCCTACGACGACGAGAAGCTGGGCTTCTACAAGGTCGCCAAGAACTACTATTTCCCGGGCTGGTGGGAGCCGGGCCCCATGATCCACTTCTTCGTCAACAAGGACGCGTGGGCCAAGCTGCCGGCCGAATACAAGGAGGCCTTCCAGGCCGCCGCGTACGAAGCCAACGTCACGATGCTGGCCGAATACGACGACAAGAACCCGGCCGCGCTGCGCCGCCTGATCCAGAACGGCGTCCAGCTGCGCAGCTTCTCGCCGGAAATCATGGAAGCCGCGTACAAGGCTTCCGTCGCGTTCTACGCCGAGGAATCGGCCAAGAACCCGGCGTTCAAGAAGCTGTACGACGCGATGCTCGCGTACCAGAAGACCGAGAACCAGTGGTTCAGCGTCGCCGAACTGCGGATGGACCAGTTCCTGCAGCAGCACATCAAGTAAGACCGGGGCCAGTCCCCGAACAAAAAAACCCCGCGGTTTGCACCGCGGGGTTTTTTTTGGTTCGCGCTTCGCCGGACTGCGCCGGCGGGTGCCGGCGGTAGCGCCGGCACCCTTTGCGCGAACTGCGTCGCGGATCCGCTACTTGGTCGTTTCGCGCAGCGACTTCATCAGCGCGTCGTCGTCCTGCTGCGTGGTGGTGGGCGGCGTTCCCGCGTCGCCGCCGGTCGTCCCCGTGGCGGCATCGTCCTGGATCATCTTCTGGATGTCGATCTGCGGCCCCGACTGCGCCCCGGCATCGGGCTTGTCGTAGCTGACGATCGACGGGAAGGCGATGATCAGCGTCACCATGATCATCTGGATGATCACGAACGGGATCGCGCCCCAGTAGATCTGGCCGGTGGTGACCGGATCGGTGATCTTGCCGCTGTGGACATCCTTGAACGGGTGCGTCGGCGCGACCGAGCGCAGGTAGAACAGCGCGAAGCCGAAAGGCGGGTGCATGAACGACGTCTGCATGTTCACCGCCAGCAGCACGCCGAACCAGATGAGGTCGATGCCCAGCTTCTCCGCCACCGGGCCCAGGAGCGGCACGACGATGAACGACAGTTCGAAGAAGTCGAGGAAGAACGCCAGCACGAAGACCAGGATGTTGACGACGATCAGGAAGCCGACCTGGCCGCCCGGCAGGTCGGACAGGAGGTGCTCGACCCACTTGTGGCCGTCGACGCCGTAGAAGGTCAGGCTGAACACCCGCGCGCCGACCAGGATGAACACGACGAACGTGGTCAGCTTGGCGGTGCTGTCCATCGCCTGCTTCAGCAGCGACCACGACAGGCGCCTGCGGATCAGCGCCATGATGATCGCGCCGGTCGCGCCCATCGCGCCGCCTTCGGTCGGCGTCGCGATGCCGAGAAAGATCGTGCCCAGCACCAGGAAGATCAGCGCCAGCGGGGGGATCAGCACGAAGGTGACCTTCTCCGCCATGCCCGACAGCAGGTTGAGCTTCAGCAGCCGGCTGATCATCGCCAGCGCGAAGGCGACGCCGATGCCGATCAGCATGCAGATGACGATCAGCTCGTCGAGCGGCTTGTCGGCGGGCATGACGAACCGGGCGTATCCCCAGGACACGGCGACGGAGACGATGGCCAGGATCAGCAGCGAGGTGCCGCCCATCTTGCCCGAAGGCTCGCGGAAGACCCGCGCTTCCGGCGGCAGCGCCGGCGCCCACTTGGGCTTGAGGATGGTGCAGCCGAGAACGTAGAGCATGTAGATGCCGGCCAGCAGGAAGCCGGGCAGGAACGCGCCCTTGTACATGTCGCCGACCGACTTGCCGAGCTGGTCGGCCATGATGATCAGCACCAGAGACGGCGGGATGATCTGCGCCAGCGTCCCGGACGCCGCGATCACGCCGGAGGCGAGCCGCCGGTCGTAGCCGTAGCGCAGCATGATCGGCAGCGAGATGAGGCCCATCGAGATCACCGAGGCGGCGACCACGCCGGTGGTGGCGGCCAGCATCGCGCCGACCAGGATGACGGCGTAGGCGACGCCGCCGCGGACCGGGCCGAACAGCTGGCCGACGGTGTCGAGCAGGTCCTCGGCCATCCCCGATCGCTCCAGGATCAGCCCCATGAAGGTGAAGAAGGGGATCGCGAGCAGCGTGTCGTTGTTCATGACGCCGCCGAAGATCCGCTCCGGCAGCGCCTGGAAGAACGTCGGCTGGAACAGCCCCAGCTGGATGCCGAGCAGGCCGAAGATGATGCCGTTGGCCGCCAGCGAGAAGGCGACCGGGAAACCGAGCAGCAGGAAGAAGACCAGCGACGCGAAGATGATTGGCGCCATGTTGGCGATCAGGAACGCGGTCATTGCTTGTCTCCTTTCGCGGCGTCGCCGGCGCGCATTTCGTCGCTCATCTCGACCGCTTCGACGACCTCGGCCGCCACGTGGTGCTTCTTGATCTCCTCGGCCAACTCCTCCTCGGCGCTCTTGGTCTTGACCTTGTCGAGCGGGTTGGGGGCGTGCCCGGTCAGGAAGGCGGCGCGCTTGACGAGTTCGGACAGTCCCTGCAGGAACAGCAGGAAGAAGCCGACCGGCATCAGCAGGCGCACCGGCCAGCGGATCAACCCGCCGGGATTCGCCGACACCTCGCCGGATTGCAGCGCCAGCGTGAACACCGGCCACGACAGGTAGGCGGTGATGCAGACCATCGGCATCATGAACACGATGATCCCGAAGACGTCGATCCAGTTCTGCGCGCGCGGCGACATGCGGCCGGCGATCACGTCGATGCGGATGTGCTCGTTGCGGTTGAGCACGTACGCCGCGCAGAGCAGGAACACCGCCGAGAACAGGTACCACTGGATTTCCAGCAGCCCGTTCGAGCTCCAGTCGAAGGCGAACCGGAAAACGGCGTTGCCGGCGCTGATGACGACGACGACAAGGATGAGCCAGGTGGCCGCCTTGCCGATGGCCTCGTTCATGCGGTCGACCGCACGCGAAAATGCGAGAAGCGCGTTCACGTATTCCTCCGAAGGGCTCCGCGGCGACGGGTGCTGCCGCCGCGGACAGGGGCCGACCTCGGGGTTCTTTCTTCTCGGCGCGAAGACTCCCCGGCGGCAACCGGGCGATTATAAGCGCATTTGCGGGCGCCGCTCGCGGTCGCCGGCGGGGCAGGGCGCCCCGGGAGCAAGATGCTAGAATGCCCCGGCTTCCCATCACCGAGCGGAAAACGCCCCCATGTTCCGTCATTCGCAGAACCTCGCCCAATCCGATCCCGAGCTGTGGGCCGCGATCAGCGCCGAAAACGGCCGGCAGGAAACGCACATCGAGCTGATCGCCTCCGAAAACTACGCGAGCCCTGCGGTGATGGCCGCGCAGGGGTCGCAGCTGACCAACAAGTACGCCGAGGGCTACCCCGGCAAGCGCTACTACGGCGGCTGCGAGTTCGTCGACGTCGCCGAGCAGCTCGCGATCGACCGCGTCAGGAAGCTGTTCGGCGCCGAAGCCGCGAACGTGCAGCCGCACTCGGGCGCGCAGGCGAACCAGGCCGTCTTCTTCGCCACGCTCAAGCCCGGCGACACCGTGCTCGGCATGGCGCTGCCGCACGGCGGGCACCTGACGCACGGCTCGCCGGTCAACATGAGCGGCAAGTGGTTCAACGTCGTGCCTTACGGGCTGAATGCGGAGACCGAGCTCATCGACTACGCCGTCGCCGAGCGCCTCGCGCACGAGCACCAGCCGAAGCTGATCATCGCCGGCGCTTCGGCGTACTCGCGGGTCATCGACTGGAAGCGCTTCCGCAAGATCGCCGACGCGGTCGGCGCGAAGCTGATGGTCGACATGGCGCACTACGCGGGGCTCGTCGCCGCGGGCGTCTACCCCAGTCCCGTGGGCATCGCCGACTTCGTCACCAGCACCACGCACAAGACGCTGCGCGGCCCGCGCGGCGGCATCATCCTGACGCAGGCCGAGCACGAGAAGGCGATCAACTCCGCGGTTTTTCCCGGCCTGCAGGGCGGGCCGCTGATGCACGTGATCGCGGCCAAGGCGGTGGCGTTCGGCGAGGCGCTGGGCAAGGACTTCCGCCGCTACCAGGAGCAGGTGGTCGAGAACGCGCGGGTGCTGGCGCGGGTGCTGCAGGACCGCGGCCTGCGCATCGTTTCCGGCGGCACCGACTGCCACATGTTCCTGGTCGACCTGCGCGCCAAGACGATCACCGGCAAGAACGCCGAGGCGGCGCTGTCGCAGGCGAACATCACCGTCAACAAGAACGCGATCCCCAACGATCCGGAAAAGCCGTTCGTCACTTCGGGCATCCGCATCGGCAGCCCGGCGGTCACGACGCGCGGCTTCACCGAACTCGAGTGCGAGGAGCTCGGACACCTGATCGCCGACGTCCTCGACGCGCCCGAAGACACCGTCGCGCAGGAGCACGTCAGGGCGGGCGTCGCTGCGCTCACCGCCAAGTTTCCGGTCTACCGGTGACCTGAACGCAGTGCCGCGGCCATGAAGTGCCCCTTCTGCGGCAGCACCGCCACGCAGGTCGTCGACTCGCGGGTCACCGAGCCGGGAGACTCGATCCGCCGCCGCCGCCGCTGCTCCGGTTGCCAGAAGCGCTTCACGACCTACGAGACGGTCGAGCTGCGGCTGCCGCAGGTGGTGAAGACCAACGGCACGCGCTCCGAGTTCGACGTGGCCAAGCTGCGCAACGGCTTCCAGCGCGCGCTGCACAAGCGCCCGGTCCCCACCGAGTTCGTCGACCAGGCGGTCGCGCGCATCGTCGCGCAGGTGCTGTCGCTGGGCGAGCGCGAAATCGCGTCGCGGCAGATCGGCGAGCTGGTGATGCAGGAGCTCTACAAGCTCGACAAGGTCGCCTACATCCGCTTCGCGTCGGTCTACCGCTCGTTCCAGGACGTTTCCGACTTCCGTGACGCTCTGAAGGAAGTCGAGACGCCGGGCAAGCGCACGCGCCGTTAGCGGCCCCGGCCCCGTGCCGCCGACGACCGCGTTCACCGCCGCCGACCGCGCGTTCATGACGCGCGCGCTGGCGCTGGCCGAACGCGGCCTTCGCAGCACGACGCCCAATCCGCGCGTCGGCTGCGTGATCGTCGGCGACGGCGCGGTGCTGGGCGAGGGCTGGCACGAGCGCGCGGGGCTGCCGCACGCCGAGGTGAACGCGCTGGCCGACGCGGCGGCGCGCGGGCACGACGTGCGCGGCGCGACGCTCTACGTGACGCTCGAGCCCTGCAGCCACACCGGCAGGACGCCGCCGTGCACCGACGCCGTGATCGCCGCCGGGGTCAAGCGCGTCGTCGCCGCGATGGCCGATCCCAACCCGGCGGCGGCGCAGGGCGCATCGCGCCTGCGCGCGGCGGGGATCGACGTCGAGCTGGGGCTGATGGAGGACGAGGCGCGCGAACAGAACATCGGCTTCGTCGCGCGGACGACGCGCGGCCGGCCCTGGGTGCGGATGAAGGCGGCGGCGAGCCTCGACGGGCGCACCGCGCTCGCGAACGGCGAGAGTCGGTGGATCACCGGCCCCGAAGCGCGCGCCGACGGCCACGCCTTCCGGGCGCGCGCCTGCGCCATCCTCACCGGCATCGGCACCGTGCGCCACGACGACCCGCAGCTGACGGTGCGCGCGGTGGAGACCGCGCGGCAGCCGCTGCGCATCGTCGTCGATCGCCGCGGCGAGACGCCGCCCGGCGCGCAGGTCCTGGCCGGCGGCAACGCGCTGGTCGTCACCAACGGCGCGCGCAACCCGGCGTGGGGCCACGGCGTCGACGTGCTGGCGCTGCCCGACGCGACGGGCCGCGTCGACCTCGCGGCGATGATGCGCGAGCTGGGCGCGCGCGGCGTCAACGAACTGCACGTCGAGGCCGGCGCCGGGCTGAACGGGGCGCTGCTCGCGGCGGGCCTCGTCGACGAGCTCCTGCTCTACCTCGCGCCCTGCGTGATCGGCGACCCCGCGCGCGGCGTCGCCGGCTTCGGCGAGGGCCTCGCGCGGCTCGCCGACCGCGTCGCGCTGGCGATCCACTCGGTCGAGCGCATCGGCGCCGACCTGCGCATTCTCGCGCGGGTCAAATCCAAGGAGAACTGATGTTCACTGGCATCGTGCAGGCGGTGGGAAGAATCGCGGCGGCGACCCCGCGCGGTGACGGCTTGCGGCTCGAGATCGATCCGGTCGGGCTCGACCTCGACGACGTCGGCGTCGGCGACAGCATCGCGGTGAGCGGCTGCTGCCTGACGGTGGTGGCGAAGCGCGCAGGACCGGCCGGCGCGCGCCTCGCCTTCGACGTGTCGGCCGAGTCGCTGCGCTGCACCGCCGGCCTCGACGGCAGCGCCGACGTCAACCTCGAGAAGGCGCTGCGGCTCGCCGACCGGCTGGGCGGCCACCTGATGACCGGCCACGTCGACGGCGTCGGCACCGTCGTCGCGTTCGGCCCGGTCGGCGCCGCGGCGGTGGACGCGACCGACCAGAGCTGGCGCCTCGACATCGAGGTGCCCGCGGCGCTGGCGCGATTCGTCGCGGCCAAGGGCTCGATCGCGGTGCAGGGGGTCAGCCTCACCGTGAACGGCGTCGACGGCGCGCGCTTTCACGTGAACCTGATCCCGCACACGCTCGAAGTCACGACGCTGAAGTCGCTCGCCCCCGGCGCGCCGGTCAACATCGAGGTCGATCTGGTCGCACGCTATTGTGAACGTCTATTGCACATGTCCGATACCGTCAAGTAGGCGTCATGCACGTCGTGTAAATCAGCAATGTTTCTTTGTTACGCCGAAGCGACCAGGTACGTGCCTGCCAGCGCGGACACTGTCGCGTTATGGGACACCGCGTCATGTGGCACCAGCAGGTACTTCCACGGTTTCCCGCCTTGGGCCTGCGAATACTCGCTGGCGTTCTTGCACCACGTGGCTGCTGCGTCGGCTTTGGCCTTCACGTCGCTGGCCTCCATGTCCTTGGCCGCTTTGGTCTCGATAATCAGGTTGTGGTCGGCAGTCGCGGCAACGAAGTCCGGCACGTACTCGGGTTGGTTGGCGCCGGACCGGTAGTAGATATTGAACTGCCCGGCCACCGGTCGGAACCAGCGCAGCGCGTCGCGCTCCAGCACGCAGGCGAGAACGCGCTCGGTGTCGGAATGAAACTTCTGCACCGGATAAGCGCATTTGCCAAACCCGCCATAGACGTACTGCGCGATCTTGCCCTTCTCGTCGGGAGGCCGATGCAGCGGCAGGATGTCGCCCACGGCGGTAAAGGCGCAGTGCTTGAGCGGCGTGAAGCCTTGACTGACGAGGACCTCCGATTCCGAAATGTCCTCGTAGTAGTGCAGCGCGAGTTGCAGATGGATGTTGTCGGCAATGGTCTTGCCGTAGTTGCCGAGGATGTTGTGCAGTTCGTCGTCGGCTTTCAGGTAGGTCTTGAAGTGTGCGACGGCTTGCCCCGAGAGTTCGTAGATCAACTCGGCGTGCTCGTCGTAGGACACGTCGTCATAGTTGATGAGTTCGCGGACGATGTAGTTTTCCAGCCGCGATTCCAGCACGGTCGACGATTGTCCGTACAGCACCTGCTTGCCGGTTTTCAGGCCTTGGCCGACCAGCGCCATGTCCTGCGGCTGGAAGTTCATCTTCGAAAGGTCCAGCTTGAACAGCTTGTAGCCGCTCTTCACCGGGCCTTTCGGCACGACCGAGATACGCGGAATGTCAATCGTGTGCTCGACCAGCACCGCCACCGTTCTTTGCACAATGTCGGCCACCGGGGATGGTCCCGCATTTACCATCACTCCGAGCAAGTCTCCCTGCTTGGGCAACATGCGTTCCTGCACCCGCTGGGTAATCTGCTGCTGGATGCTGGCCTGTGTCAGGGCTTGGGTACTGGCGACAAGGGGCTGTCCATCCTGGCGCTCGCGGCTTATCTCGGCGATCACGTCCATGGCGACTTGGGCAATCTGCCGCTGTTCATCGGTCTTGAACACGGTTGTCGGCGCGGAGGTGCCATATTGCGTGGTGCATGCATTGGCACCGGGCACTTGCTGTGTGCCAGTCGTCAGCGTCCCCAACATCGCATTGGCCGTGGGCTGCACCGAAATGCTCTTCAGGCTGCTGCCACTGCCAGTATCCGGCGTCAGCACCAAGGCCTGCATTCGGATCGGCGAATCGCCGCGCCCCGCCTCGTCGATGACCTCCTGAAACTTGTCGTGGGCGATGATGTTCAGCCGATCCACCACGTCAACGCCAGTTTTGCGGCCATAGGGCAAACGCAGGCCGCGACCGATCGACTGCTCAATCAGCGTGCGGGCATTGGCGGCACGCAGCGGAACGATGGTGTAGAGATTGGTCACGTCCCAGCCTTCTTTCAGCATGTTCACGTGAATCACGATCTCGGTCGGCTCGTCGTAGCTTTCCACCGCCAGCAAGCGCCGGATCATTTCCTCTTCCTCGGCACCGGAACGGCTCGAATCGACCTGAATGACCTTGCCCTTGTAACGGCCAGCGAAAAAAGCATCGGATTCGATGTTCGCCATCAACGCGGCGGCGTGCGTGGTGTCGCGTGCGATGACCAGCATGAAGGGCTTTACCAGCTTTTCGCCGGTCTGCTGCGCATAGGTCAGCAAATGGACTTTGGTTTCCTCATGCACCCGCACGCCGTCTTGCAGCTTGATGGTTTCCAGCGCACCGGCGCTATGGGCGCTCGGGTCGAAGTTCTGCTGCGTGACAACGGCAGGCTCCTTGACGAAACCGTCCTCGATGGCACGCGCCAGCGGGTAATCCATCACCACGTTCTTGAACGGCGTGGTCTTGCCGCCAGCACCTTCGACGAAGGGCGTTGCTGTCAGCTCAAGGCCCAACAGAGGGCGCAACTCGTTCAGGGACCGAATGCCCGCGCTCGCCCGGTAGCGGTGCGACTCGTCCATGATGAGGACCAGATCATCCAGTCCGGCCAGATACTCGAAGTAGCTTTGCCCAAGGTATTCGGACAGCCGCTTGATTTTCGGCGACTTGCCGCCGCGCACCTCGGAGTTGATCTTCGAGATGTTGAATATATTGACCTCGATGCCGCCCAGCAGACTCAAGCTGCCGCGCTGCTCGTAGTTGTCACCCGTAATCACCTCGGGCGGTGTGCTGGCGAATTCAGCAATGCCCTTGAATACGTACTTGGGCGAGTTCGGCGAAAAATCGCCGATCAGCTTGTCGTAGATGGTCAGGTTCGGCGCCAGCACGAAAAAATGCTTGTAGCCGTAGGCCGCATGCAGATAGCTGATGAACGCACCCATCAAGCGCGTCTTGCCGACGCCGGTCGCCAGAGCGAAGCACAGGGACGGGAAGTCGCGCTCGAAGTCGGCCAGTGTTGGAAACTGTCCTGTCAGCGCATCCTGCATCGCCTTCAATTCTTCCGGCGACCGCGCCTTCGCGTCGCGCAACGCGGGCACCTGATCGACCGCCCAATGCAGGCGGCGCAGACTTTCGGCTTGTGGCTCGCGCAGACTCAGGCGGCCGCTGACCGAGCGAACGATGTTTTCCAGACTCATGCGCCAGCCTTCTTTCGGAGGTCGTCGGCAGTCACCCGGACGATCTTCTCTCCTTGCACCACGACAATCGCCGTGTCGGTCTGCACCGCTGCCTTGCGCGCCATCGCTGCCGCCCGCTTCATCGCCGCCATCGAGGTCACGAGATCTTGGTCCTTCGCCCTGCCGAGTTCATGCCGGGTCATCATCGCTCTCCCCACTCAATCATTACGGGTTCGTCGCCCGAGTTGTCATATAGCGCCCAGGCATCCACCGCCGCACGGTAGTCGCGCTCGAAGTTGGCCTTACCGGCGGCAAAGCGCCGGCGAATAACCGGTTCCGGGATGTTGTGGCCGCCCTGCTGCACCCGCTCGGCCACGCGGGCAATCGCCACCTCGGCGGAGGGCAGGCCAAGGAAAAACAGGCTGACGTGGTAACCGGCCTGCTGCCATTCGCGGATATGGCGCAGATACGCCACGCCCGACAACGTGGTCTCAAAGGCGAAGCTCTCGCCCTTGGCCGCGCAAGCCGCGATCTCCTGCAACATCCAGCGGCCCGCCTTCACTGCCGCCGCCTCCGGCGCGAACGGCGACAAACCGGCGGCAATCAGATCGGCGTTGATGAAGTGCGGGCACTGCGCCTCTTCAGGCAGGAAGGCACGGGCGAAGGTGGTTTTCCCTGCACCATTCGGGCCGGCGATGATGATGATTTTCTTGCTCATTCGCCGCCCCCGTCAAAGAGGCCTGCTTGACCTGCGTCGACAGCCTTTGCGCCCTTACGCACGTTCAACGCAGGCCCACTCGCAGTGACAGCCGGCTCGAGCGGCGACGCCATCGGCAGATTCTCGACGTTCAGGCTGTAATCGTCGTGCCCCCACTCGCAGCGGGACAAGACCATCTTGGGAATCTTCTTGACGGTGAGATTGGGGTAACGATCCGCATCGCCCCGGAATGCCGAACAGCAGACCAGCAGGCTGCGCCCTTCGCCGACTTCATCGCTAATTGCTTGCAACTGCTCCGGTGTCAGGCTTTGCGTAGTCACGTAGATGAAGTCGTTTTCGGTGCTTGTGCCGTGCTGCCAGTAGTGCGCGTCGCTGGGCGCGTAGGTGAAGCCCTCCAGCTTGCAGATCGCCGCCGCCAGCATCTCGGCGTTGTATTCCTTGTTGATGACCCACTGGCCCCAGCGGTCTTGCTGCAACAGGCTGGGCGCGAGGCGGTAGTAGCGGAAGCCTCCGCCGCCCTTCCAGTTCACTGCCTGGCTGATGCCGCCTTGGTCCTCGCCGTCGATGACCTTTCTCAGGCGCGGAATGATGTGCGTGTGGCAGTGCTCGCCCAACTCGATCATGATCCAGCGGCGGCCCATTTTGTGGGCAACAGCGCCGGTGGTGCCGGAACCAGCGAAGGAATCAAGAACGAGGTCGCCGGGGTTAGTGGCTATGTGAATTACACGCTCCAGTAGTGCCTCGGGCTTCGGATTATCGAAAACGGGAGTGTCCGCCAACAGTTGCAGCATCGCCTTCTTTGCATCGTCGTTTGTACCTGCCTCGCTGGCTGTCCAAATAGTTTCCGGCGTAAGTCCCTTGTCCTCGCTGTCACTGAGAAACTTTTTTACGCGAGGCGCATTGTCACCTCCAGCCCCAAACCAAATGTTGCCAGCTGCAATTTCTTGCTCCATTCGGTTTTTTGTATAAAGCCAGCAACGCCCTTTTGGCGGATCAACATCCCGACCAGAAGGAAGCGTCAACGAATAGAACTGGCTTGGGGTTGCGTGCCCCGCCTGTGCATTCGCTGAAACTGACTGCCACGGGCCACGCGGGTCGTTGTCCGGGTTTTTATATCGAGATAAAACTTCTTGGTTTAAGCCCAGAGGGTTTCTGACCTTCTCGAACTTAGGCTTGCACTTTGCATACACGAGTAAATGGTCATGGTTGAAGGAGAACACACGGCGGTTTTCCCGAGATGTACGTTTCTCCCAAACCATGTTTGCCATAAAGTTCGCCCGTCCGAAAACCTCATCGCATACCACTTTGAGGTAATGGCATTCATTGTCGTCGATAGTGATCCACAACGAGGCCTCTTCGGACATCAGGCGACGAATGATCTCCAATCGATTCCGAATCAATGACAACCAGATCGAATGTTCAACGCCATCGTCGTAGTGGGTAAATGCGCTGCCGGTGTTGTACGGCGGGTCGATGAATACGCACTTCACCTTGCCAGCGAATTCCTGCTCCAAGGCCTTCAATGCCAGCAGGTTGTCACCGAAGATAAGCTGGTTATCGAAAAAGTCGGCACTGGTGACACGGTGCTTCGCGTGATGGCTTTTCTCTGGATCGCCCAACAAAATGCGCGGCTCCAGCTTCGGGCGCGCATCTTTGCCGATCCATGTCAGTTCTAGTTTTTGTCTGTTCGTCATATTCTCATATTCTATTTGATGCCTATGTACGAACCCGTGCGCGTTCGCGCTCTCTCACGCGGGCTTGCACGATGGCTGATACCCGTTCGTAAAGATTTACTGTTTCGTTTGCTCTATCTCTGATGACGACGACTAGCGCATAGGCTTCGTCAACCTCTTGTTGAGCTGACCATGCCGCGTCCTGCCGTGTAACGACAGCGAATAATTTGGGTGCCCCTCGGGACACATCTTTAAAGGTCCAAGAGGAGCTTTGTAGCGTCCCGGGCTTTCTCGTTTCTTTGCCTATCGTTTGCCCGGCTGAAACTTCCTTCAGCGCGTCCGTCGTCGCTCGCCCTCGCGTGAAGGCATCGGCAACCACTTCGAGGGATTCGCCCTTCACCAGCGTGAACGATAGTTTCGTGTGCCGGTAGTCGAGGCGCGTAGTTCGCACAACTGGGCTATAGGCAAGCGATACAGTGACGTTTCGATCCCGCCTCCCTGTACCCCAAAACTCTTCGGGAACCGGAAGCTCATAGAACTGGGTGCGGCTGTTGCCTATCCGATCCTCCGCGTAGAGCGTGACCTCATTTTCAATCGACTCGAATACTGCCTCCGAAAAAACCTGACCGTAACCAAGCAGCCGAAGCAGATTCTCTCTGCCTTGCGCATTCCTAGCGTGATTCAGCAAATTCACACTCGCCGCGGGCCAACTGGCGTGACTCGCCAAGATAGCTCTCGTCAGGTTGATGGAGTTGTCTGGAAATCGGTGCGCAAGCTTCGCTGCCAAATGGGCAATTCGTGGGGCAGCGAAACTGGTTCCAATCTCTTCTCGAAATGGCCGCCCCAAAGCAAAACCTGAATTTAACGAAACGATGCCGAGGCCCTGCGTTCTAGTCGCGCGGCGACTTGGCACAAACGCAACGTTGCCTGCTGCTTCGACCAAATCCGGTTTGATCGCAGCACCCACTGAAAAACCGGAGCGAGTTATTGGCGACGGCTGGTCCTGTTGGGCTATCGGTACATCTTCAAAGGTATGTTCATTGCGGCGCGCATCAAAAGTCGCGTCTAGCGTTGCGAGGCCCCCGACAGTCAGTGCATTCAGCGCGGTAGCCGGATCAATTAAACGAGAGGATTGCGTCAGAAGGTAAGTGGGGTAATCCGCCACCGGGTTAGCAGGGAGTTCTGCCAACGCCAGATTGCCGGTCGGCACAATAAAGAGAACGCCTAATTCGCGGGTCAGTTTGTCCAGCACATAAGCCAGCCCACGGACATGCTTTCCGTCATAAACTTTGTTTCGATCTCCGTAGCTCAGGTTAAAAACCCGACATTGATAGGTGCTCTGAAAGTAGCGGACTGCCTCATCAACGGACTTCTCTACAAATTTGGTCTGGTCGGCATCATCATCTGCAAATACGCGACCGGAGAAAAGCTGAAGGTCAGGTATGAATTGACCGGCAGTGATATTGGCCGCAACGTCCCCGTACAACGCAATCCCGGCGACGAATGTCCCGTGCCCGTTCACTGGATTGTCTGCGGCATCGCGACCTGGCAAGACGTATCCTTGTGCATCGCCGACTGCCGCCCCCAACAGCGGATGACCCGCAGTAATCCCGCTATCGAGTACGCCGATGCGGGGTGCGTCCTGTGGTGGCGGAGCGACTACCGGGAATTGGTTAATGTCCGCCGTGAGCAGATTAACGTCTAGGCCGACTCGGGGCGGCAAGTCGACCGTGCGAACATCCCGGTGATTCAAAATAAGATCAACGGCGTTTGCTGCCGTCCGCACGCGAACCATGACCAAGGACGGATAGATAAGGCTATCGGTGATCTCTATGCCTTGTTCAATGGCCCAAGCGACAAAAGACTGCTGTAGTTGCGTTCGTTGCTGCGGATTCTCCAGCGGCCAAAGCTCTACATCCAATAGAAAAGTCGCACGCTGCGGAAGGCCGTGCTCCCTAAGTGCAGTGCCTCTCCTGTTCTCAGGTGTCCAATAATCAAAGCCATGTATGGCAAAAAATATGTCTTTTCTGGTTACAGTCCCGTCTGTGCTCAACGAGGTCAATCTGGCTTCAAATTCCGCCAAACCTTGCGCCGTCGCAAACGCCAGCAATACAGATTTTTCTTCTTGACTGACGATAGTCAGCCCTTCTATCGCTTCTAACTCGGGCGGCAATACGCCTTCTTGAAGGTTTAGCTTGAATAGCAGCCGGTCGTCGTATCCGCGTATTTCCGATTGAGCTATCGAGGCTTTGACGCCCTCAAGGCTACGTTTAAGCCCTACCCCGTAAGCCTTGGCTTCATCAACGGTAAACCTTGGCTGCGGACCCAGCTTGCGAGTGAGGCGGGGGACTATCGGTTCATCCCGGCTAATTTTTATGTGTTCGTAAGGCATGAGCAGATCAACTCCGGGCGGTTAGTTGCTAACTCGACGCTCACGCGCAAGGCCAGAGTCAATCTGCTGCTTTTCGAGGAACTCTTTACCTGAAAGGACCATTTCCTTTACGGAACGCCGCAGGACGCGCTCAATATCTGCGTGCGACATGCCCTTGAACAGGGAGGCGATTTTGGTGTCGTCTGGCTCGAAATTCCGCCGGACGCCAGAAAGCTTGATGCTTAGCAGGCGCTTGATCTGTTCGATTGTCGGCAAATCGAACTGCATGACCTCGTCGAACCTGCGCCAGACCGCTTTATCGAGCAGAGTTTCGTAGTTCGTTGTCGCGATAAGAATGCTCTGCCCCCTGTAGCCGTCCATCATTTGAAGAACTGCGTTGACTGAACGCTTTAGCTCACCATGGTCCGCGCTATCGCCTCGATCCTTCGCCAGTGCATCAAATTCGTCAAACAGGGCAACGCTAGGATATTTGGATATGTAGTCAAACACCTTCCGCAGATTCGATGCGGTTTCCCCCAAAAACGAGGAAATCACTGAATCCAGACGGACCACAATCAATGGCATTGAAAGAGCACTGGCAATAACTTCTGCCGCAAGTGTCTTGCCACAACCCGGAGGGCCGCAAAAAAGCAACTTGCTCGCAGGCTGGAGACCGAATGAACGCAACGTGTCGGCGCGATTGTGCTCCATGATGATTTCATCAAGACTTGAATGCGTGCCATCCGATAGCACGATATCCCGTTGCTCTCTAACTACTGGCCGAAGTTCAAGTAGCGAAAGTCCGCTGTCCTTGTTGGTCGGCATCACCGAGGCAAGTTTCATGTGCGACTGCGACACCGGAGCGCCCGATTGAGTGCCGTACAGCAACTTTTCAAGATCATTCGCCAAGAGGTGATGATTCTTGCCACGCTCTTCGGCGATCACTGTCTCAGACGCCGCTTTGAAAGTTTCTATGTCTCCGTCCAATCCGGACCGAATTAGCTGTCTAAGTAGTTTTCCGTTAGCCATGATGGCCTCCAATCCTATGCATTACGGCAGTGAGCAAATCCATTCAATAACAGCTTCTGCCAATCGACGATCATTTTGCCATCGCCGGCAAAATGATCGCTGTATTCCTACCTGTTCCTTGGCGCTGATACTGAGACCATCCCGCCTCACATGACCTTTAATTGTGGCGAATTCGCCACAATTTGATCGCTTTGCCGACGCCGGCAAGGCGATGTTGCCATCACCGCACCTGCCATTCCACGGCAAATAGCCGGGTAGTCGTAACTTGCTGCCCCAATTGCCGCTCCAGTTCGTCGATCAGGCTGTCTCGCCGAGCCTGAATCTGATCCTGCCGGTCAAATAGCTCGCGCCGCTTCTTGTCGCGCTGCCCTTCGAGGTCGCGTTGTTCCTTTTGCGCTTGCAGCTTGTCGGCCAGGGTTGCAGCCCCCTTGCTCTTGGTGCGAGCTTCCTTGATTTGTCGGTCAAGGTCTTTGATCTCGCGCTCAAGGCCGACCTTCAGGTCATCAGCCCACGCATCAAGCTTTTCCGTTTCCTGCGAGAAGAAGCTCAGATTGCGCGACTCAAGGTCGGTAATCACCAGTGCCTTTTGCTGGTCGATCTGCTGCTGTAACGCTGGCGGAATCGGCACATTGGCGGCGGCGAAATCGAGCATGTTCTGTTGCGCCGGGGCGAGGTCGTCCGAGAGCGATTGCTGAACGGGCGCACCGTCGATACGCGGCAACGGAACGGTATGACCGGGCATGCCAAGCAGGCGGTCGGTTACGTCGGCATCAAGAACGTTTCCATCGGCGTCAATGGCAGCAGCCAGCAGATGCTCTTCGGTGGTGCCAAGCGAGTGAATGCGCAGATGCTGAACCATCAGCGTGCCAAACTGGCCCCGCAAGGCTTCGATGACGGAAACTTTGGTGCCGTAGGCATCGTAGTCGAGTACTAGCCTGCTGGGGGTCAGCGGCACACGCTGGGCATAGTCGATCAATCCTTGCGCCAAGGGATGCGCCATCCGGTAAATGTGCGCTTCTTCGCTCCGGCGCGGCAGTTCGTAACGGCCCAAGGGGATCGCCGTCGCGGCTTCGTCCTGCACACCTTCGGGCAAGCTGGTCAGCAGGAAGCCGGTGTCGTCCTTGTCAAAGCGGGCATGCCCGCCCAGCGCGGCGCGGGTAAAGCGTATCAACAGGCGTTCCAGCCTGCCGAGGGAGGCGCGGGCATCCATGTTGCGCAGGCGCAGCCGCTCTTGTACGTCCTCGTCGAAGTTTTCCAGCAGCGCCTTGCGGGCATTGAGCATGGCGTCGGAAATCTCGCCGGCTAGATCAAGTTGTAGTTGCTCGAAGGCGGTATGAATGGCCTCGGGGTGCCGGCAGGTTTGGTATATCTCGGCGATGCGGCGCTCGAAATCGACGCCGGACTCCACGGCCCCCAGCACTTCATCGCTGGCCCCGAACACGCCATCGAATAGCTGGAACTTCTGCGCCAGCAGTTCATAGACGCGCCGGTCGGCGTCGTTGTCCCGATTCAGGAAGTTGACGACAACAACATCGTGCTTCTGGCCGTAGCGGTGGCAACGCCCGATACGCTGTTCGATCCTTTGCGGGTTCCACGGCAGGTCATAGTTGATGACCATCGAGCAGAACTGAAGGTTGATACCCTCCGCGCCGGCCTCGGTGGCGATCATGATGCTGCCCTGCTCACGGAAGTAATCGACCAGCGCGGCGCGGGTGTCGGCAGTGCGCGAGCCGGATACCCGGTCGGTGCCGGTATGTCGGGCGATCCACTCGGCGTAGATTTCCTTGGCCTTGGCATCGGTGTTGCTGCCGTTGAAGAGCACCACGCCGGGGCCATGCTCGGTGCCTGCCAGCAGCTTCAGCAGGTATTCCTGCGTGCGGCGGGATTCGGTAAAGACAATCGCCTTCTTCGCCGCACCGAGTTCGTCCAGCTTTTTGAACGCGACATTGAGAGCTTGCAGCAACGCGGTGCCCTTGGCGTTCTCCGTGATGGAAATGGCCAGATTGCGGAATGATTCGAGTTCGCCGACTTCGGCTCGGATGGCGGTGATTTCCGCAGCGGTTGATACCTTGGTGCTGCCGTCGGCGACGGCATCCAGCTCGTCAGCCAGTTCGTCGAGGGCTTCGTAGTCCTGGTCGAGTTCGTCGGCAAGGTCGGCAAGATCAGTGCTGGCCACCTTTTCGTCGAGGGTCTGGCCTAGCCGCTTGATGAGGGTTTCCAGCGCCCCGGCGATGGCGAACGTGGAAGACGCCAGCAGCTTGCGCAGGACAAGGGTAATCAGTTGCCGCTGACTATTGGGCAGTGCGTATAACGATGGCCGTTGCAGGAATTCTGAAACGTAGTTGTAGAGCTTGGTTTCGTCCACATCGGGGACGAACTCTTGCAGCATCGGAATGCGCCGGGTGTATTTGACGTAGGCCTCGACCTGTCGGCGCAGCGTGCGCTTGCAGATCGGCGCAATGCGGTTCTTCAGCGCATCGAAACTGGCTGCGTCCTTGAGTTGCCCGAATTGGGCGCGAAAGCTATCCAGATCACCGAATACGCGCTCGTCGACAAAGCTGACCAGTCCGTAGAGTTCCAGCAAGGAATTCTGGAGCGGCGTTGCCGTCAGCAAGACTTTGTGCGGCAGCATGAGCGCATCACGCAGGATGCGGGCGGTCTTGTTCTCCGGCTTATAGACGTTGCGCAGACGGTGCGCTTCGTCGATCACCACCAAGTCCCACGGCACCGACTGCACGTCCTTGGCTTTGCGTGCCGCGAATTGGTAGGAGCAGATAAGTACGGTGGCGCTATTGCCTGCGAGGTCAAACGGGTTGGTGGCGCCGTCCTTGATGGCATGCCGGTAGGACTTGGCTTCAAGGAGGCTGGCGGCGATACCGAACTTGTCTGCCAGTTCCTGATGCCACTGCTTGCGCAGGTTGGCCGGCGTGATGACCAGGATGCGGCGCTTGCGCTCGGCCCATTTCTGCGCGATCAACAAACCTGCCTCAATGGTCTTTCCGAGACCGACTTCATCGGCGAGGATGGCACCCTTGGACAGCGGGTTGCTCGTGGCGAACAGTGCTGCGTCGATCTGGTGCGGGTTCAAGTCGACTTGTGCATCCAGCAGTGCACCGGCCATGCGGTCCATAGAATTGGATGCGGCACGACGGGTCAATTGATGCGCGAAATACGCTAGTTGGTGCGGACTGTAGTTCATCTCTTGTCGTTTGTGACCTGTATGACGGATAACACCACGGCGTTGGTCTGGCGTAGAGCGTCAAGTAGTCCTTGAGTATGTACTCGCGTAGCGCTTCTGCGTCCGGAGTCAGCGCCGATAGCGCGCAGCGCTGCCAGCGCATTGGTGGTCTCAACGGAATGCGATAGGCGGGCCAAGAATGGTCTACCCATTTCCGGGAAGCGCTCAAGGTTGGGAATCACCGTGTCGAGCAGTTCATCCAGCAAGCGGTCGAAGGCTTGCGGTGCTTTCACGTCGGCCCGGAAAGGTTCAATGCCTTCGAGGTTGCGCTCGAAATGGGCCGTGAACTTGACGACAGGTTTTCTCGCCATACCTATTGCTGTTCATCGTCCGTATCCCAAGTCGTTCGGTAAGCATCGACGTAAGACGCCGTCGCTACGGGGGTCAATGTCCCAATAGTGGCGACACAGTCGACGGTAGAGGTCGAGCGCGGGCGTGAAGCCGAAAAGCTGAGCAGGCCATCGAGGGTTTGTTCGATCTGGCACGGCAACAGCCCTTGAATACCGTTCTGCGAACCCGGCGATCTCGACCAATTACGCACTGCGCCGACGCTTGAGGGCGGTAATGGCGCTGCGGGCGTCGTTCACCTTGGCAGCGGCAACGTCGTCGAGCCCCTGGGAAGCCTCGCCGATCAGCAGCAGATGAATGCGCTCACCCTCCAGCTGGTGATAGTAGTCCGGACGGTTGACGTCGATAAGGGCGATGTAGCTCTCGCCGCTCTTGGTAATGATCTTCTCGGCACCGCCCTTGACGTCTTCAGCCAGTTCAGAGAAGTTCGCTCGGGCGTGCGAAAGGGGAATGACGTCGCTTGCGGAAATACCCATGATGATCTCCGATGCAGCACAAAATGTGCGGTATTTTGTACATCATACGCATCGACACTCGGGCGCGAAGGTGGAATCTGCGCGGCATCTTGGGCCGTTCACCCGGGAAATGATGGAAAGCAGGTTGCCTGCGATGTAGCGGTCCAGTCTGGCGAAGACATGAATCAGCGGCGTGTCGTCGCTGTAGCGGCTTGCCAGCAGCGTCGTCCAGGCAACCGACGCGACGGGGAAGCTCCTGTAAGATGCCCTGACGCCCGCAACCCGCCTCGCCCCGCCAAGGCCGCCGATGGAGCTGTTTGCACCGAACAAGGAGCTTGCCGCGCTCGAGGCCGCGCTGTTGCGGGCCGAAGGCGCGGACAGGCTCGTGCCGTTGATCGCGTTGGCGTGGCAGCTGCGCCAGCGCGATTGCGGCCGTTCGCTCGTGCTGGCGGACGAAGCCGAGGTCCTGCTCGGCGGCGCCGGTGTCGACACCACCGAGCGCCGGCGCGGCCTTGCGCGGCTGCGGCTGGTGAGGGGCGAGGTGGCCTGGCTTTTCGCCGACCTGGACGCGGCCGAGCATCACGCGGACGCGGCGCTGGCGGCGTTCGATAGCCTGGGCGACCGCATTGGCGCGGGCGACGGGAAGTGGCTGCTGGCTTCCATCGTCGGCGATCGCGGCAACGTGCGCCGCCGCGACGAATGCGTGACGTCGGCCATCGAGGATTACCGGGCAGCAGGCGATCCGGTGCGGGTCGACGCCGCCACGGCGCGCAGCCTGCTCTACGCGGCCTTCGGCGACCCCGGTGCCGCCGCCAGCCGGCTGGTGTGGCCGCCCGGCCCGGCCGCGAGCGACGATGCCGCGGTGACCGCCTGGGCCGCCTGCGCCCGTGCGATCGCGGCCAGCCCCGCCGGCGGTTTCGGTAACGCCGCCCGGCATTTTCTCGAAGCGCATCATGCGGCGGTGGAGAGCGGCCAGATCCGGCAGGCCGTCCTGACGGCGAGCAACGCTGCCGACAGCTTCGCGATCCTGGGGGACCTCGATACCGCGCTGGAATGGGATGAAATCGCCCTGACGCTGGCCCGCGGCGCGGGCTGGCCGAGCGTGCTCGGCAATTCGCTGATGCAGACCGGCAACGTCCTGCGCCTGCTCGGTCGCCACGCGGAGTCCGAGGTGGCGCTGCGCGAGGCGCTGGCCGTGAGGGCGGCGCTGAAGGACTCCAACGGCTACGCGATCACGCTGTGCTATCTGGGCGACCTTGCGCTCGACGTCGGGGATCCTGCGGCCGCGCTCGAGTATTTCGGTCAGGCCGAGGAGCGTGCGCGGACGCCCGGCGGGCGGATTCCCCTGTCGCGGTGCTGGCGCGGGCAAGCCCACGCCCTGTGCCGGCTGGCGCGGCCGGAAGAGGCGCGAGCCAGGCTGGCCGCGGCGCTGGAACTGGCGACGGCGGAAGGCAGTCCGGACGAGCAGATCGACACGCTTCGCGTCTACGCCGAGCTCCACCGGACCTACCCGCTGCCGCCGCCCGACGGGATGGTCGCCGCCAGCGCGACGCTGCACTACCTGAATCAGGCGATGGCGCTCGCGGCGAACATCAGCGGCTACACGCCGCGCAGCGAACTGCTGTTCGAACTGGCGAGCGCCTGCGCCGCCTGCGGCGACCATCGGCTGGCCTACGACCATGCGTTGGCCGCCGCCGGCGTCCGCGACAGCAAGCGCTTCGAACAGGCGCGCAACCGTGCCATGGCGATGCAGGGGCGGCAGGGAACCGAGCGTGCCCGGGTCGAGGCCGGCCAGCAGCGCCAGCTGGCTGAAAGCGAGCGCGTGCACACGGAGGCCGAACACCAGCGGCAGACTGCCGCGACCGAAGCCAGCCGTGCCAGGACGCTGCAGGAAGCCAGCGCCACGCTGCAGACGCTGGGTCAGATCGGGCGCGAGATCACCGCCAGCCTGAACATCGACGAAGTGTTCGCGGCGCTGTTCCGGCACGCGAGCCAGCTGTTCGACGTCACGTCCTTTTCCGTCTACCTGCTCGAGCCCGACGGCCGGGTGCTCAAGGACGTGTTCAGCATCGAACTGGGCCAGCGCCTGCCGTCGGCGCAGATCCCCATAGACGACCCGAATTCGATCACCGCCCGCTGCGCGCGCAGCCGGCAGGACCTTTTCATCGCCGTCGAACCCGACACCGTTCTCCCCACGCACATTCCGGGGACCGTGGTCAACCGGACGCTGCTGTTCACGCCGCTGATGATCGGCGAGCGCCTGCTGGGCGTGATGTCGATCGAGTCGATCAAGGCGCATGCCTACGGCGAGCGCGAGCGCTCGATCTTCCGCACGCTGTGCGCCTACGGCGCCATTGCGCTGGACAACGCGACCGCGCACGCGCTGGTCGAGAGCGCGCGGCAGCAGGCGCATCGGGCGCTGGTCGAGATGCGGCAGGCGCAGGAGCAGCGCACGCAGGCGGAAGCCGCCCGCGCGTCGCTGGAAGCGCAGTTGCGCGAGTCGCAGAAGATGGAGGCGCTGGGCACGCTGGCCGGGGGGGTGGCGCACGATTTCAACAACGCGCTGGCGGCGATCACGGGCAACGTCGAACTGGCGCGGCAGGACGTGGGGCCCGGTCACCCGGCGCTGGAAAGCCTGGACGAGATCGGCAAGGCGAGCCGCAGGGCCAAGGACCTGGTCGAGCAGATCCTTGCCTTTGGCCGCCGGCAGAAGCTGGAACGCACGGTGATGTCGCTGGCACTGGTGGTCGTCGAGACCGAGCGCCTGCTGCGCGCCACGCTGCCGGTGCGGGTGAGGCTGAGCGTGGAATGCGCGGGCGATACGCCGGCGGTGCTGGCCGATTCGACGCAGGTCAAGCAGATCCTGCTCAATCTGTGCAACAACGCGCTGCACGCGGTCGAGGATCAGGAGCGCCCGGGGGTGATCGAGGTCCGCCTGGAGGCGCGTCATCAACCCGACGACGAGGCGCGCGGCGACTCGGGCCGGGGCCGCTGCGCCTGCCTCACGGTGCGCGACAACGGCTCGGGCATGGACGAGGCGACGCGCGCACGCATCTTCGAGCCGTTCTTCACGACCAAGCCGAGGGGCAGGGGAACCGGCCTCGGCCTGTCCGTGGTGTACGGCATCGTGCAGGCGCACGGCGCGAGCATGACGGTGAAGAGCACTCCGGGCGAGGGGAGCGAGTTCCGCATCTATTTTCCGCCGGCCGAGGCGCCGATCGCCGACGTCGTGCCGCCCGTCGCGGCCGCCGCGCCGGTCCACGGCAAGGGCAAACACGTGCTCTACGTCGACGACGAGGAAGCGATCATCTTCCTGATGAAGCGTCTGCTCGAACGTCAGGGCTTCCGCGTGAGCGGCTACACCGACCCGCACGAGGCGCTGGCGGCGGTCCGGCTCGACCCCGACCAGTTCGACCTGGCGGTGACCGACTACAGCATGCCGGGGATGTCGGGGCTGGAGGTGGCGCAGGCGCTGCGGGAACTGCGCCCCGACCTGCCGATGGTGCTGGCTTCGGGCTACATCACCGAGGAATTGCGCGCCAGGGCGCCCGCCGCCGGCATCCGCGAGCTCATCTACAAGCCCAACACGGTCGAGGATCTGTGCGCGGCGGTGGCGCGGGTGGCGCAGACCGTGGGCGGCAAGGCGAAGCTTGCGTAACCCTCAGTACCTGGCCTTGATCCGGTCGAGCTGTTCCTTGGTGATCGCCGGCACGCTGCCGCGCGCTTCCCAGCGATTGAGGTTCCACGCCCCCTCGCCCAGCCAGTTCTTCAGCGTCGCCAGGTTCCTGGCGCGATCCGCGTCGGTCGTCCCCAGGAATCCGTGCATGTTGCCCGGCTTCCCTTCGGCATTCTTGCCGTCGTCGAGGCGGCGCTCCACCGAGCCCGTCGCGGGCCACACCACGTGCCGCATGAAGTCCGCGTAGTTGTCCATCCGCGGCCCGATCATCCTGCCCTCGAAGTTCTTGCGATCCAGGTTCCACTCCTCGTAGCTCGGGGCGCTGGCGCCGTGGCAGCCGCCGCATTGCTCCTTGATCAGCGGCTGGATGTCCTTGCGCCAGGTCAGATCCTGCGCGGCGACCGGAGTCGAGAGACTGCACAGGAAAAGAACGGCGAGTGCGGCAGGGCGTTGCATCGGTGAATCCTCCGTCGATTGTGCGGGTGAACCGCGTCGCCGAGGGTACCCCGCGCGCCAGGTCGGACCCTTGATGCAGGACAAAGGGGAACCGCGGCGAGTCACGGCGCCGACGCACCGTCGGCCCGGCGCACCCGCACTACGATGCGCACCAGTCCAGGATGAGCGCACGATCGGCGACGACGGCCTGCTCGATGCGGTGGACGAAGCAGTATTCGTCGGTCTGGTGCGCGAGCTGCGGCTCGCCGGGCCCGAGAATCACCGTCGGCGGCGCGTCGAAGGGCGGCATCAGCGCCGCGGCGTCGGTGAAATAGGTGACCGAGCGCGGCACGATCGTCTCGCCCAGCAGCGGCGCCATCAGCGCGAACACGCGCTGCATCCACGGGTGCGCGGGATCGGTGTACACGCTCCCGACGTCGAGCAGCGTTCGCAGCGCGACGTCGGGTCCGAGGTGGCGGCGCAGGCAGCCGAGCAGCTCGGTGTGGCGCTGGCCCGGGATCGTCCGCAGGTCGATCCCGATCTCGGCCGCGTCGGGGACCGAATTGACGTTGAGGCCGCCGTGCATGCTGCCGACGTTGAGCGTCGCCGGCCCCATCAGCGCGTCGGGCGCGACGCCGAAGTCGAAGCGCTCCAGCGCCGTGACGGCGCGCGCCGCCTTGTAGACGGCGTTGTCGCCGCAGTCCGGCATCGAGCCGTGCGCGGTGACGCCGGAGGTCTTCGCCTGCAGCCATAGCGCGCCCTTGTGGCCGACCAGCGGATAGTTGGCGGTCGGCTCGGCGACGACCATCGCCCCCGCGGTGCCGAGGATCCGCGCGACCTTGTGCAGCTCGGCCAGGTGGAAGGCGCCTTCGCAGCCGGTCTCCTCGCCG
>CAIWHR010000588.1 GCA_903912485.1 uncultured beta proteobacterium | reverse complement strand
TCCCACGACCCGCCATCCGGGCGCCGCCGCGCCGCGCGTCGGCTTCGTTTCGCTCGGCTGCCCCAAGGCGCTCGTCGACTCGGAGCAGATCCTCACGCAGCTGCGCGCGGAGGGCTACGCCATCGCGCCCTCCTACGGCGACGCCGACCTCGTGGTCGTCAACACCTGCGGCTTCATCGACGCCGCGGTCGAGGAGTCGCTCGACGCCATCGCCGAAGCGCTCGCCGAGAACGGCAAGGTGATCGTCACCGGATGCCTCGGCGCCCGGGCCGGCGGCGGTTTCGTCCGCAGCGCGCATCCGAAGGTGCTGGCGGTGACCGGACCGCACGCGACCGCCGAGGTGATGAGCATCGTGCATCTGCACCTGCCGAAGCCGCACGACCCGTTCGCCGACCTCGTCCCGCCGCAGGGAATCAGGCTCACGCCGCAGCACTACGCGTATCTCAAGATCAGCGAGGGCTGCAACCATCGCTGCACGTTCTGCATCATTCCGTCGATGCGCGGCGACCTCGTGTCGCGCCCGATCGGCGACGTGCTCGCCGAAGCGCAGCGCCTGCTGGAGGCGGGCGTGAAGGAACTGCTGGTGATCTCGCAGGACACCAGCGCGTACGGCGTCGACGTCAGATACCGCACCGGCTTCTGGCAGGGCCGGCCGCTGAAGACCAGGATGGCCGAACTCGCCGCGACGCTCGACGCGATGGCGCGCGCGCACGGCGCGTGGGTGCGGCTGCACTACGTGTACCCGTATCCGCACGTCGACGACGTCGTCGCGCTGATGACCGGCGACCCCGGCGCCGGGGGGCTCCTTCCGTATCTCGACGTGCCTTTCCAGCACGCGAGCCCGCGCATCCTGAAGCTGATGAAGCGCCCCGCCAACGCCGAGGGCACGCTGCGCCGGATCGAAGCCTGGCGCGCCGCGCGCCCCGACCTCGTCATCCGCAGCACGTTCATCGCCGGCTTCCCCGGCGAGACCGAGCACGAATTCGACGAGCTGCTCGCCTTCCTCGACGCCGCGCAGCTCGACCGCGTCGGCTGCTTCGCGTATTCGCCGGTCGACGGCGCGGCGGCCAACGCGCTGCCCGGCGCCGTGCCCGACGACGTCAAGGAGGACCGGCGCATGCGCTTCATGGCGGTGCAGGCGCGGATTAGCGCGGCAAGGCTCGCGCGCCGCGTCGGCGAGACGATGACGGTGCTGGTCGACGGCCACGGCGACGACGGCAGCGCGATCGCGCGCAGCGCCGCCGATGCCCCCGACATCGACGGCACGGTGACGATCAGGAAGGGGGCGAAGCTCGCGGTCGGAACCTTCGCGCGCGTCGTCGTCACCGCGGCGACCGAGCACGACCTCGCCGCGCGCGTCGCGCGCTGACGCTCAGCCCGCCGCGCGCGTCCCGGCGGCGGCGCGCGCATCGCGGCGCACGCCCCGGTTGACCACGATGCGGCAGGGATTGAAGCCTATGCCGTAGGCGAGGTCGGCGGGCCGCGCGATGTCCCACAGTGCGAAATCGGCGACCTTGCCGGGCTCGAGGCTGCCTGCCTCGTCGCCGATGCCCAGCGCGCGCGCCGCGTTCACCGTCGCGCCCCGGAGCGCCTCCAGCGGGCTCAGCCGGAACAGCGTGCACGCCATGTTCATCGCGACCAGCAGCGACGACAGCGGCGAGCTCCCCGGATTGCAGTCGGTGGCCACCGCGATCGGCACGCCGGCGTCGCGCAGCGCCTGCACCGGCGGCGGCCGCGTCTCGCGCAGGCAGTAGTACGCGCCCGGCAGCAGCACGGCGATCGTTCCGGCCGCGGCCATCGCCGCCACGCCGTCGGCGCCGAGGTGCTCCAGGTGATCCGCCGACAGCCCGCGGTGCTTCGCCACCAGCGCGGCGCCGCCCTGGTCCGAGAGTTGCTCGGCGTGCAGCTTCACCGGAAGGCCGAGTTCGCCGGCGGCGCGAAACACGCGCCCGGTCTGCGCCGCGGTGAATCCGATGTCGTCGCAAAAAGCGTCGACCGCGTCGACCAGCCCCTCGGCGGCCAGCGCGGGCAGCATCTCGCCGCACACCCGGTCGATGTAGGCGTCG
>CAIWHR010000587.1 GCA_903912485.1 uncultured beta proteobacterium | reverse complement strand
GCGCCGGC
Organism: uncultured beta proteobacterium; assembly: GCA_903912485.1. Taxonomy (GTDB): domain Bacteria; phylum Pseudomonadota; class Gammaproteobacteria; order Burkholderiales; family Casimicrobiaceae; genus CAIWHR01. The sequence goes on along the minus strand of CAIWHR010000587.1, from coordinate 3,868 downwards.
GGCAGGCGGCTGGGTCCACGCCTACGCGGCGTTCGGCGCGCCGAAGTACCCGCGCGACTTCGCCCACTTCGACTACGTCAACCCCGACGCGCCCAAGGGCGGAACGATTCACCTGCGCAATCCGGACCGGCGCTCCAGCTTCGACAAGTTCAACACCTACACCATCCTCGGCAACGCGCCGGCGGGCATGGGCATCTTCATGCTGGAGACGCTGACGGTGCAGGGCGCCGACGAGCCGCGCAGCATGTACGGCCTGCTGGCGCAGGAGATGCGCATCGAGCCGGGCTTCGGCGCGATCACGTTTCGCCTCGACCCGCGGGCGCGGTTCTCCAACGGCGACCCGGTGACCGCCGCCGACGTCCAGTACAGCTTCCTGTCGCTGGCGGGCAAGTATGCGTCGCCGACGTACAGTTCGACGCTGGTCGGCGTGCGCGAGGCGCGCGTGATCGACGAGCGCACCATCCGCTTCGACCTGTCCGACCGCAGCAGCGACATGCTGTTCAAGCTGGGCGCGCTGCCGGTGTTCTCGCACAAGTGGGGGTTGAAGCCCGACGGCACGCACGCGCGCTTCGACGAGATCGTCAGCGAAATTCCGCTGGCCAGCGGGCCGTACACGATCGACGTCACCGACTCGGGGCGGCGGATCGAGTTCAAGCGCAACCGGGAGTACTGGGCGCGCGACCTGCCGGTGCGCAGGGGATTCTTCAACTTCGACCGCGTCGTGTACCGCTATTACCAGGACGAGGCGGTCGCCACCGAGGCGTTCAAGGCCGGCGAATTCGACGTGGTCAAGGTCTACGGCGCCGGCACCTGGATGCGCCAGCACAAGGGCGCGAAGTGGGACGACGGGCGCATCGGCAAGAAGGCATTCCCGGTCGGCACCGGCCAGGGGCTGCAGTCCTACCAGCTGAACCTGCGCCGGCCGGTGTTCGACGACATCCGCGTGCGCGAGGCGCTGGGGCTGTCGTACGACTTCGAGACGATGAACCGCTACCGGCTGTTCAAGCGCGCGAGCAGCGTCTTCAACAACTCCGAGTTCGCCGCCGCGGGGCTGCCGTCGGCGGGCGAACTGAAGCTGCTGGAGCCGTATCGCAGCGAGCTGCCGAAGGAGGTGTTCGGGCCGCCGTTCGTCGCGCCGCGCACCGACGCCGACGTGCACGCGCTGCGCCGCAACCTGCTGCGCGCGCGCACGCTGCTCGAAGCGGCGGGCTGGAAGCTCGCCGCCGACGGCAGGCTGCGCAACGCCCGCGGCGAAGCGTTCGAGTTCGAGTACCTGGCGCCCGGCGACAGCGTCAACGACGCCCGCCTGGCCGCCTGGGCGCGCAACCTCGCCAAGCTCGGCATCACGTTCAAGGTGCGCAACGTCGACTTCGCGCTCTACAGCCGGCGGCTGAAGGAATACGACTTCGACGTCATCACCATCGTCGAGGGCGCGTTCAGCCTGCCGTCCGCCGCCGACTACATGACGCTGTACAGCAGCGCATCGGCCGACGAGAAGGGCAACAACAACTTCCGCGGCGTGAAGAGCCCGGCGGTCGACCACATCCTCGATGCGATGAACCGCGCGACGACGCTGGAGGATTTCCGCGACGCCTGCCGCGCGCTCGACCGCGTGGTCATGTGGAGCCACTGGCAGATCCCCGAGCTCTACGCCGACTACGAGCCGATGTCGTACTGGGACAAGTTCGGCATTCCCGCGGTGCGGCCGCAGTTCTTCACCGTCGATTCGGCACCCGACGTCGACCCGCAGCTGCCCTGGCCCATCACCACGTGGTGGATCAGGGACCCCGCGAAGCGCTGACCGATCGAGGCGACCCGACGATGCTGACGTACATCCTCAAACGGCTGCTGCTGATGGTGCCCACGCTGCTGGGCGTGCTGACGGTCACCTTCGCCGTGATCCAGTTCGTGCCGGGAGGGCCGATCGAGCAGATCATGGCCGAGACGCGCGCCGGGCGCGGCGGCGAGGCTTCCGGCTACAAGGCCGGCCGCGACAGCGACGCCAAGCAGATCGCCGAGCTGAAGAAGCTGTACGGCTTCGACAAGCCGGTGCACGTCCGCTACGTCGAGATGCTCGGGAGCTTCGCGCGCTTCGACCTCGGCCGGAGCTTCATGCACAACAAGGACGTCTGGCAGCTGATCAAGGAGAAGCTGCCGGTGTCGATGAGCCTCGGCCTGTGGGCGTTCCTGATCACCTATCTCGTGTCGCTGCCGCTGGGCATCGCCAAGGCGGTGCGCGAAGGCTCGGGCTTCGACGTCGCGACGACGCTGGTCGTGCTGGTCGGCTTCGCCATCCCCGGCTTCGTGCTCGGCGTGTTCCTGATCGTGCTGTTCGCCGGCGGCACTTTCTTCGACCTGTTCCCGCTGCGCGGCCTGACCTCCGACAACTGGAGCGAGCTGTCCTGGCCGGCGCGCATCGGCGACTACTTCTGGCACCTGGCGCTGCCGATGGTCTGCTATGTGATCGAGAGCTTCGCCATCGTCACGCTGCTGACCAAGAACACGTTCATCGAGGAGCTGCGCAAGCAGTACGTGCTGGTCGCGCGCGCCAAGGGCCTGTCGCAGCAGAAGCTGCTGTGGAAGCACGTCTTCCGCAACGCGCTGATCCCGCTGGTGACGGGGCTGCCGGCGGCGTTCGTGTTCGCGTTCTTCGGCGGCTCGCTGCTGATCGAGACGCTGTTCTCGCTCGACGGGCTGGGCCTGCTTTCGTACGAGTCGATCGTCCGCCGCGACTATCCGGTGGTGCTGGGCTCGCTGTTCCTGTTCACGCTGATAGGCCTCGCCGTCAAGCTGCTGTCGGACGTCCTGTACGTCGCGGTCGATCCGCGGGTGCAGTTCGGGAGCGTCGCGAAATGACCGCCGCCACCGTGCCGGCCGCCGCGGTCGAACGCCGGCCGCTGTCGCCGAACCAGCGCGCGTGGGCGCGCTTCCGCCGCAACCGCATCGGCACCGCGTCGCTGTGGATGATGCTCGGGCTGCTGCTGCTGAGCGCGCTGGCCGAAGTCGTCAGCAACGACCGGCCGCTGGTCGCGCGCTACCAGGGCGCGTGGTCGTTTCCGATGCTGAGCAACCCGCCCGAGACGGCGTACGGCGGCGACTTCCTGACGCCGACCGACTGGAAGGACCCGTTCATCGCCGAGCAGTTCGCCAAGCCCGGCAACTGGAAGCTCGACACGCTGAACCCGCACTCGGCGACGTCGACCGACTACTTCCAGAAGCGGCCCAACCCCGCGCCGCCGGGCGCGAAGAACTGGCTGGGCACCGACAGCCTGGGGCAGGACATGGTCGCGCGGCTGCTGTACGGTTTCCGCGTCAGCATCCTGTTCGCGCTGGCGCTGGCGGCGGTGGGCACGAGCATCGGCGTCGCCGCCGGCGCGCTGCAGGGCTACTTCGGCGGCCGCGTCGACCTCGGCGTGCAGCGCGCGATCGAGATCTGGAGCTCGATCCCCGAGCTCTACCTGCTGATCATCTTCGCGTCGATCTTCGAGCCGTCGCTGCTGCTGCTGCTGGTGCTGCTGTCCTTGTTCGGCTGGGTCGGCCTGTCGGACTACGTGCGCGCCGAGTTCCTGCGCAACCGCGGCCTCGAGTTCGTCAAGGCGGCGCGGGCGCTGGGGCTGTCGAACCGGCAGATCATCTGGCGCCACGTGCTGCCGAATTCGATGACGCCGGTGATCACCTTCCTGCCGTTTCGCATGAGCGGCGCGATCCTGTCGCTGGTCGCGCTCGACTTCCTGGGCCTCGGCGTGCCGCCGTCGACGCCTTCGCTGGGCGACCTGGTGCGCCAGGGCAAGGCCAACCTCGACGCGTGGTGGATCATCTTTCCCACCTTCGCCGTGCTGGTGGTGACGCTGCTGCTGCTGACCTTCAT
>CAIWHR010000586.1 GCA_903912485.1 uncultured beta proteobacterium | reverse complement strand
CGCCTGTTCGACGACGGGCAGGTCGACCATGCGCCCCTTGAACGAGAAGGCGGCGCGGCCGGCCGCGCGCTGCCGGTCGAATTCCTCGACCAGCGCGCGCGCGTGCAGGACGTCGGCCGCCTGCGGCGCGAACTCGTCGTTGACGATCGCGACCTGCCTGGGGTGGACGCAGAAGGCGCCGTCGAAGCCTAGCCTGCGCGCACGGCGGATCCGGCTGCGGAAGAGATCGGGATCGGCAAAGTCGGCGACCGAGCCGACGAAGCCGATCGGCATCACGCCGGCCCGGCGCGCGGCGGCGACGGCCAGCACGTTCGGCACGTAGAGCCCGTCCTCGTCGACCGCCATCCGCATCGACAGCGCGAGGTCCTCCGCGCCGACGATGATGCCGCAGACCCGCGGATGCGCGGCCGCGATGGCGCTCATGTTCTCCAGGCCCTCCGGCTCCTCGATCATCGCGATGATCAGCGTGTGGCCGATCGGCAGCCCGGCGGCATCCTCCAGTTCGGCCAGCACTTCGGCGGCGGCGCGGACGAACGCCGCGTCGGGGACCTTGGGCAGCGTGACCGCGCGCACCGAGCGGCGCACCGACGCCTCGAGATCGCGCACCAGCAGGCGCCACGAGCGGTTGACGCGGACGATGACGTCGAACCCGGCCTCGGCGAAGCGGTCGGCGATCGCCGGCACGCGGTCGCGCGCGCGTGCCTTGTCCTCGGGCGCGATGCTGTCCTCCAGGTCGATCTGCAGCGCGTCTGCCTGCTGCCTCAGCGCGCTGTCGACGAAGCGGTCGCTGATCGCCGGGACGAACAGCATCGAGCGCCAGACCGGCAGCGGTGCCCGGGCGGTCATCGCGCCGTCTCCGGGTCCGGCCCGCCCCGACGCAGGCGCTCGAGCTCGGCGAGGATCTCGTCGGTGTGCTCGCCCACCGCCGGCGCCGGCCGGCGGAACCCGCCCGGGGTCCCGGACAGCCGCGGCACGACGTTGTGCATGGGAATGCTGCCCAGATCGCGGTCCTCGACCTCGACGACCGCCTCGCGGCCGGTGACGTAAGGGTGGTCGAGCAGGTCCGCCATCGAGCAGACCGGCCCGACGGTGACGCCCGCCGTCTCGAACAGCTGGAGATTCTCCTGCTGCGTGCGGCGGCGGATGAAGCCGCCGATGATGCCGTCCAGCGCGTCGCGATGATTGACCCGCGCGTCGTTGGTCGCGTAGCGCGGATCGGCCTTCAACTCGGGATGGCCGATGGTGTCGAAGATGCGCATCGCCATCGACTGCATCGAGCCCGACATCGCGACGAACTTGCCGTCGCTGCACTCGTAGACGTTGCGCGGCGCGGTGTGCGTCGACTGGTTGCCCGAGCGCATGGTCGCCACGCCGTTGATCCGGAACTTGGCCGCTTCGGACGCGATGACCGAGAAGATCGGCTCGAACAGCGACAGGTCGACGACCTGGCCGCGCCCTTCCCTCTCGGCGACGCGCAGCGCCGTCAGCGTCCCTGCGGCGCCGTAGACGCCCGCGATCATGTCGGCCAGCGCCAGCGGCGGCAGCACCGGCGGCCGGTCGGCGTACCCGTTGAGGTGCGCGAAGCCGGACATCGCCTCGACCAGCGTGCCGAATCCGGGCTTGTGGCTGTACGGGCCCGTCTGGCCCCAGCCGGAGACGCGGACGATGACCAGCGCCGGGTTGAGCGCGAACAGCACGTCGGGGCCGAGCCCCATCTTCTCGAGCCCCCCGGGCACGAAGTTCTCGACCAGGATCTGCGAGTGCGTCACCAGCTCCTTCAGCGTGCCGAGCCCGGCCTCCGACTTGAGGTCGAGCGCCAGCGAGCGCTTGTTGCGGCCGTACACCTTCCAGTAGATCTCCTGTCCGCCCTCGCGCCAGCTGCGCAGGTCGTCGCCGCTCCCCGGGCGCTCGATCTTGATCACGTCGGCGCCGAAGTCGGCGAGCTGGAGCGTCAGCATGTTGCCGGCCACCAGCCGCGACAGGTCGAGCACGCGCACGTCGTGCAGCGGGCCCGCCTGGCTCACGTCAAACCGCTTCATGCGCTCGCTCCACGACATCGCGGACGGACACCGCCCCGGTCAGGGACGCCATCATCGGTGGTTGAGGACGATCGTCTTCGCCACCGTGTACTCGTGCAGCGCCTCGAAGCCTTTTTCGCGGCCGTGTCCGCTGCGCTTGAAGCCGCCGAAGGGCAGCTCGATGCCGCCGCCGGCGCCGTAGCCGTTGACGTAGACCTGGCCCACGCGCAGCTTCTTGGCCACGCGCATCTGCCGCGCGCCGTTCTCGGTCCAGACGCCGGCGATCAGCCCGTAGGCGGTGCCGTTGGCGATCCGGATCGCGTCGTTCTCGTCGTCGAAGGGGATCGCCACCAGCACGGGGCCGAACACCTCGTCGAGCGCCAGCTCGTGCGTCAGCGGAACCGGCCCCAGCAGCGTCGGGAGAACGTAGTAGCCCGACGCCGGCGCGCGCTCGTCCAGCCGCCCTTCGCCGATCACCGGGATGCCGTCGCGGCCGGCGCGCTCGAGGAAGCCGGCGACGCGCGCGCGCTGCACCTCGCTGATGACCGGCCCGCAGTCGAGATCGGCGTCGTGCGCGCCGACGCGAACGGCGTTGATGCGCTTGGCCAGCGCGGCGACGAATGCCTCGTAGACCGAGCGCTGCACCAGCACCCGGCTCCCCGCCGAGCAGGTCTGCCCGGCGTTCTGGATGATGCCCGCGACGACGACCGGGAGCGCCTTCTCCATGTCGGCATCCTCGAACACGATCTGCGGCGACTTGCCGCCGAGCTCGAGCACGCAGGGCACGTGGTTGTCGGCGGCCGCCTTCTGGATCAGCGTCCCCACTTCCGGGGACCCCGTGAACGACAGGAAATCGATGCCGGGGTGCGTCGACAGCGCCGCGCCCGCCTCCTCGCCGAATCCGGTCACCAGGTTGATGGCTCCGGCCGGAAAGCCGACCTCGGCCGCGAGCTGCGTGAGGCGCACGCAGGACAGGCACGCTTCCTCGGCCGGCTTGATCACGGTCGCGTTGCCCGCGGCCAGCGCGGCGCCCAGCGTGCGTCCGAACATCTGCGCCGGGTAGTTCCACGGAATGATGTGGCCGGTGACGCCGCGCGGCTCGCGCAGGATCAGCACCTGATAGCCGTCGAGGAAGGGAATGGTGTCGCCGTGCAGCTTGTCCGCGGCGCCGCCGTAGTATTCGAAGTAGCGCGCGGCCGCGACGATGTCGTTGCGGGCAAGCTTGAGCGGCTTGCCGGCGTCGGCCGCCTCGAGCTGCGCCAGTTCCTCCTGGTGCTCGAGTATCAGCAGGCCGAGCCTGGACAGCAGGCGCCCGCGCTCGGTGGCGGTCGTCCGTCCCCATTCGCCCTCGAAGGCTTTTCTTGCCGCCGCCACGGCGGCGTCGATGTCGGCGGCGCCGCCGCGGGCGATCTCGCCGATGATCTGGCCGTTGCTCGGACTGACCATCGCGATCGCGGCTCCGGACGCGGGATCGCGCCAGGTTCCGTCGATGTAGACCTTGGGAGGAAGGATTGCCGCTGCCATGATGTGCCCCTCTGCCGTGGAAGACCGTCCCGGACGCCGGACGATGAATTGAACCTCCGCCGCAGCATACGCAGGCGCAGCCGCGGCGCAGGAATACTATTTTCGGATACCCGGTGAAGGGCGCCGCTATACGTGGGGCATTCTCCGGCGGCCGCAGCGGACGGCGCCGGCGTTTCGCGGCGGTCGCGGCGCGCCCGGCGAGACCGTCGAATCCGGCGGCTTCGCCGGCGGGTGTAAGATTCGGTTCAGTTCACCCTCGGGCGAGCGCTCACCTGCCTCGTGGACGGCGCTGCCGTCCCAGTGCAACCAACCCATTCACGTCTTCCAGGCTACCTATCGTGAAAAGACTGATCATCGGATTGTTCGTCGCGGCCAGCGTGGTCGCCAGCGGCGCCTACGCCCAGCCGGCGCCGAATACCCTCGGCAAGATCAAGGCCGCGAAGGCGATCAACGTCGCGTTTTCCGCCGATTCGCTGCCGTTCTCGTTCGCCGGAGCGAACAACGAGCCCGCGGGCTACTCGATCGACCTGTGCAAGCGCGTGATCGCGCAGATCGGTCGCACGGTCGGAGATCCCGCACTCAAGGTGAACTGGCTCGCCGGGTCCACCGCCGAACGCCTGCAGATGATTGCGTCGGGCAAGGCGGACCTCGAGTGCGCGAACACGACGCAGACTCTGTCGCGGCTCGCCAGCGTCGATTTCTCCAACCTCGTCTTCCTCGACGCCGGCGGCTTCCTCGTCAGGGCCGATTCGACGATCAACCGCATCGCCGACATGGGCGGCCGCAAGATCGCCGTGCTGAAGGGCACGACCACCGAGACCCGTCTCAAGGACAGCCTGCAGCGGCGCCTGGTCAACGCCACAGTCGTCCCGGTCGCCGCGACCGGCGACGGCATCGCGATGCTGGAAGCCGGCACCGCCGACGCGTTTGCCGGCGACAAGATCAAGCTCATCGGCCTGGCCGCGCAGGCCAAGGAGCCCGCCAAGTTCGCGCTGCTGACCGAGGAGCTCTCGTACGAGCCCTACGCCTTTGCGCTGCCGCGCGGCGACGCCGCGCTGCGGCTGGAGGTCAATCGCGCGCTGACGCAGGTGTACATCGGCGGCGAGATCGAGACCATCTTCGGCCAGTGGCTGGGCAAGCTCGGCCGGCCAACCGGCCTGCTGGCGGCGATGTACATGCTCAATTCGATTCCCGATTGATCGCGGCGAACCCTTCCTGCGGAATAGGACGATGATGATGATGATGAATGCAATCCAGTGGCGGCGCCCGGTCGCCGCGTTTGCGGTCTTCGCGGTCACGTTGCTCGCCGGCTGCGGCTCGCAACCGGCGTACCAGGTCACCGACACGCCCTCGCCACGCACCGGCACCGTCGAATCCATCCAGTCGCACACGGTGCAGAACGTGCCCAACGCGGTCGGAGCCATCGGCGGCGCGCTGATCGGCGGCGGCCTGGGCAGCCTGATCGGCGGCGGCACCGGCAGGACCGTCGCGACGGTGGTCGGCGCCATCGGCGGCGGCTACGTCGGCAACGAACTGGCGAGCAAGGACACGTCGCTGGTGTGGGTCGTCGGCGTCCGCTACGACGACGGCAGCTACGCGACCATACAGCAGACGTCGGCGCCGGGGCTGCGCATCGGCGATCGCGTCCGCGTCAGCTCGACCGGCATCGAACTCCTGCGCCGCTAGAGCGCCACCAAGAGGCACAGGATTCTACCCACCCTCGTCATCGTCGGTCGCCCCAACGTCGGCAAGTCGACGCTGTTCAACCGGCTGACCCGGACCCGCGCGGCGCTCGTCGCCGACCTGCCGGGCCTCACCCGCGACCGCCACTACGGGCGCGGCCGCGTCGGCGACCGCCCCTTTCTCGTCGTCGACACCGGAGGTTTCGAGCCGGTGGCGAAGGACGGGATCATGCACGAGATGGCGAAGCAGACGCGGCAGGCGATCGCCGAAGCCGACGTCGTGCTGTTCCTCGTCGACGCCCGCGCCGGGCTGACGCCGCAGGACCGGGTGATCGCCGACCTCCTCCGCCGCTCGGGGCGAAGCGTGGTGCTCGCGGTCAACAAGGCCGAGGGCCTGGCGTCGGTGCGCGCCGTCGCCGAGTTCTACGAACTGGGCCTCACCGAGCCGTACCCGATCTCCTCGGCGCACGGCGACAACGTCACCGCGCTGATCGAGATCGCGCTGGCGCCTTTTCCCGCCGACACCGCGGCGCCGGAACCGGCCGAGCCCGCGCTGACCGACGACCGCGCCGACGCCAACGCGGCGATCAAGGTGGCGATCGTCGGCCGTCCCAACGTCGGCAAGTCGACGCTCGTCAACACGCTGCTGGGCGAGGAGCGCGTGATCGCCTTCGACCAGCCGGGCACGACGCGCGACTCCATCTACCTCGACTTCGAGCGCGCGGGCCGCCGCTACACGCTGATCGACACCGCCGGCGTCAGGCGCCGCGGCAAGGTGACCGAGGCGGTCGAGAAGTTCTCGGTGATCAAGACGCTGCAGGCGATCGAGGACGCCAACGTCGTCGTGCTGCTGCTCGACGCGCAGGTCGAGGTCACCGAGCAGGACGCGCATCTGGCCGGGTACATCCTCGACGCGGGGCGCGCGCTGGTCGTCGCCGTCAACAAGTGGGACGGGCTGGCGGCGGATCGCCGCGAGGACGTCAAGCGCGAGTTCGCGCGCAAGCTCGCGTTCCTGTCGTTCGCGCACCACCACTACATCTCGGCCAAGGAAGGCCGCGGTGTCGGCGAACTCATGCACTCGGTCGACGCGGCGTACGCGGCGGCGATGGCGCGGCTGCCGACGCCGAAGCTGACGCGGATGCTGCAGCAGGCGGTCGAGCGCCAGCAGCCGCCGCGCGCAGGCATGGGCCGGCCCAAGCTGCGCTACGCGCACCAGGGGGGGCAGAATCCGCCGCTGATCATCATTCACGGGTCGGCGCTGGGACACATTCCGGATTCCTACCGCCGTTACCTGGAACATTTCTTCACCGACGCGTTCGAACTCCGTGGAACGCCTCTTAGGATACAATTCAAGACCGGCGCCAACCCGTATGCGAATTCACCGTCGCGCCGTCCGGGCCGATGAGGCAGGTCCGGGCGGGGCTTGGTTCGCAGCGGGCGACGCGGTTCGGCCGGCAGGTTCGGCCGCCGGGATACCGCCAACAACAAATGCGGAGCACGCGATGAGCAACAAGGGGCAAATGCTACAAGACCCGTTTCTGAACACCCTGCGCAAGGAACACGTGCAGGTCTCGATCTATCTCGTCAACGGCATCAAGCTCCAGGGCCAGATCGAGTCGTTCGACCAGTACGTCGTCCTGCTCAAGAACACCGTCACGCAGATGGTGTACAAGCACGCCATCTCGACCGTCGTCCCGGCGCGCGCAGTCGCGATGCCGCACCACGTGCCGAACGACGAGCAGGACGCCTGATCGGCGCGCACCACTCCTGGCCGCCGGCAATCGGCGCGGCCGCCGGCCGATGACGCCGGCCAGGTCTCCTTCGCGCGGCTCGACCCCGCATGTTTGAGCGCCCTTCCGGCGGCGACCGGGCGCTGCTCGTCGCGCTCGACTTCGGCGACGGCGATCCGGCCGAACGGCTGGCGGAGATCGACGCGCTGG
>CAIWHR010000585.1 GCA_903912485.1 uncultured beta proteobacterium | reverse complement strand
TTGCTGCGGCAGGCCGGGCTGGCGCCCGATCTGGCCACCGACGGCCGCGAGGCCGTGCGCCTGGCCGAGCGCAACGACTACGCACTGATCCTGATGGACGTGCAGATGCCGGTGATGAACGGGCTGGAAGCTGCGCGCGCCATCCGCGCGCTGCCAGGAAGATCCGCCACCCCCATCATCGCCAAGACCGCAAGCGTCTTCCAGGACGAGCGCCGCGCCTGCCTCGAGGCGGGCATGAACGACTTCATCGCCAAGCCGCTGGAGCCGGACAAGCTGTTCGCGACGCTGCTGAAATGGCTGGATCGGCGTTCATCGACGCGACGCTGAACTGCGGCTCGGGGTGATCCGACGCGACCGGCCGCGGCAGCGCAGGCGCGCGTCGGCGCGCCGTCCCGGAGGGGAAGCCGCGAATCGGCCGGCACGACACGGCCTCAGCGCATCTGCTGCATCATGATCTGCACGGTGGCCGTGACCACGGCCGGCGACATCCCGGCGGCGAGCATCGCCGATTCCATCGAAGCAGCGGAAGTCATGTCCGCCGTCTCGTAGACGAGCGTGCCGTCCTTCCTGACGACGGGCATCGCGACGGACACGGGATTCTGCGCAAGCAGACGGATTCCGAACCAGGCCCAGTTGCTCACCTGACCGTGCGCGTCGAGCGACATCACGTACGTCATGTAACCCGTCGTGCAGGCGACCTGCTGCGTGATCGTCGTGCCCGGCGCATTGCAGGGTGCGAACGTGGGAGGCGCATGAATCTCGTCCGAGTTCCTGGCCAGCAGCACGATGCGTGCCAGTTGCTTGACCAGGTTGGCCTGCTTGCCGAGCATCACCGGGTCGGAGCCGCTGTTCTGCAGGTCGATCATCGGCATCACCGCGAAGTCGATGCCGAAACGCGCCGTCATGGTCTGCACCTGGAGCGCCTTGCGATCGATCGTCTCGGCATCGATGACCGCGGTTCCCACGCCGCTGGACGTGGCGCCGACGGCGCTGGCCAGCATCTCGCTGAAGGGCGTCACGTAGGTGATCGTCGCCGACGACACGGCGGGCACGACCGATCGCATCGTCATGTCGTAGCGGATGTCCTGGCCGGTCGTCTCGTCGAGCATCATGGAGGACGGGCTGGTCGTGACCTTGATCATCGCCGGTCCGGTGAAGCCGTCGCCGAGCGCGACGCTGAACGCGCCGTTCTGCCCGGTCGTACCGGTTTCGCACGACGCATCCGCTTGCGGCGCGCCGTCGATGATGCGGCAGACCAGAACCTTCGCCTGCCGCACCAGCCCCTTCGACGCAATGCCGCTGACCGTCGTCGCCGGCACGACGATCGGCGCCGCGCCGCCGTCCCCGCCTCCGCCGCAGGCCGACAGGAGCGCGAGCGTCGAGGCGGAAAGTCCGGCCCCCAGGAATCTGCAGAGTAGCGATCGCATAGGTCTTTCTCCGAAATGCCGTCTGCCGCCTGAACTGGCTTCAGACCGGCGGGAGCCCGTCGTGACTCGAGGGCCGACAGACGAATGTTCGCAGCAGTTCCGCCCGGCGTCGGTGCGGTATCGCACCCGGCACGGCGCGCGGCGGATCGTGCCGTCGGCCGATCGCAGGCCGCGAGGCGCGTCGAAGAACACTGTCATAATATCGAACCGGGAGAGGGCCGCGGTCGTCCTTCGCCGTCGGACCCAACGCCGCCTCTCCAAGGGATTGCCTGTCGAAGCCGGTTTCCGGAGGGGGCTGCAGATGTCCGATTCCAGCGATAGCGGCAGCACGGGCGCACCCGGCACCCCTGCCGCGGGAGACGGCACCGATCTGGGCGCCGATGCTGCGCGGGAGATCGTCTGCCAGATGCTCAACGGGGTCGCCTATTGCCGGATGCTGTACCGGGACGGCGAACCCTGCGACTGGGTCTACCTCTACACCAACCCCGCGTTCCATCGGCAAACCGGACTGGGCGAAACCGACGGCAAGCGCGTCAGCGCCGTCATCCCCGGGATCCGCGACAACGATCCGCAGCTGTTCGACGTCTACGGTCGCGTCGCCCGAGGCGGCAGGCCGGAGCAATTCGAGACGTTTCTCGAAAGCCTGCAGCAATGGTTTTCGGTACGGGTCTTCAGCCCGAAACCGGAGCACTTCGTCGCAGTCTTCGACGTCATCACCGAGCGCACGCAACGCGAGCTCGACCTCCTTGCCGCGCAGCAGAGCCTGCGTCAGGAACAGGCGCTGCTGCGCGGCATCATCGATTCGATCGCCGACCTCATCTTCATCAAGGACAAGAACGGCGTCTATCTCGACTGCAACAAGGCGTCGGAGGACTTTGTCGGGCTGTCGCACGATGAGCAGAAAGGCCGGTCCGACTTCGATTACTTCGACACCCGGACCGCCGAAGTCATCAGGAGTCGCGACCAGGAGGTCATCGACGGAGGGATATCGGTGCGCACCGAGGAGTGGGCCACCTATCCGGATCGAAGGCGGGTCCTTCTGGAAACGATCAAGACGCCCCTTTTCGGACCCGACGGGCAGGTCGAAGGCCTGGTCGGCATTTCTCGCGACATCACCGAGCGCAAGAGCGCCGAGGTCGAGCTCGACCGGCACCGGCATCACCTGGAGACGCTGGTCGAGGAACGCACGACCGCGCTGTCGATCGCCAAGGATGCGGCGGAAGCCGCCAACCGGGCCAAGAGCAGCTTCCTGGCCAACATGAGCCACGAGATCCGGACGCCGATGAACGGCATCCTGGGCATGGCCTACCTGCTGCGGCGCGGGGGGGTCACGCCGCAGCAGGCCGACCGGCTGGACAAGATCGACGTGTCGGCGCGCCACCTGATGGCGATCCTCAACGACATCCTCGACCTGTCGAAGATCGAGGCCGGCAAGCTCCGGTGCGAACAGGCGGACTTCACCGTGGCCGAGTTGCTGCGGGAGATCACCGCCATGGTCGGCGACAGCGTCAAGGCCAAGGGCCTCGCGCTGCACGTCGACCTGGCCGGGCTGCCGCAGGCGCTGCGCGGCGACCTGACCCGGCTCAGCCAGGCGCTGATGAACTTTCTCGGCAACGCCGTCAAGTTCACCGAGCGCGGCAGCATCACGCTGACGGGACGCCTGATCGAGGAGGACGACGCCGGCTGTCTGCTGCGCTTCGAGGTCGCCGACACCGGCATCGGCATTGCCGAGGACGCGCGTCGAAGCCTGTTCGTGCCTTTCCATCAGGTCGACCAGTCGTTCACCCGCGCCTACGGGGGCACCGGCCTGGGCCTGGCGATCGCCAGGCGGCTTGCCGCGCTGATGGGCGGCGAAGTCGGCGTCGAAAGCACGCCGGGCGAGGGCAGCACGTTCTGGTTGACCGCGCGGTTCGGCAGGGCCGCGGCGTCGGCGTCGATGCCCGACCGCGAGCCGGTCGAGGCGGCCGAGGTCCGATTGCGGCGCGATCATGGCGGCGCCCGCATCCTGCTGGCCGAGGACGAGCCGCTCAACCAGGAGGTGGCGCTGGAACTGCTGCGCGCGGCCGGTCTGGCGCCGGACCTGGCGGTCGACGGCGGCGAGGCGGTGCGCATGGCAGCAGCAGCCGATTACGCGCTGATCCTGATGGACCTGCAGATGCCGGTGATGAACGGGCTGGACGCGACGCGCGCCATTCGCGCGCTGCCCCGCCACGGCGCCACGCCCATCGTCGCCAAGACCGCCAATGTCTTCGACGACGACCGCCGCGCCTGCCTGGCGGCAGGCATGGACGACTTCATCGCCAAGCCGCTGGAGGCTGCGCAGTTGTACGCGACGCTGCTGAAATGGCTCGGTCGCCGTCCGTAGGGCGGATGCCGAAGCGCGATTCGGGGCAGGCGGTGCATCGCGCCCGGACCTCGGCTCGGCGGGTGAGGATTTGCGGGTCGGGACTACCGGCAAACGGTGCCCGGCGGCACGAACACCTGTCGCGTGATCGTCTTGGTCTGCGCCACGCCGTTCACCGTGTAGGCGAAAGTCGCACTGTTGCCGCCGGCAAAGGTCGCCGTGGCGGTGCCGACCTCGGTCTCGATCGCTCCGCCGGGGCTCCCCTCGGGCGGGAACGGCACGCTGTTGAACGGGGGGCCGCTCACCGTCCATACCGGCCCGGCGTAGGCGCTGCCCGCCGTCCTGTCCAGCAGCGCGATCAGCCACCACGGCTGGCGTGCCGCGTCGTAAGTGAACCAGGTGGCGAAGATGACGTCGCCCTGGTGCGTGAAGTTGATGCCCCAACCCGACTCGCTGATGTTCCACCACAGGTCGGTGTAGTTGGTCGCCAGCGCGAGATTGGGCTGCGCGCCCCAGACGCAGGCGGGAAGCGTGCCGAACGCCTGCGGCTGAATCGTCTTCGTCTGCGTGACGCCGTTGACCGTGTAAAGAATCGTTCCGTGGGCGGCGTCGGTGAAGGTCGCCGTCATCGTGCCGACCTGCACCTCGACCGCGCCGCCGGGACTTCCCTCGGGCGGGAACGGCGCGCTGCTGAAGGGCGGCCCGGTGACCGTCCAGACGGCACCGGAATAGACGCCCGCGGCGGACTTGTCGAGCAGCGCGATCAGCCACCACGGCTTGCGTGCCGCGTCGTAGGTGAACCAGGTGGCGAAGATGACGTCGCCCTGGTGTGCGAAGTTGATCCCCCAGCCGGATTCGGACCCCGCCGGAGCGTTCCACCACAGGCCCTGGAAGTTCGCGCCCGCCCCGCCGGAAGCGCTCTGCACGATCGCCAGGCCCGAGGGTTCGTAGAAATTGTCGCTGGAGACGTCGACGCGGAACCCCACCAGCGGGTCGAAGCGCGTGATCCCGGGCAGCCCGGACGTACCCAGCCGGTAGTCGATGGCGAAGACGACGCCGTTGAATACGTCGATGCCGCGGAAATCGAACCCCGTCTTCGTCCGGTCGACTCCCTTCAGCGTCCGCGTGAGTTCCTTCTGCGCTCCGGTCACGGGATTGACCGTGAACAGCCGTACCTCGTCCTCGAGGTTGCTTCCCCGATACCGCTTGTCCAGGACGTAGATCGTGCCGTCGGCGGCCACGGTCAGGTCCGACGGGCCGATCATCTCGGTCCGATCCGCGGGGGCCGTGCCGGACTGGGTCTGGAACGCAATCACGGTTTGCTGGCCCGTTGTCTTGTCGACGCGCACGATTCCCGAATGCGCCAGCATGCTGGTCGCGACGAAGATGCTGCCGTCCGGTCCGACGGCCACCCCGTGCGCGTCAGGCATGGTCGAACTGCTTCCGGTGGCGAGCACCGTCTGCTGACCCGTGACGGGATCGACCCGGATGATTCGGCTGGGCAAGCCTTGCGCGACCCATCGGTTGTCCGAAACGACGAGATTGCCGTCCGCTTCGACGGCGATTCCTTCCAGCCGGACAAAGTTGCCGCCCGACGACACGACGCGCTGCTGCCCGCTGGCCGGATCGATCTCGACGACCGCCTGTTTGGCCGTGGGCAGCGTGCCGACCGCGTAGATTTTCTCCGTCCCCTTGACCGCCAGGTCCCAGAGGGTTGCCAGCGTCGTGCAGTTGCAGATGACCGTCTTGATGCGGGTCTGCGGATCGACCACGCTCACCCTGGGTGAGTCGTCGCCGACGACGATGTCGCCCGGTTTGAGCGTGACGGCAGCCGCCGGGCTGATCAACGCGAGCACCAACAGGCCGGCCAGCAGGTTCCCGGCGTTCAGGCCCTGTACCTGTGCCTTCATGGAATCCTCCGAGTCGTGTGAAGTTGTCTCCGGCAGCCTCCCGCTGTTCGCCCGTGATATCGCCGGGAACGCCTTGCCTCACCGATAAATTATGCGAACGACCGGCACCGGCAGTTCTTGAGCCAAGTCATGTCCAGGCGAAACAGCGCCTGCGGCTTCGCAATGCCTGGGCCTGCACGATGTCCTTGATGCAACGGGAGCTTTCGTCCTAGACTCTCGCTCTTCTTCGTCGTGTTCCAGGGAAAACAGGGGGCCATTCGTCATGAAGCGTTCCATCCAACGGTTGGGATTCGCGGTGCTTGCCGTGCTGGCATGCGCAGGCGCGCAGGCGGCGACGTTCGTGGTCGCCAACGTAGGCGACAGCGGCAGCGGATCGTTGCGCCAGGCAATCGCCGATGCCAATGCCGCAAGCGGATCGGACACCATCACCTTCAGCGTCAGCGGCACGATCACGCTCGCCTCGCCGCTCCCGAGCATCGCCGACACGGCGGGGTTGACCATCGACGGCACGGGGAGGGTCGTGACCGTCAGCGGCAACAATGCGTGGCGAGTGATGCTCGTGCCGGTGAACGCCTCGCTGACGCTGATCAACCTGACCATTGCCAACGGCAACGCCATCGAAGCGCCCAACATCTTCGGCGGCGGCGTCCTCAACGAGGGAACGCTGACCGTCACCGACTGCAGCTTCATCGGCAATACCGCGCTCGACGGCGGCGGCATATTCAACGCGGGCACGCTGCACGTCGCCGGCAGCACCTTCGCCGGCAACAGCGCGCAGGTTGGCGGTGGCGCCAGCGCCATCGGCGGAAACGGCGGCGGCATATTCAACGCGGGTGGCAGCGTGAATGCGGCGCTGGATATCGTCAACAGCACGTTCTCCGCCAACACCGCGACGGGTCAAGGCGAAGGGCAGTCCGCGACCGGCGGCACCGGCGGCGCCATCTACAACGGCTCCGGGGCGGAGTCCAGTGCCGGCGTGATCATGACCAACGCGACCTTCCATGGCAACGCCGCGAGCGGCGGAATCGGCCAGGGCGGCGGCATTGCCAATTACGGCAAGCGTGCCTACGTCGACATCTTCAACTCGATCATCGCCGGCAGCCCCTCGGGCGGAAACTGCGGCGGCGCCGACCTTGCCGCGATCTTCGATGACGGCGACAACATCGACGACGGCACGACCTGCAACTTCAGCGGGGCGATGGGTTCGATGAGCAGCACGAATCCATTGCTCGGCCCCCTGGCCGCCAACGGTGGCCCCACGCAGACCATGGCGCTGCTGCCGGGCAGCCCGGCGATCGACGGCGTCACCTACAACCTGCACAACGGGGCGCCCCCAACCGACCAGCGCGGCGTGGCGCGGCCGCAGGGCGTGCGGTACGACATCGGTGCCTACGAGCTGGTCGCGGCGCCGGCTGCCGCCACGCCGGTTCCGACCTTGAACGAATGGCTGCTGGCGGCGCTCGCGGGCCTGTTGCTCGCGGCGGGGGCTGCCACGGCACGAGAGCGGCGGCGCTGATGGCATGGCACCGTGACGCCGTCGCCACCGGCGGCGGCGTGAGGATGTAACAAGCTGTGCCGCCGGTGGGCTGCTGCAACGTTCCGTTTCAATTCGTCACCGACCGACGCCGAGCGCGGGGCCAGGATGAAGCCCAGGACCCGTGCCGGACGTGCCCGGAGGGGCAACGCCGACGCCGGATTCTCTTCAACGGCAGGAGGAGAAGATGACGCTCACAACGAACACCGCGTCGACCCCGCGACGGGGCCGGCTCGCCGCTGCGCTCGCCCTGCTGGCGTTTTCGGCCGTCGGCGGAATCGCGGCACTGCAACTGCCGGTGGGCCCGATGGCGGGCGACGGCCTCGGCCCGGGCATGGACGCGATGCACGACGGCGACATCGGCCCGATGCTGCCGCGGGTCCTCGAGTCGGCGAAAGCCAGCCTCAACCTCGACGCGCAGCAGCGGCTGCTGTGGGATAGCGCCGCGGCGCAGTCGAAGGCCGCGCGCGAGGCGGCCCGGCCCAGCCGCCGGCAGGTGAAGGACGCGCTGGTCGCCGAGCTCGCCAAGGCCGAGCCCGACCTGAAGCGAGTCGTAGGCGCTGCCGACCCGGTCAGCTTCGAGAACCAGGCGGAGCGCAGGAAGCTGCGGGATCTATGGCTCGACCTGTATGCCGGTTTTTCGCCGGAACAGAAGGCGGTGGTCCGCGACCTGCTGCGCGACCGGTTCGATCGCACCGAGGCATTCCACGACAGGATGCGGGCGCAGCTGCAGCAGCGCCGTGGCGCGTCGGGCGGCTGACTCGCGGCGCCCGCCGCCGCCGTCCGCGGGCACCTGCTCTAAGCGGGGAAGACGCGCTGTCGGATGCATGGCGGACGCGCCGCCCTAGTTGCATGTGTACGCACCATGCAGTCCGCATCCGGTCGCGTAATACGCGTCGCCCCAGTTGGGCGGGCTCGAGAATGGCACGAGATAGACCGGCAGGAAAGTGACGCCAAACAAAAGGCCACACAGTACTGCAACGCGAATCGTCCGCGCGCGCTCGGGCACCGCACCCAGCCTCTTCGAGACCGCCCAGGACAGAAAATAGAACACGGGGCAATAGACGACCATGTGCACGAAGCTCACAAGTCCGAATGCCCAGTTGTCA
>CAIWHR010000584.1 GCA_903912485.1 uncultured beta proteobacterium | reverse complement strand
GATCTGCTGCGGCGAGCGGATGTTGCACGGGTCCTTGAAGGTGATCCAGGGGTGCCCGGTTTCGAACAGCATCGACAGCATCTTGCGCCAGAGCTGCAGCGCGGGGATCTTCTTGAACAGCTTCAGCTCGCCGCGCGCGGCGCGGTCCTCGTGGCGCGTGTACGCATCCTCGAACGCGCGGCCCCACTTGTCGTGGAGGTCGGGCACGTCGGAGGGCGAGAACAGCGTCCAGTCGCCGCCTTCCGTCACGCGCTTCATGAACAGGTCGGGGATCCAGTTCGCCGTGTTCATGTCGTGCGTGCGGCGCCGGTCGTCGCCGGTGTTCTTGCGCAGTTCCAGGAACTCCTCGACGTCGAGGTGCCAGGTCTCGAGGTACGCGCAGACCGCGCCCTTGCGCTTGCCGCCCTGGTTGACCGCGACCGCCGTGTCGTTGACGACCTTGAGGAAAGGCACGACGCCCTGGCTCTTGCCGTTGGTGCCCTTGATGTGCGAGCCCATCGCGCGGACGTTGGTCCAGTCGTTGCCGAGGCCGCCGGCGAACTTGGACAGCAGCGCGTTTTCCTTGATCGCCTCGTAGATGCCGTCGAGGTCGTCGGCGACGGTCGTCAGGTAGCACGACGACAGCTGCGACCTATGCGTGCCCGAGTTGAAGAGTGTGGGCGTCGAGCTCATGAAGTCGAACGTCGAGAGGACGTCGTAGAACTCGATCGCGCGCGTCTCGCGGTCGACTTCGTTGAGCGCGAGCCCCATCGCGACGCGCATGAAGAAGCACTGCGGCAGCTCGAAGCGGCGGCCGGCGCCGGCGAAGTCGGCGTGCTGGTCGATCAGGAAATAGCGGTCGTAGAGCGTCTGCAGGCCGAGATACCCGAACTGCAGGTCGCGCCCGGGCTTCAACGCCGCGCCGAGCCTCGGGAGGTCGTACTGCGCGAGCGCTTCGGTGAGCAGGCCGATCCTGATGCCGTGCTTCACGAACTGCGGAAAATACTCGGCGTAGCGCGTGCCCATGTCCGCCTGCGTCGCCTCTTCGCCCAGCGCCTCGAAGCGGATCGCGTCGAGCAGCAGGCGGGCGGTGACGAGGCTGTACGCGGGGTCTTTCTCGATCAGCGTGCGCGCGGCCAGCACGACGCACTTGCGCACCTCGTCCATCGGCACGCCGTTGTACAGATCCTTGAGCGTCGCCTTGAGCACGCGCGCGGAATCGACATCGGAGAGACCGGCGCAGGATTCGGCGACCAGCGCGGAAAGCCGTCCGAGGTCGAGCGGGCGCGACTGGCCGTGGTCGAGCACCATGATCGCCGGCGCAGTCTCGGGTTCGGGGTGACGCAGCGATTTCTCGTGCGCGCGCTCCTGCGAGCGCCGCTCGCGATACAGCACGTAGGCTCGCGCCACCTCGTGCTCGCCGCCGCGCATCAGCGCGAGTTCGACCTGGTCCTGGATCTCCTCGATGTGGATCGCGCCGCCCTCGGGTTTGCGCTTCATCAACGCGCTGACGACGGCGTCGGTGAGCTTGGCCACTTCGTCGCGCACGCGCGCCGACGCGGCGCCCTGGTTGCCGTTGACGGCGAGGAACGCCTTGGTCATCGCGATCGAGATCTTGGCCGGCTCGAAGCCGACCACCGCGCCGTTGCGGCGAATGACCTTGTATTGCGCGTCGGCACCCGCGTGCGTGCTGCCCGCGGGCTCTGTGGACATGAGGTCGCGCGTCGGTCGGACCGACGGTTGGGCGGCGGCAGTGCTGGTCGCTTGCATTGCGTGGGTCTCCTGTCGAATCCCGTCGTTGTCGTGGTGCGCCCAAGCCGCGGTGGCCGGTCGGACGCCGGAATCGTGGTTTTGCGCGGCGCCAGGCCCGATGCGGGTCCCCTGGTCGCGCTCCGCGCGACTCGGTCGGCGCCGCTGTGAAAAGCCACGGCTGCGCGCGCCCCGGGAACCGGCTTGCTGAAGCAACAGCCACTACATGTTGTGTTCAGAAGCGCTCCGAACACCAAGGATAGTGAGGAGCGTCCGGATTGGCAAGTTTTTTTTGATCCAGCGCAAACTTTCCTGAAAAAGCCCGCAAAATCAGACGCCTGGCACCGATCCGCCGATCGATCCCCGATCGCTCCACCGGCTGTCCACCGGGTTGTGCACAGGCGGGAAACGTGCCGCTGCCCCGGCTCGGCGCCGGCTGCGTTTCCCGGGTGGCGCAGCGTCCTGCGCTCAGAGCGCGACGCTCATCCCGCCGTCCATCACCAGCATCTGGCCGGTCATGTAGTTGGCCGCGGGCGACGCGAGGAACACCGCGAGCCCGGCGATCTCGTCGGGCTGGCCCCAGCGTCCTGCCGGCGTGCGCTTGCAGACCCAGGCGTTGAACTCCGCGTTGTCGATCAGCGCGCGGTTCATCTCGGTGGCGAAATAGCCGGGCGCGATGGCGTTGACCTGGATGTTGCTGGGCGCGAGCTCGACCGCCATCCCCCGCGTCAGCTGCCGCACGCCGCCCTTGGCCGCGGTGTACGGCACGACGGTGGGCCGCGCCAGATCGCTCATCAGCGACGCGATGTGGATGATCTTGCCGCTGCCGCGGGCGATCATCCCCGGCAGCGCCGCCTGCGAGACCAGGAACGGCGCCGTCAGGTTGGTGGCGATGATGTCGTCCCAGTCCTTCTGCGTGAACTCGACCAGCGGGCTGCGCCGCTGGATGCCGGCGTTGTTGACCAGGATGTCGAGCCGTCCGTGCAGCGCCTCGATGCCGGCGATCGCGGCGCGAACGGCCGGTCCGTCGGTGACGTCGAACACGCTGGTGCTGGCGTGGAGGCCGGCGTCGGTGAGCTTGCCGGCCGCGGACGCGAGCTCTTCCGGCTTGCGGCCGTTGAGGACGACGGTGGCGCCGGCGCGCGCCAGGCCCTGCGCGATGGCGAACCCGAGCCCGCGGTAGGCGCCGGTGACGAGCGCGATCTTGCCGGAAAGGTCGAATGGGCCGGTGGTCATGGGCATTGCTCCTTGAGTTGTCGGGTCGACCTGGAATGATAGCGGATGCCCGGCGCCCGTTCGTGGCCCGGGTCGAGCGAACGCGAGGCATCGGCTAGAATCGAGGTCATGGACCCCGAACTTCTGGCTTGCATCGAACTCGAGACCGGCGCGCACCCCGATGCGGCGGTCATCTGGCTGCACGGGCTCGGCGCCGACGGCAGCGATTTCGTGCCCGTCGCCGAGGAACTGCGACTGCCGCCGTCGCTGTCGATCCGCTTCGTATTCCCCCACGCGCCGGTGCGGCCGGTCACGATCAACGCCGGCATGCCGATGCGCGCCTGGTACGACATCTACGCCGCCAACCTGTCCGAGCGCGCCGACATGCGCGGCGTCAAGGCGTCGCAGGCGCAGGTCGAGGCGCTGATCGCGCGCGAGCGCTCCCGCGGCGTCGCCGCAGGGCGGATCGTCGTCGCCGGCTTTTCTCAGGGCGGCGCGATCGCGCTGCATACAGGCCTGCGTCACGCCGAGCGGCTGGCGGGCGTCGTCGCGCTGTCCACCTACCTGGTGCGTCCCGGCGATCTCGCGGCCGAGGCCAGCGCCGCCAACCGCGACCTGCCGGTCTTCATGGCGCACGGCACCGTCGATCCGGTGGTGCGGCCGGAATGGGGCGAGGCGTCGCGGGCCGCACTCGTCGCTGCCGGCTACGACGTCGAGTGGCACACCTACGGCATGCCGCATTCGCTGGTGTGGGAGGAGATCGAGGCGATCACCGCCTTCCTGGTCCGGGTGCTGGCGCCGGGCTGACCCGCGCCCGGGCAGCTTCCATCGTCGCAAGGGCCGAAACATGAATCGACGCTCCTTCCTGCTGGCAACTTCGGCCACCGCCGTGGCGGGCTGCGTGTCGGTCGGCGGCGCCCCCGGAGCGCCGGCTCCGGCGCCGCGGTACGCCGTCGGCGACCGCTGGGTCTACAGCGTGGCCGACGGCTACCGGCTGCCCGTCGTCTGGGAAGAGACGCACGAGGTGGTGGGCATCGGCGCCGACGGCGTCACCTTGCGGATCACGCAACAGGGGCCGCAGGTCGACACGCTGCGCACCGAACGGCTGTCGGCGCCGGGCATCGTGGCCACCGGCGCCGTCTTCGACAGCGAGACGCGCGTGTTCAGCCCGCCGCTCAGGCGTTACGAGTTTCCGCTGACGCCGGG
>CAIWHR010000583.1 GCA_903912485.1 uncultured beta proteobacterium | reverse complement strand
GGCCTACGTGCACGCCTTCCTCGACGGCCGCGACACGCCGCCGAAGAGCGCGGCGGCGTCGCTGGCGTTCATCGACGGCGTCTGCGCGCGCCACCCCGGTGCGCGCATCGCGTCGATCGTCGGCCGCTTCTACGCCATGGACCGCGACCAGCGCTGGGATCGCGTCGCCGCCGCCTACGACCTCGTCGTCGACGGCCGGGCGCCGTTCACCGCGCCGGGCGCGCAGGCAGGACTCGTTGCCGCCTACGCGCGCGGCGAAACCGACGAGTTCGTCCAGCCCACCGCGATCGCCGGGGCCGGCGCGTCCCCGGCCGCGATGGCCGACGGCGACGTCGTCGTCTTCATGAACTTCCGCGCCGACCGCGCCCGCGAGATCACCCGCGCGCTGACCGATCCCGCGTTCGACGGTTTCGCCCGCGCTCGCGTCCCGCGCCTCGCCCGCTACGTCTGCCTCACCGGCTACGGCGACGAGTTCGCGCAACTGCCGGTCGCGTTCCCGCCGCAATCGGTGGGCAACGGCTTCGGCGAGTACATCGCGAGCCTCGGCCGCAGGCAGCTGCGCATCGCCGAGACCGAGAAGTACGCGCACGTCACCTATTTCTTCAGCGGCGGCGTCGAGACGCCGTACCCGGGCGAGGACCGCATCCTCGTGCCTTCGCCGCGCGTCGCGACCTACGACCTGCAGCCCGAAATGAGCGCGCGGGAGGTCACCGACAGGCTGGTCGCCGCCATCGCGACCGGGAGCTACGACGCGATCGTCTGCAACTTCGCCAACGGCGACATGGTCGGCCACACCGGCGACCTCGACGCGGCGATCCTGGCCATCGAGACGCTCGACGCCTGCGTCGGCCGCGTCGTCGAGGCAGCCCGCCGCGCCGGTGGCGAAGTGCTGATCACCGCCGACCACGGCAACGCCGAGATGATGCACGACGACGCCACCGGGCAGCCGCACACCGCGCACACGCTGAACCTCGTGCCCTGCGTCTACGTCGGCCGCAAGGCCACGATCGCCGCAGGGGGATCTCTGCAGGACATCGCGCCGACGCTGCTGCGGATGATGGGGCTGCCGCAGCCCGCCGAAATGACCGGTGCGCCGCTGGTCGCTTTCGACTGAAGCGCCCGCCGGCGGAGCGCGGCCGGCGCCGTGGCGCCGGCGCCGGGGAACTCTGCGGCCGATTGCGCGTCCGACTGAGCGTGAAGGCCCCGGCTTCGGGGTTATACTTTGAGATTCGCCAGCAGGGGCTGAGCCGGGCAGCGCCGGGGCCCTGAAACGGCAGGCATGGGGTGGACGCAATGACCAACGGCTGGAAAAAGGCGGGACTGATCGGACTGGGCGCCGTGCTCGGCGTGCTGCTCTCGCTCAACTTTTCGGCGGTGGCGCAGCGCGAAGCCAGGCTGCCGATCCCCTACGAGGACCTGCAGCTGCTGTCGGCGGTCTTCGGCCGCATCAAGAGCGACTACGTCGAACCCGTTTCCGACGACAAGCTGATCAAGGAAGCGATCAACGGCATGGTGCACGGGCTCGACCCGCACTCCGATTTCCTCGACGCCGACGCCTTCAAGGAATTGCAGGTCTCGACGCAGGGCAAGTTCGGAGGCCTCGGCATCGAGGTCGGCATCGAGGACGGCTTCGTGCGCGTCGTCTCGCCGATCGAGGACACGCCGGCATTCCGCGCCGGCATCAAGACCGGCGACCTGATCGTCAAGATCGACGACGTCGCGACGCGGGGCCTTTCGCTCAACAAGGCGGTCGAGAAGATGCGCGGCAAGCCCGGCACCGACATCGTGCTGACCGTCGTGCGCAAGGACGCCGACGCGCCGCTCACGTTCAAGCTGACGCGCGAGGAGATCAACGTCAAGAGCGTGCGCGCCAAGATGCTCGAGCCGGGTTACGGCTACGTCCGCGTGCGCAACTTCCAGGACCGCACCGGCGAGGATCTCGCCAAGGCGCTGAAGGACATGTACAGGCAGGGCGACCTGAAGGGCCTCGTCCTCGACCTGCGCAGCGACCCCGGCGGCCTGCTGAACCAGGCGGTGGCGGTGTCGGCGGCGTTCCTGCCCAAGGATGCGCTCGTCGTCTACACCGACGGCCGCACCGCCGACGCCAAGATGCGGCTGACCGCCACGCGCGACAACTACACGCGGCGCGGCGAGGACTACCTCAAGGACCTCCCGCCCGGAGTCAAGAAGGTGCCGCTCGCGGTGCTGGTCGACGGCGGCACCGCGTCGGCGTCGGAGAACGTCGCCGGAGCGCTGCAGGACCACAAGCGCGCGACGGTGCTCGGCACGCAGACTTTCGGCAAGGGCTCGGTGCAGACGATCCTTCCGCTCGGTAACAACGCCGGGCTGAAGCTCACCACCGCGCGCTACTACACGCCGGCCGGCCGGTCGATCCAGGCCAAGGGCATCGAGCCCGACATCATCGTCGACGACGGCCGCGATTCGCCCAACCGCATCCGCGAGGCGAACCTCGACCACCATCTCGAGACTCCCGTCACCAGCGAAGCCGCGAAGCGCGCCGCCGAACTGCTGAAGGCCAGCGACACGGCCGCGGCCAAGTCCGGCGACAAGACGCCGGGCAAGACGCCGGGCAAGACCGACGAGCAGGTGGCGGCCGAGCCGCAGCCGCCGCGCTTCGAGTTCGGCGCCCCCGAGGACTTCCAGCTCACGCAGGCGATGAACCATCTCAAAGGCCAGCCGGTCGTCGCGTCGACCAAGGCGCTGTCGGCGCAGGCGAAGTCGCCGTAATCCGCGGCGACGCCTCCCCGCGAACGTCAGCGGGAACGAACGCGCGAACCTGCAGCTCGTAGCCCGGGTTGCGCCGCCGGTAGCGTCGATCGCGAGCCCCCGCCTTCTCCCGGCGCAACCCGGGGGCTGCGGCGACAAGCACGGCTATCCAGGGTTTCGCCTTTCGCCCGCCGCGGGCTGCAGGACCGACCGATTCCGGGAACACGCATGGACGACACGCAACTGCTCCGCTACAGCCGCCACATCCTGCTGACCGAACTCGGGATCGACGCGCAGCAGAGATTCGCCGCCGCGCACGCGCTCGTCGTCGGTGCCGGCGGGCTCGGCGCGCCCGCCGCGCAATTCCTCGCGGCCGCCGGCGTCGGGACGCTCACGCTCTGCGACGCCGACACGGTCGACCTCACCAACCTCCAGCGGCAGATCCTGTTCGCCACCGCCGACGTCGGCACGCCCAAGGTTGCCGCCGCCAAGGCGCGCCTCGAGGCGGTCAACCCGGAGGTGCGCGTCGAGACGGTCGCCGCGCGCGTCGGCCCGGTCGAACTCGCGCCGCTGGTCGCGGCCGCCGACGTCGTGCTCGACTGTTCCGACAACTTCGCTACCCGGCACGCGGTCAACCGGGCCTGCGTCGCAGCGCGCAAGCCGCTGGTGTCGGGCGCCGCGATCCGCTTCGACGGCCAGGTGACGGTGTTCGATCCGCGCAGTCAGGAGAGCCCCTGCTACCACTGCCTGTTCGGCGAGGGCGAGGAGATCGAGGAAACGCGCTGCGCGACGATGGGCGTGTTCGCGCCGCTGGTGGGGATCATCGGAACGACGCAGGCCGCCGAGGCGCTGAAGCTGCTCGCCGGCGTGGGCGATCCGATCACCGGTCGGCTGCTTCTGCTCGACGCCTTCTCGATGCGCTGGCGCGAAGTCAACATCGCGCGCGACCCCGCCTGCCCCGTCTGCCGTCCCGCCCGCCGCACCGACGGAGCGTAACCCACCGCCCGGACCGATCGTAGCCCGGGTTGCGCCACCGCGAGCGTCGATGGCGAGCCTCAGCAGTCCGCCCGGCGCAACCCGGGTTGCGCCACCGCAATCGTCGATCGCGAGCCTCAACAGTCCGCCCGGCGCAACCCGGGTGCCGGCCTCAACCGAACAGGAACTTGCGCTGCAGCTCCCAGCCTTCCTGCGGCGAGCGCTTGAAACCGCTCTTGGCGAACAGGTGCAGCCGGCCGAGGACGAAGGCGACCAGCACGCCGGCCTCCGCCGCCGGATCGCCCGGCCAGGCGCCCGCCGCCTGCGCGATGCGCAGCGACTGGCGCAGCGCGGCCTCGATGCGCTCGTACAACTGGTTCATCCGCGCCTGCAGCCGCTCGTCCTCGTTGACCAGCGCGTCGCCGGTGAGCACGCGCGTCATGCCCGGGTTGCGCTCGGCGAAACCCAGCACGACCGACACGATCTGCTCGGCCTGCGCGACGCCGTCGGCGGTCTCGCTGCCGATCTTGTTGATCAGCGTGAACAGCGTCGTCTCGATGAACTCGATCAGCCCTTCGAACATCTGCGCCTTGCTGGCGAAGTGGCGGTACAGCGCCGCTTCCGACACGTCGAGCCGGGCCGCGAGCGCGGCGGTGGTGACCCGCTCGCCGCGAGGCGTCTCGAGCATCGCCGCGAGCGTCTGCAGGATCTGGAGCCGGCGTTCGCCGGGCCTGGCTGCCATCGGTGTCGGTCGGCGCCGGCTAGCCGCGCGCCCGGACGTCGCGCGAATCGTCGACGTCGGAGCGAATCATCGTGCCGACGCCCTCGTTGGTCAGCACTTCGAGCAGCAGCGCGTGCTCGACGCGCCCGTCGATGATGTGCGAGCTCCTGACGCCGTTCTTGACCGCGTCGAGCGCGGAGCCGATCTTGGGCAGCATGCCGCCGTGGATGGTGCCGTCGGCGAACAGCGCCTCGATCTGACTCGCGGACAGGCCGGTCAGCAGGTTGCCGTCCTTGTCCAGCACGCCGACGGTGTTGGTCATCAGCACCAGCTTTTCGGCCTGCAGCGTCTCGGCGAGCTTGCCGGCGACGAGGTCGGCGTTGATGTTGTAGGCCTCGCCCTCGCTGCCGACGCCGATCGGCGCAACCACCGGAATGAAGTCGCGCGAGTCGAGCAGGTTGATGAGCTCGGGGTCGATGCGCTCGATCTCGCCGACGAGGCCGATGTCGACGTACTCGTCGTGCTTGGTCTCGCTCTTCAGCAGCATCTTGCGGGCGTGGATGAACGCGCCGTCCTGTCCGGTGAGCCCCACCGCCTTGCCGCCGTGCTGGTTGATGAGTCCGACGATCTCCTGGTTCAGCTCGCCCAGCACCATCTCGACGACGTTCATCACGCGGTCGTCGGTGACGCGCATCCCCTGCCGGAATTCGCTCTTGATGCCCATCTTCTTCAGCAGGTCGCCGATCTGCGGACCGCCACCGTGGACGATGACGGGATTCATGCCGACCAGCTTCAGCATCACGACGTCGCGCGCGAACCCGGCCTTGAGCGCGGGCTCGGTCATCGCGTTGCCGCCGTACTTGATGATGATCGTCCTGTCGTGGAAACGCTGGATGTACGGCAGCGCCTCGGCGAGGATGTGCGCCTTGACGGCAGCGTTGACGGCGTCGATGGGCATGGCGATGGCGTGTGCGATTGGCGGCAGCCGACGGGGGTCAGCGCTTGCGCGGGGCGCGCAGCGGCAGCGGCGCCTTCGCTTCCTCGCCCGGCCGCGCTTCGATGGGGATGGGCTTCACCGGCGCGCCGGCGGGCGGCGCGTACTCGGGAATCCACGATTTCAGCCGCGCGCGGATCTCGGCATCGTCGGCGACGCGATCGCGTTCGCACCACGCGATCATCTGGCCGACCAGGTCGAGGTTGGCGGCCCGCGCCCGCGCGATGCGCAGCTTGGGGTGCGGCGTCGGCAGCGTCGCCTCTTCGGGCGTCAGGAGCTCCTCGAACAGCTTCTCGCCCGGCCGCAGCCCGGTGAACACCACCGCGATCTTGTCCGGGTCGGCGCCCGACAGCCGGATCATGTCGCGGGCGAGGTCGACGATGCGCACCGGTTCGCCCATCTCGAGCACCAGTATCTCGCCGCCGCGGCCCTGCAGGCCCGCCTGCAGCAGGAGCTGCGTGGCCTCGAGCAGCGACATGAAATAGCGCGTGATCTCGGGGTGCGTGACGGTGATCGGCCCGCCGCGCGCGATCTGCTCCTGGAAGCGCGGGATCACGCTGCCGGCGCTGCCGAAGACGTTGCCGAAGCGCACCAGCACGAACTGCGTCGCGCTCCCCTGCAGGCTCTGGCAGACGATCTCGGCGAGCCGCTTGGACGCGCCCATCACGCTGGTCGGATTGACCGCCTTGTCGGTCGAGACGAGGACGAACTTCTCGACTTTGGCGGCGACCGCGGCGCGCGCCAGCAGCCAGGTCCCGTAGGCGTTGTTGCGCACCGCCTGCCAGGCGTTGATGTCCTCCATCATCGGGACGTGCTTGTACGCCGCGGCGTGGAACACCAGGCTGGGGCGCTCGCGGTCGAGAACGTCCTCGACCAGCGCCGCGTGCTTGACGTCGCCGACGATCGGCGACACGGGCAGCTGCGGAAACTGGTCGGCGAGCGACATCTGGATTTCGTACAGCGCCGCCTCGGAGATGTCGAACAGCACCAGCCGCGCCGGGCGGAAACGGGCGATCTGCCGGCAGAGTTCGGCGCCGATCGACCCGCCGGCGCCGGTGACGAGCACGACGCGATTGCCGAGCCACTCGGCGAGGCCGGGGCTGTCGAGAACGACGGGGTCGCGCCCGAGCAGGTCGTCGAGCTCGACGTTGCGGATCATCGTCAGCGCCAGGCGCCCGCTGATCAGGTCTTCGTACGACGGAACGGTCAGCGCCTCGAGGCTGTTGGCCGCGCAGATTTCGGCGGCCCGCCGGCGCACGCCGTGCGCCGCCGAAGGCAGCGCGATGATGACCTTGCGCACGCCGAACTTGACGGCCCAGCGCGGCAGGTCGGATATGGGTCCCAGCACGTCGACGTTGCGCAGCAGCCGGCCGTGCTTGCGCACGTCGTCGTCGAGGACGCCGACGATGCGCCACTGGCGGCTGCGCGCGAATTCCTTCGACAGCCTCGCCCCCGCCTCGCCCGCGCCGACGATCAGCACCGGCTCGCCCAGCGCCGCGAAGGGGCTGTAGAGCCGATGCTCCTTCCAGATGCGATAGGCGAAGCGGTTGCCCGCCATCAGGAAGATCAGCACCAGCGGATAGAAGATCAGCACGCTGCGCGGCACCACCGCCTGCAGTTGCAGCATCACCAGGACGACCGGCACCACCAGCGCGCCCAGACCCGCCGCGAACACGATCCGCTGCAGGTCGACCGTGCTGGCGAAGCGCCACAGCCCCCGATAGAGCCCCAGCGCCAGGAAGATCGCCCCCTGCAGCGGAACCACCCAGGCGAGCGTCTGCGCCATGTCGATGAGGAAAGGCTCGGGCACGTCGAGGTTGAAGCGCAGCCAGAACATCGCCATCCACGCGGCGGCGGCGGCGGTGACGTCGTGCGCGAAGGCAAGCCACGCGCGCCAGTTCGGGGGTCGGGTCATTGGGGTGTCGGGGTGTGGTGCTGCCAGTGGTATTCAATGCCGCCAAACAACACGGCCAGCGCGCAACTCCATGCAGCGATCACGATCCAGCCGGAATCGGGGTCGATCGCGAGGCTTGCCAGCGCCGACGCAGCCGTCCCCACGATCAGAGCCCCGAAAACGAGCAACGTTCCGCGATGGCTGGCCCCGAGCTGATGCAAACGTTGATAGTAATGCATCTTGTGCGCCTCCCAAAGCCGTTCGTGCAGCCAGGCCCTCCGGCAGAGCGTCACCGTGGCGTCGGCGATGAAGGGAAGGAACACCAGCAGCGGAAACCACGCGGGCCAGGCGCCGGCCCGCCAGCCGCCCAGGCCGAACGCCGCCGCCAGGAATCCCAGCGGCACCGCACCGACGTCGCCCATGAACATCCGTGCCGGGGGGGCGTTCAAGGCGAGGAACGGCAGGATCGCCGCGACCAGCGCGAAGCAGGCGGTCGCCGGCACCCCTGCCTGCGACGCCGCGATCCCGTACGCCGCGAAGCCGCATACGCCCATCGCGCCGGCAAGGCCGTCGCTGCCGTCCATGAAGTTGTACAGGTTGGCCGACCAGACCAGGACCATCGCCGCCGCGCCGACGGCGATGGTTGCGGCCGGCGCCGATCCCGCGCCCCCTGCGCCGACGATGTCGACGGCGACAGCGACCGCCGCCACCAGGTGGCTCGCCAGACGCCAGGCCGGATGCACGCCGCGAAAGTCGTCGACCAGCGAGACGACCAGGATGAGCGCCCACGCGAGCAGCCAGACCGCCGGATGGCCCGGGAACGGCGGGGGGGCGACGAGCGCGACCGGGAGGAAGCCCGCCCAGATGGCAAGGCCGCCGACCCGCGACACGGGCAGGGCGTGCAGCGATCGCGGCCCCGGCCGGTCGAACGGCAGCCGATCCGCGAACCGGGTGAGCGCCGCCAGCGCGATCGCCGAGCCGGCGGCGGCCAGCAGGATCAGCGACCAGGAACTGCCATCAGGCACACCCGGCGTCAATTCACCCCCGCGGCAGACGGCGCCGGCGACGGCGCGAACCGGCGGCGGCAAGCGCGGTTCGACAGCGAAAACCCGCGAAAATTGCGCGACGTTCGGGGGAGCACGCGCCAACGCTGCGGATTCGCCAATTTATCCATTTATTATCATGCGGTTGAACGATACGCTTTGATGCACGACCGACGCCGCCGCGACGCGAGATCGAAGCCTTTGTCGCGTTTTAGCAACAACGAAAAGCCACCCGGTGCCGCAATCGG
>CAIWHR010000582.1 GCA_903912485.1 uncultured beta proteobacterium | reverse complement strand
GGTCGCGCCGGTCGCGCCGGGCGCGCCGGTTGCGCCAGTCGCGCCGGGCGCGCCGGTTGTGCCGGTTGTGCCGCCGTCGACCGGGGCCTGCGCTTCGTCGGCCGGAAGCGGGAGATCCAGCGGCGCGCCGACGAGGTCCGCCACCTGGCTGGCCGGGATGCGGAGCAGGTGAGCGATTTCCTCGTAGTCGTCGGGCAGCGCGGCGTCGTCCCATCCGCGCGCGGAATGGCGCGTGACGTTGACGGCCAGGATGACGTTCTGCAAGCGCGCCTGCAGGCTGCAGGCGTTGGCCATCGCCTCGAGCAGCAGTGGCGGCAGCCCCCACTGCCTGGCCAGCGCGGTCTGGAGGTCGACGAACGCGAAGCCGAACACGGCCTCCTGCGCATCCTTGCTGCGCAGCGAGCGGTCCGCGCGGTGGGCGTTGCGCATCGCGATCATCCGCACCGGGGCAAAGCACCACAGCAGCTGGTCGGCGAAATCGTAGAGGCAGGCGGCGGTGCGGATTTCGTCGAAGTGCAGGTCGTGCAGCATGACCGCCCAGTCGCCGGCGTACTTGGACGCGCGGTGCGAACGCCGGACCGACCGCAGCAGCATGGTCAGCGCGTCCAGATTGGTCCGCAGCACGTTCTCGACCAGCGGCTGCGTCGGCACGCGGTCGAAGAAGGCCTCGAGGCCCATCATGATCACGACCCGCTCGATCTGGGTGAATTCGGGGAATTCGCTCTTGCGCCGATCGTGCTGGAAGCGGCGGAGCAGCTTGACCGACATCAGCGGATCGCGGGCGACGATCTGCGACACGTTGCGCGCGTCGAGCCGCTTGGGATCCTCGCGCAACCTGGCGAGGTCGCGCGCGGTCTGCCCGAGGACCGGGATGTCGACTTCCCCGAGCCAGGCGACCCACGCCTCGAGTCCTTGCACGTCGCGTTGCATGGTTCTGGTCCTTGGCTCGCTTTGGCCGAGGGTGCGCTCGACCCGGGTTGTGCGCGGACGCGTCGGCGGCACGCGGCGGGCACTCCAGGGCGCTCGACCCGGGTTGTGCGCGGACGCATCGGCGGCACGCGGCGGGCAATCCTGGGCGCTCAACCCGGGCTACGGTACGGCGTGAGGTACGGCATCGGCCCGCCAACGACGCGGGATAGTTAGGCTTTCGGCGGCTGGGACGATAACTTGAGTCCGCGATCGGCGCCAAGCCCTTGATGCGACGAGGGGTAATCGGCGGCAGCTGCGCGCCGGACGCGCCGCGCCGCGATCAGGCTTGCGCGGGAGGGGCGAGCCCGAAATGCCCGAGCGTGTGCGAGGCGAAGGCCCGCGCCGCGTTGTTGACCTGCGTGGGCAGCGCCGCCGGGACCGTCATGTGCAGCAGCAGCTTGGTCGCCGAAATGGCGGGCACCGGAGGGAACAGGCGCGCCGCGTAGTCGCGCAGATGCTCGTCGAGGAGCCGCTGCGCCGCCTCCTGCTGCCAGACGTTGGTCGGCCACTGCGACGGCACGGCCAGCGCCCGGGGCAGGCGCTCGAGATCGGCGCGCACCGCGCGCACGTCCTCGTGCGAGTCGCGAAACGGGAGCAGCACCAGATCGGCGAGCGCGGCCAGCTTCGCGTCGGCCTCCGGGCGGTTGCCGCCGCCGTCGAGCACGCCGAACCAGCCGTCGACTCCCGCCAGCTTGGCGGCGACCCGCGCCAGCGCCTCCGGGCTGCGCGCGTCGAGCGGCAGGTACAGACGCCCTTCCTTGGCCAGCGGGTCGCGGCCCGCGTCGGTCAGCGCGGCGACGGCGCGGTGGCCGAGCAGCCCCAATCCGTGGGCCAGCAGGTGCGTGAGCGTGGTCTTTCCGGTGCCGCCCTTGGTGCCGACGATGCAGACGATGTGAGCCATGGACCCTCGTTGCGGCCAGGTTCGATTCTGCGCCCGGCAGGTCGCCCCGGTCCGTCGAGCAGAGCCGGAAAGCAGTCGCTATTGCGGCGACGGCGCAGGCGGGAGCGTGTCGCGCCCTGGGGCCGGCGCGCTCCGCCGGCTCCGGGCAAGGCCGGCCGCGCGCGCCATCGGCGGGGCGGACCCTCAAGTTCAGGCCGGCGGCACCCGATAAACATGCCGCTCATCCTGTATTGTTACCCCATGATCCGATTGCGCGAAAACGATATCGTCATCGGACGGCCTCTGCCGTGGCCGGTGTTCGACCGCGACCGGCACCTGCTGCTGCGCCCCGGGCACGTCGTCGAGACCGAGCAGCAGCTGGCCGAGATCGGCAAGCGCGGGCTGTTTCGGGCCGCCGGCATGGGCCCGCCGGGGCAGCCGTACGACGGGGCCGACGAGGATGTGCACGACGACAACTGGCGGACGTGGGCGTTCGAGGACCTGAAGCTGCCGATGGGGACCCGGATGTCGCTGCGCAAGCTCGACCCGGACGACGACGGGCGGTACGCGACGACGCTGCTCGGCATCCTCAAGGACGTGAGCCTGATCGTCGGCATCCCCGCGCCGGGCGGCCGGCTGGCGATGTTCCGGCAGGGCCAGCCGCTGCTGCTGCGGGCGTTCACCGGCACCCGCGTCTTCGCCTTCACCGCCTCGGTGCTGGTCGTCCGCTACGCCCCGGGCGCGTACATCCACATCGAGTGCCCGAAGACGGTCGACGGCACCGAAGTGCGCGCGCGCACGCGGATCAAGGTCAGGCTGATCGCGGTGGTGACCACCGGGCCGGACGACTCCGCCGACGTCGGGCGCACGACCCAGGTCGAGGACCTGTCGGTCGGCGGCGCGCGGCTGATCGTCGCGCAGCCGCTGGGCGAGGCCAGCGACGAGCTCAGCCTCGCGTTCCGGCTGAAGGCGGTGAGCGGCGAGGCCACGCTCAAGCTGCGCGCGGTGATCCGGACGACGGTGCAGCTCGACGACGGGCGCGTGGCCTACGGCGTGCAGTTCGTCGACGTCGACCCCATCATCCTGCTGGCGCTCGAAGGCTACGTCGCCCGCATGACGGAATCCGGCGGCGAGGAGGTCTGAAGCGACCGTGAGCGGGACCTGGCGCAGGATGGTTGCGG
>CAIWHR010000581.1 GCA_903912485.1 uncultured beta proteobacterium | reverse complement strand
TGCGCCGGCACGCGGTCGGCGCCTGGCGGGCGGTCGCGGCGCTGCCCGGCCTCGGCCGCGCGGTCTTCGGCGGATTCCTGGCGCTCGTCGCCCTGCGCGCGGTGAACCTCGCGCTGATGGTCGTCTGGCGACCGCTGGTGCCGTGGGACGCCTGGGCACAGTGGAGCACCAAGGCGCGGGTCTGGTTCGAGTTCGGCTGGATGGCGCCGTTCGTCAGCCAGCAGGCCTGGCTCACGCCCGGCGACGCGATGCGCTTCACCGACCAGCATCCCGCGTACCCGGCGACGGTGCCGCTGCTGCAGGTCTGGACCAGTCTCTGGCTCGGACGCTGGGACGAGTCGCTGCCGAACCTGCCGTGGGTCGCGCTGTTCGTCGCGACGGGCCTCGCCTTCTACGGCCAGTTGCGCCGCGCCGGCGCCGGCGCGCCGCGGGCGATGGCGGTCACCTACCTGCTGCTGTCGCTGCCCTTCGTCGACCTCCACGTCGCGCAGGCGGGCATGGCCGACATCTTCGTCGGCGCCGCGTACGGCCTGGCCGCGATCGCGCTGTGGCAGTGGACGCGCACGCGCGAGCGCTGCGATCTCGCGCTCGCACTCGCGCTGGCGCTGATCTGCTCGACGATCAAGGTGGAAGGATCGCTGCTGGCGCTGACGCTGCTGCCGCCGGCGATCGTCGCCGTCCACCGCCGCGCCGGGCTGGCGCTGGTCGCGCTGCTGGCGGCGGCGGCGCTCGCCTACCTCGCGTTCGGCCCGGACGAGTTGAGCGTCCTCGGCTACGTGCTGCGCACGCGTTTCGTCAACGTGTCGCTGCCGCTCGCGCAGCACCTGTTCGTCATGGACAACTGGCACCTGCTCTGGTACGCGACGATCGCCGTCGTCGCGCTGCGCTGGCGGCGCCTGCTCGCGCCGGAGCTCGCGCCGATGACGGTGACGATGGCCTGCGCGTTCGGGCTGGTCTTCGTCGTGTATTTCTTCAGCAGCGCGGCGGGAGGCGTCGACGACGAGAGCCTGGTCAACCGGATGCCGCTGCAGATCGTCGCTGCGCTGCTGTTCTACCTCGCGCTGCTGCTGCAGCCGCCGCCACCCGATCAGGCGCCGGACGAGGCGCGGCGTTCGAGCCAGCTCCAGGCAAACGCGGCCGACGCGTAGAGGTAGTAGACCTGGTGGTAGAGCATCGCCGCCAGCGCGAAGCCGACGCCGCGGCGGCGGCGAAACAGCAGCAGCAGCCTGCGGTTGGCGAGCAGGATCGAAGCCGTCAGCGCCGGCGGCAGCCAGCCGGGCGCGGCCCCGACGGCGGCGAGCGGCAGGCTGGCGACCAGTGCAAGCGCCAGCAGCGCGCGCAGCCGCTCGACCGGGGTGACGTTGAGCGTCGCGACGCGCCCCGGGCGCGAGTGGATGAGCCGCGACCAGGGCAGCGCGCGGCGGAATATCTCGGTGTGCAGCAGATTGGCGAAGTGCCAGGCTTTCAGGTGCGTGGCCCTGAGTTCGGGGGCGAGCCAGATGGCGTGACCGCGATCGCGCAGACGCGCGCCGAGCTCGATGTCCTCGATCGACGGCACCGGATAGCGCGCAGCGTCGAAACCGCCCGCCTCGCGGAAGGCGTCCTTGCGCACCGCGCCGCAGCCGGCCCAGAACGTCTCGGCCTCGCCTTCCCCTTCGCTGTGATGGAAGTGGTGGACCAGGTTCTTGTACTGCGAGAAGAAGTTGGCCGCCGGGGGCTCGTCGTCGTAGGTGCCGAACACCGCGCAAGCGCCCGTGCGCCGGAACGCTTCGGCCAGCACGCGCGCGGCGTCGGCGTGGACGACGACGTCGGCGTCGACGAACCACAGCACGTCGCCCTGCGCGAGCTTGGCCGCGACGTTGCGCGCGCCGCCGGGGCCCAGCCTCCCGCCGGAGGCGACGACCCGCGCGCCCAGTTCGGCCGCGATGCGCGCCGAGCCGTCGGTCGAGCCGTCGTCGACGACGACGATCTCGGCGATCTCGCCGGCGCGCAGCATGTCGAGCAGCGGGGCGAGGCAGCGGGCGAGGGTGGCGGCGCCGTTGTAGACCGGGGTGATGACCGTCAGCGCGATGGTCATGCGCGGGATTCCGAACCGCCGCGTCCTTCGGCCCCGGGCTTGGCTGCGCCCGACGCCGGGCTGCCGACCGGGCCGCCGGCGGCGCTATCCACCGTGCGGCGCATCGGAGCCTGCGCCGGTGCGGCGCCCTCGCCATTCGACGACGCCGTTGTAGATGCGCGCCAGCGCGACGCAGGAGACGAACAGCAGCGCGAAGAGCTCGACGGCGCCGATCAGGCTGCCGCCGAAATCGACGGCGTAGCCGGGCAGGTAGTGCGCCAGCAGGCGGGCGTGGATGCTCTCGGCGGCGGTGCCGCGCAGCACCAGCCAGTTGGTCGTCGCCACGAGGCCCAGCGCCCCCACGGTACCGATGGCCACGCCCAGCGACGGGCCGTGCAGCCGCAGCACCGCCCGCGGAAACTCGCCGCCGCCCGCGTCGACCGCGACCAGGTCCTCGAGCCCGGCCAGCACGGTGCGGCAGTTGATCCGGTAGATCGCCGCCGCGACGGCGCCGCCGACGACGCAGCCCCAGACGAGGCCCGCCAGCGCCCCCGGCCAGCGCGGACCGTAACCCGGCAGGAACACGCCGAGCAGCGCGACGGCGAACGCCGCACTGCCGCGGCCGTCGGCGGACGCGGCGAGCCCGAGCGCGAACAGGACCGCCCCGACGAGCAGGCCGAAGATCACGCCGAAGATGACGGTGTTGACGCGCATCGTCGCCCGCAGCAGCGGGAGATCGGCGTCGAGACGGGGGTCGGCAGCGTCCATCGTGGCGAGGCGGCGGCGCGGCGCGGCAGGCGCGCCCGCCGCCCGGTCAATCGATCGAATAGGAGGCGAGATTGGCGCGCATGCGGATCCCGCCCAGCAGCAGCGCGTGCGCGAAGTTCCACAGCGCGGCGACGACCGCGCCGCAGAGCGCGCCGACCGCGCAGGCGTACGCGGCGCCGACGAACGCGCCGGCGAGCGTCACCGCGTAGCCCGGAAAGAACACCGCGAGCGTCGCCAGGTGCGGACCCACGGCGACCCCCGGCGGCGCGCCCTTCGCCACCAGCGCGAGGGTGAGCGCGAACAGCGCGCCGGCGCCGATCGCCGCGGTGGCCGCCGCGAAGGCGACGACGTCGACGCGGGCAAACGCCCACGCCAGAACGAGGCGATGGCGATCGATCGAAGCCGTGCTCACGGCAGTCCGCCCTCCGGGAATCAAGGGCGCAGTGTAGCCCGGTGGCGGGCGCAGCGAAACCCGGGTTACGAGACGGCGAGATTGCGCAGCTCGCGCAGCGCCACCGACAGCATCGCCGCGTCGGGCGCCGGCGCGGCCCGCAGTTCGGCGAGCAGCCTCCCCACGCGGTCGATGGCGCGGCGGTTGCCGGCCTGCCACGCGTTGACCAGGCGCGGCGCGGTCGCGTCGGCAGCGCCGCCGAGCACGTCGCGCGTGATCGCCCGCTGCAGGCCCGACAGGTCGTCCTGCATCGCGCCCCGCGCGAGCGTCTGCCAGTGGTGGTCCGCCGGCAGCGCGCCGACCTTCTCGCGCAGCCAGGGCAGGCCCAGCAGCGTCGCCAGCTCGAAGTAGATCCTGGCGACGGTCTCGACCGGCCGCCGCTTGTCGCCGGCTTCCTCGACGATGTCGAGCGCCGCGTACAGCGTGTCGAGCGCCACCACCCGCGCCGCAAGCTCGGGCGGCGTGCCCTGCGCGGTGCCGCGCGCGATCGCGGCGTCGAGGCCGGCGCGATCGGCGGCGTCGAGGAGCCCGGGCAGCGCGGTCGCCAGCGCCTCGACGCCGGGCGCGAAGCGCGCGATCGTCGCCGCCATGTCGTCCTGCAGCCGGCGCGAACGCAGGAACCACGTCGTCCCGCGATCGATGAGGCGGCTCGATTCGATCAGCAGCCTCGCCTGCAGCTCGTCGTCGACGCGATTGTCGAGCGCCTCGATCGCCCGCCACAGCGGGACGAAGCCGAAGGTCTCGCGCGTCAGCAGGAACGCGCGGACGACTTCCTGGGGGCTGGCGCCGGTCGTCTCCATCAGCCGGTGCACGAAGGTGCTGCCGACGCGGTTGACCATGCTGTTGGTGACGTGGGTGGCGATGATCTCGCGCTTCAGCGGATGCTGCGCCATCTCCGCCGCGTAGCCGTCGCCGAGCGCGCGCGGGAAATAGCGGCCGAGCGTGGTCGCGACCCAGGGATCGTCGGGCAGGATCGACGCCAGCAGCTCGTCGTACAGCCAGATCTTGGCGTAGGCGAGCAGCACCGCGTGCTCGGGGCTGGTGAGGCCGCGGCCCGCGCGGCGCCGCTGCCCGATCTCGTCGTCCGACGGCAGGAATTCCAGCGCGCGGTTGAGCCGGCCCGCCTTCTCCAGGAACCGGATGAAGCGCTGCTGCGCATCGAGCAGCTGCGGCGCGATCCGTCCGGTGACCGACAGCACCTGCGTCTGGAAATAGTCGTCGCGCAGCACCTGCTTCGCGACGTCGTCGGTCATCGCGGCGAGCTCCTTGTCGCGCTGCTGCCGCGTGATCCTGCCGGCGGCGATGGCGAGCCCGAACAGGATCTTGATGTTGACCTCGTGGTCCGAGGTGTCGACGCCGGCCGAGTTGTCGATGGCGTCGGTGTTGATCCTGCCGCCCGCCAGCGCGTATTCGACGCGCCCCAGCTGCGTGCAGCCGAGGTTGCCGCCCTCGACCACGACCTTGCAGCGCAAGTCGCGGCCGTTGACGCGAACCGCGTCGTTGGCGCGGTCGCCGACGTCGGCGTGCGTCTCCCGCGCCGCCTTGACGTAGGTGCCGATGCCCCCGTTGTAGAGGAGGTCGACCGGCGCCTTGAGGATGGCGTTGACGAGCTCGCCCGGCGTCAATGCGTCGGCGTCGATGGCGAGCGCCGCCTTGACCTCGCGCGGAATCGGGATCGACTTGGCGCTGCGCGGGTGGATGCCGCCCCCGGCGGACAGGATGCCGGCGTCGTAATCGGCCCAGGTCGAGCGCGGCAGCCGGAACAGGCGTTCGCGCTCGGCGAAGCTCGTCGCCGGATCCGGGTTCGGGTCGAGGAAGACGTGCCGGTGGTCGAACGCGGCGACGAGCCTGATGTGCCGCGACAGCAGCATGCCGTTGCCGAAGACGTCGCCCGACATGTCGCCGATGCCGGCGACGGTGAAGTCGGCCTCCTGGATGTCGACGCCCTGTTCGCGGAAATGCCGCTTCGCCGCCTCCCACGCGCCGCGCGCGGTGATGCCCATCGCCTTGTGGTCGTAGCCGACCGAGCCGCCCGACGCGAACGCGTCCGACAGCCAGAAGCCGTATTCGGCGCTGACCGAGTTGGCGTGGTCGGAGAACGACGCGGTGCCCTTGTCGGCGGCGACGACGAGGTACGGATCGTCGGCGTCGTGCCGCTTCACCGCGGGGGGCGGCACGACCTTGCCGCCGACCAGGTTGTCGGTGACGTCGAGCAGGCCGCGCAGGTAGTCCTTGTAGCAGGCGATGCCCTCGGCCAGGAACGCCTCGCGGTCCGTCGGCGACGGCGCGCGCTTCAGCACGAAGCCGCCCTTGGAGCCGACCGGGACGATCACGATGTTCTTGACCATCTGCGCCTTCATCAGGCCGAGGACCTCGGTGCGGAAATCCTCGGGGCGATCCGACCACCGCAGCCCGCCGCGCGCGACCCTGCCGCCGCGCAGGTGCACGCCCTCGAACCGCGTCGAGTAGACGAAGATCTCGAACATCGGCTTGGGCTCGGGCAGGCCGGGCACCCTGGCGGGGTCGAACTTGAACGACAGGTAGCTGCGCGGGCGCCCGGCGGCGTCGCGCCGCCAGAAGTTGGTCCGCGTCGTCGCCTCGATCAGCGCCAGATACTGGCGCAGCACGCGGTCCTCCGACAGGTTGTCGACGGCGTCGAGCGCCTGCGCGATCGCCCGCGCCGCCTCGGCGCTGCGCACGGCGCCCTCGGGCCCCAGCGCCGGATCGAAGCGCGCCTTGAACATCTCGACCGCCAGCCGCGCGATGTCGGGATGCGCCGCGAGCGTGGCTTCGATGAACGCCTGCGACAGCGGAAACCCGATCTGGCGCAGGTACCTCGCGTAGGCGCGCAGCACGACGATGTCCTCGGCCGGCAGCAGCGCCGCGGCGACCAGGCGGTTGAAATCGTCGCTCTCGACCTCGGAGCGGAAGATCCGCGCGAACGCCTCTTCGAAGACCCGGTGCAGCGTGTCGACGTCGAACGCGCGGCCGGCACCGTGGATCCCGAAGTCGTGCATCCAGATCGCCGGCTCGCCGGCGGGCGTGATCCGGTACGGGCGCTCGTCCTGCACCTTGAAGCCCATGTGCTCGAGCATCGGCAGGCTGTCGGAGAGCGTCACCGGCGCGCCGCGGCGAAAGAGCCTGAACCGCAGCACGCCGGGCGCTGCGTCCGCCTGCCGGTACAGCGACAGCGCCAGCGGCGACTGCGCGTCGAGCGCCGCCATCATCGCGACGTCGGCCACCGCCGCGCGCGCGGGGAAGTCCTCGCGATAGCCGGCGGGGAACGCGCCGCCGAAGCGGCGGAAAAGCGCGTTGCCGCGCGCCTCGCCTTCCGCGTCGATCAGCGCGGCGGCGAGGTCGTCGGTCCAGCGCCGGGCGGCGGCGGCCAGGCGCGCCTCGACGTCGCGCACGTCGAACGCCGGGATCCTGCCCGGCGTCGTGCGCACGGTGATCTGGATGCGCGCCAGCATCGACTCGGACAGCTGCACGTTGAAATCGGAGCTGGTCCCGCTGCAGGCTTCGGCGAGAATCGCCTGCCACTTCTGCCGCAGCTCGGTCGTGTAGTTCTCGCGCGGCACGTAGATGAGGCAGGAGACGAAGCGCTCGAACGGGTCGCGGCGCAGGAACAGGCGGAAGCGCTGGCGATCGCCCAGGTGCAGGATCGCCAGCGCGGTGCGCAGCAGTTCGTCCTCGGGCATCTGGAACAGCTCGTCGCGCGGGTAGGTCTCCAGCACGTTGACCAGCATCTTGTCGGCGTGGCTGCCGGCGGGGAGCTTCGCGCGCGCGACGACGTCGGCGACCTTGCGCCGCAAGAGCGGGATGTCGGTCGTGCTGGCGCTGTACGCCGTCGACGTGAACAGCCCGAGGAAGCGGTGTTCGCCGCAGACCTGGCCCTGCGCGTCGAAGCGCTTGACGCCGACGTAGTCGAGATAGCCGGGCCGGTGCACCGTCGAGCGCGCCGTCGCCTTGGTCACGACCAGAAGTTCCGGCCGGCGGGCGTAGGCGCGCACTTCCGGCGGCAGCGCCGAGAAGCTGGCGGCGACTTCCCCGCCCGGGCCGTCGCGCAGGATGCCGAGGCTCGAGCCGGGGACGATCCGCAGCACGTCCTCGCCGCCGACGCGGTCGAGGTCGTAGCTGCGGTGTCCGAGAAACGTGAAGTGGCTGTCGGCCAGCCAGCGCAGGAAGGCGACGCCCTCGGCCACCTCGCCCGGCGGCAGCGGCAGCGGCGGCACCGCGCGCTCGACGTCGGCGACGATGGCCAGCGCCTTCGCCGTCATCGGCCGCCAGTCGTCGACGGCGGCGCGCACGTCGCGCAGCACGCGCAGGAGATCGGCGGCGAGCGCGTCGCGCTCGGCGGGGTCGCCGATCCGGTCGACCTCGACGTGGATGAACGACTCGGGACGGCCCGCGCCGCTGCCCTCGGGCACGAGGCGCACGAGCCTGCCGGCGGCGTCGCGCTCGACCGCGACGATCGGGTGGATGATCAGGTGCTGCGTCAGCCCCCGACGGTTCACCTCCATCGTCACCGAGTCGACGAGGAAGGGCATGTCGTCGTTGCCGATCTCGACGATCGTGTGCGTCGACTGCCAGCCGTGCTCGTCGCGCACCGGGTTGAAGACCCGAAGCTTGGCGCGACCGTCGTCGCGCTGGCGGGCGAATTCCCACTGCGACAGCGCGGCGCCGCAGAGATCGGCCGTGGTGCGTTCGGCCAGGTCCTGCGAGTCGACCTGCCCGTAGTAGCGGGGGAGAAAATCGCCGATCTCGGCGCGCTGCGCCGGCGGCACGCCGGCCACCGCGAGCGCGACGACGTCGGCCAGGATTTCGCTGCGACGGTCGTGCTCGATGGGCGTCTGGCTCACGGTGGTTCTCCTCCTCGGGGATCGGTGGCGCTCGACGCCGGGCTACGGCAGCCCCCGTCGCTCGCGCCGCGCCGGCGGGCTACCGGTCATTGTAGCCCGGGCGCCCGTCGCCGGCCCGCTCGCGCACCGTCCGGCGCACGAGCCCGATGTGCTCGCGCAGCGTGTACGCCTCGCTGGCGTAGCTCGTCGGCGGGTGGATCTGCTCGGCCGCGCGCTGGATGCGATCGAGGTCCTGCAGCCACTGGTCGATCGGCAGCGGCGCGTGCCGCGTCGCGACGTCGCGTTCGAGCAGCGCCAGCTCGCCGTACCAGCGATAGATGCGGGCGCGCACGCGCCAGCGCAGGAACTGCGGCAGGACGTTGAACAGCGGCACCAGAACGACCAGCAGCGGCACGACCACGATGATCGCCCGCTCGACGAACGCCGCCGCCCAGAACGGCAGGTAGCGATAGAGCAGGCTCGGCCCGAAGCGGTGGTGCCGGTCGGCGTCGGGCGACACGCGCAGGTCCACGTGCGTGGTGTTGGGAAACTCGCCGGCGGCCTCGAAGCTGCCCTGGCCGCCGTGAATCTCGCGCGCCGCGTCGGTCAGCAGATTGACCAGCGCCGGATGCAGCCCGTCGCGCGCGGCGAGCATCGACCGGGTGCCGATCAGCGCGACGTCGCGGTCGGGGATGTCGAGCGCGAAATCGATCGCCCCCGACGGCAGCGTCAGCCGCGTGATGTGGGGGAAACGCCGCTCGTAGGCGTCGGCGCGGCGAAAGCTGACCAGCTTCAGCGCAGGATCGCGCAGCGCGCCCTGGATCTCGTCGGTCTGCGCGCCGCCGACCAGCATCGCGGCGTCGGCGTCGCCTGCCCGCAGCGCGCGCAGCGCGTCGCCGGCGCCCAGCGGCAGCATCGTCGTGTTCGCCGGCGTCGCGCCGTTGGCCGCGAGCAGCGGCTCGACCATCGCCCAGGTCCCGCTGCCGGGAAGGCCGACGGCGAGCCGCTTGCCGACAAACGCGTTGAGCTGCGTCGTCGTGCCGGCGCCGCGGTAGAACACCCACAGCGGCTCGTAGTAGAGGCTCGCCAGCATGACGATGTCGTCGGCCGCCGGGAACGCCGCCACGCCGCCCTGCATGAACGCGACGTCGACGCCCGAGCCGGGATCGAGCAGCAGGCGCAGATTGTCGCCGGCGCCGCTGGTCGATCGCTCCACGACCGTCACGCCGTCGCGGGCGAGAATCTCCCGGTAGCGCTGCGCGTAGCGGTGATACAGACCGCCCTCGACGCCCGACGCGAGCACGATGCGGCGCGGCGGCGCGGGTTGCAGCAGCTGCAGCGACGCCCACAGCGCGGCGGCGACCAGCGCAACGATCAGCGCCAGCGCGCGCAGCAGATCGCGGCGGGAAATGAGGCTCGGCGTTTCGCGGCGCATGACCACCCATGGTAACGCCGCGC
This sequence comes from uncultured beta proteobacterium, assembly GCA_903912485.1. Lineage (GTDB taxonomy): Bacteria > Pseudomonadota > Gammaproteobacteria > Burkholderiales > Casimicrobiaceae > CAIWHR01. The sequence continues at coordinate 3,893 of CAIWHR010000581.1, read as the reverse complement.
GCGCCGGGGAGGCTCCCCCCGCGCGCACCCCCCGCGCGCGTCCGGCGCTACTTTCGGGCGTGCAGGCGCTTCTGGCCGGCGACGAAGCGCTGCAGCGTCGACGACAGCACGCCGCGCGGAATCATCGCCTCGATCAGCTGAAAGCGGCCGCGGGTGACGACGGCGCGGGCAAGTGCGGCCTGCAGTTCCCGCCGCGTGGTCACGCGCACGCCGTCGCCGCCCATCCCGGCCGCCATCTCGGCGAACTTCCAGTCGCCGAGCGTGTTGAATTTCGATTCCGGCTGGAAGGTCCGCAGCATCTCCCAGCTCTGGTTGTTGAAGACGACGACGATCGGATCCCAGCCGTAGCGCGGGCAGTTGCCGAGTTCCCATCCGGTCATCTGGAACGCGCCGTCGCCGACCAGGATCAGCGGCCGCTCGCCGGTCGCCGCCTGCAGCCCCAGCCCGGCCGGGACGCCGAAGCCCATCGTCGCGTAGTACGCCGGCGCGACCAGCGCCGTGTTCTCGATCTCCATCGCGGTGAACAGGCAGTCGCCGACGTCGGCCGCGATCGGCAGGCGGCCGCTCGCCGCCATCAGGTCGTTGATCGCGGTCGCGATGTCGTTCGGCGTGATCGGGGCGTCGTCGGCGACGAGGCCGCGCGGATACGCCGGCGCCGAATAGGGCGGCACCGGTCGCGGCGTCGACGGCCGGGCGAGCAGCGCGTCGACCAGCGCGGCCAGCGGCACCCGCGGGTAGGTGTGATGATTCAGCGTCACGCGCCGGTCGAGCGCCTGGATCGTCTTGCGCATGTCGATCTGCCGCGCCGAGACGCCGAAGTTGGTGTCCGAGACGATGACGCCCAGCAGCAGCAGCGCGTCCGAGTGCTCGACCCGCGCCGAGAGCTCCGGCGCGCCGGCGACGCCGAGGTAGGTGCCGAGCAGCGGCGCGCGCGTCTCGGACAGCAGGCCGCGCCCCAGCAGGCTGGTCACGACCGGCACGCCGAGCCGGTCGGCGAGCAGCGCGACCTTCGCTTCCAGCCCGAAGCGGCGCACTTCGACGCCGACCATCATCACCGGCGACTGCGCCTGCGCCAACGCGGCGAGAACCTCGTCGGCGCAGGCTTCGAGCGCCTCGCGGTCGTAGTCCTCGGGCGGCGCCGCCTGCACCGGCTCGCAGGCGACGTCGACCATGTCGCGCGGCAGTTCCAGATAGACCGGCCGCGAATGCGTGAGGCAGCTGCGCAGCACGCGCGCGATGTCCGCCGGCGCGCGCTGCGCGTCGTCGAGCCGCGCCTGGTCGCAGGTGATTTCGGCGTAGATCCGGTACTGCGAATCCAGCGTCTTGGCCTGGTGGTGCAGCAGCAGGCCGCGGCTCGCCTCGCCCACGCCCGGCGCGCCCGAGATGACGACGACCGGCGACTTCTCGGCGAACGCCGCCGCCACCGGGTTGACCATGTTCAGCGCGCCGGCGCCGTAGGTGACCGCGGCGACGCCCAGCGCCGAGTGCGCACGCGCCGCCGCGTCGGCGGCGAAGCCGACCGCCGGCTCGTGGCTCAGCGTGTACAGCGGCAGGATGCCGGATTCCTCGATCACCTTGAAGAACGGCAGCGCGAAGTCGCCCGGAATGCCGAAGATCTCCTCCGCGCCGTGCGCCTTCAACGCGTGCAACAACACCTGCGACAGATTCATCGTCGATCCCCCTTGGCCGGGCCCGCCGGCGAGCCCGACAGATTACCAGCGTCGCGCGCCGGCCTCGGGCAGGGCAATGAATGGCATCATTGAAGCCCCGCGCAAGCGCGCCCCCTCACCCGGACCCGACCCATGGCCGTCTATCGACTCGGCGACGCCTCGCCGCACATCCCGCCCTCCGCGTACGTCGCGCCTGGAGCGACCGTCATCGGCAGCGTGACGCTGGGCGAGCACGCCTCGGTGTGGCCGGGCGCGGTGATCCGCGCCGACAACGACACGATCGCCATCGGCGACAACACCAACATCCAGGACGGCGCGGTGCTGCACGTCGATCCCGGCTGCCCGATGACGCTCGGCGCCAACGTGATCGTGGGGCACCAGGCGACACTGCACGGCTGCGCCATCGGCGACGGCTCGCTGGTCGGCATGCAGGCGATCGTCTGCAACAACGCGGTCATCGGCCGCGACTGCCTGGTCGGCGCGGGCGCGCTGGTCACCGAAGGCAAGGTCTTTCCCGACCGCTCGCTGATCGTCGGCGCTCCGGCCAGGGTCCAGCGCCAGGTCACCGACGCCGACCTCGCCGCCATGCGCGCCGGCGCCGAATCCTACGTCAGGCGCGGGCAGGCGTTCAGGACGACGCTGACGCGCATCGACTAGCGCCGCTCACTCGTGCCGCAGCGCCTCGATCGGGTCGAGCCGCGCCGCGCGCCGCGCCGGAAAGTAGCCGAACACCACGCCGATGACGGCCGAGAAGGCGAACGACACCGCGTTGATCGCGGGGTCGAACAGGTAGGGCACCTGCATCAACGCCGCCAGCGCGACCGACGCCGCGGTGGCGAGCGCGATGCCGACGACACCGCCCAGCATCGACAGCGCGACGGCCTCGATCAGGAACTGCAGCAGCACTTCGCGCTCGAGCGCGCCGATCGCGAGCCGCAGCCCGATTTCGCGCGTGCGCTCGGTGACGCTGACCAGCATGATGTTCATGATGCCGATGCCGCCGACGAGCAGGCTCACCGCGGCGACCGCGCCCAGCAGCGTCGTCATCACCCGCGTCGTGCCCGACAGCGTCTCGGCGATCTGGCGGGTGTCGAGCACGTTGAAGTTGTCGTCGTCCTCGGCGGCCAGCTTGCGCCGCTCGCGCAGGAGCTGCGTCAGGCTCGCCTTCACCCGCTCGCTGTCGCTGCCGTCGTTGAGCGACACCAGCAGCGTGCCCACGCGCTGGTTGCCGACGACGCGCCGCTGCATCGTGTGCAGCGGCAGCAGGACGATGTCGTCCTGATCGTTGCCCATCGCCGCCCTGCCCTTCGACGCCAGCACGCCGATGATGCCGCAGGAGAACTGCCTGACGCGCAGCTGCTCGCCGAGCGCACCGGCGCTGCCGAAGAGCTCGCGCCGCACCGTCTCGCCGATCAGGCACACCGCGGCACCCGCCTTCTCCTCGGCGTCCTCGAACTCGCGGCCCGCGGCGAGACGCCAGTTGTTGGTCCGGAAATACGCGTTGGTCGTGCCGGTGACGCTGGTCAGCCAGTTGCGCCCGTTGCCGATGACGGTGACGCCCGCGCGCAGTTCCGGCGCCACGGCCTGGATGCCGCCGATCTGCGACCGGATCGCGTCGACGTCGCTTTCCCGGAACGGCGGCGCGCCGGCGGTCGGGCTCCCCGGCCCGACGCGCTGGCCGGGGCGCACCATCAGCAGGTTGCTGCCCAGGCTCGAGATCTGGTCCTTCACCGCCTGCGTCGCGCCTTTACCCAGCGTGACCATGGTGATCACGGCGCCGACGCCGATGACGATCCCGAGGATGGTCAGGAACGAGCGCAGCAGGTTGCGGCGGATCTCGCGCAGCGCCAGCAGGATGGTGTTGAACAGCATCAGGCGGATCCCGCCGGCGCAGCCTCGGCTGCGGCCGCAGCCGCAGCCGAGGCTGCGGCCGCAGCCGCAGCGGCGGCGCGCGGCGGGTTGCGCAGGTCGCCGCGGATGCGCCCGTCGACGAAGTGGATGACGCGGCGCGCGTACGCCGCCATGTTGGGGTCGTGCGTGACCATGATGACGGTGATGCCCGAGCGGGCGTTGAGCTCGACCAGGAGTTCCATCACCTCGCGGCTGCGTACGCTGTCGAGGTTGCCCGTCGGCTCGTCGGCGAGCAGGACCGCGGGCGAGGTGACGATGGCGCGCGCGATGGCCACGCGCTGCTGCTGCCCGCCCGACAGCTCGCCCGGCGTG
>CAIWHR010000580.1 GCA_903912485.1 uncultured beta proteobacterium | reverse complement strand
CCGCCAGCATCGCGCAGGCATTTCCGGCGGAAGCGCTGGGCCGCCTGGCAATGCGCGACGAGGCCGCGCGCGCGCCGGCCGCGTCGGGCACGCTCGCCGCCCGATCGGCGGGAACTGACGCGCCCGCGGCACGCGCGCAGCAGCGCCCGCCGCTGCCGGTCGCCGACTGGATCGCGCTGATCAGGAAACTGCGCGCCGAGGGCCGCGTCGACGACGCGGCCAAGGAACTGGCGGCGTTTCGCCGCGCGCACCCGGACGCCGCCGGACTGCTGCCCGACGACCTTCGCGACTGGCATCCGCCCGAGCGCTGACAGGCAGGGGCTGCGGCCCCGGCGGCGCGGCCCCGACGCTCAGAGGTCGCGCAGCAGGCGCCTGATCGGCGCGGGAAGTGCCGCGGCGCGCGCGGCGCCGGGGGTCAGCCACGCGAGGCCGGGCGCTTCGGCGCGCGACGGCCACGCGGCCACGCCGATGCGCTGGGGCTCGATCGTCAGCCGGTAATGCGTGAAGCCGTGCGCGATCGGCGGCAGCGCGGCGCCGACGGTCACGACGGCGCCGAAGCGCGCCAGGCAGTGCCGTGCGACGTCGTCGTCGGGCGCCGCCTCCGGAAGGCTCCACAGGCCGCCCCAGATGCCGGCCGCGGGCCGCCGCTCGAACAGGATCTCGCCGGCGCGCTCGATGACCAGCACGCGCACGGTCCGGTGCGGCAGTTGCCGCTTCGGCCGCGGCGTCGGGAGGAGGGCGGTGCGCGCCGTGATCCGCGCCTCGCAGTCGGCGGCGACCGGACATTCGCCGCACAGAGGCGTGCCGCGCGTGCACACCGTCGCGCCGAGGTCCATCAGCCCCTGCGTGTAGGCCACGGCACCGCGCCTGGGCAGCAGCGCCTCGGCGAGGCGCCACAGCGCGCGCTCGACCTCGGCCGTGCCCGGAAAGCCCGCGACGGCGCGGTGCCGCGCCAGCACGCGCTTGACGTTGCCGTCGAGGATCGCCGCCGGTGCGCCGCCGGCGAAGGTGGCGATCGCCGCCGCGGTCGAGCGGCCGATCCCCGGCAGCGCGGCGAGCGCCGCGGCGTCGTCCGGAAACACGCCGCCGTGCAGCGCCACCACCGCCCGGGCCGCGGCGTGCAGGTGATGCGCGCGCCGGTAGTAGCCGAGCCCGCTCCAGTGTTCGAGCACGCGCGCCAGCGGCGCGGCGGCCAACGCGCGCACGTCGGGAAACTCGGCCAGGAAGCGCAGGTAGTAGGGCGTGACCGTCGCCACCTGCGTCTGCTGCAGCATGACCTCGGACAGCCAGATCCGGTAGGCGTCGCGGGTGTTCTGCCAGGGGAGGTCGTGGCGCCCGTGAGTGCGCTGCCAGGCGGCGACGCGTGCGGCGAACGACGCGGGCTTCACGGCAGCCCGTGCCGACTGCGAACTCAGCGCGCCGAAAGCCGCTGCCGGGCCTTCGCCGCGGCGTCCGACTGCGGGTATTTCGCGACCAGGTCGGCCAGCGTCTTGCGGCCGGCCGCGCCGTCGCCCAGCTCGAACTGCGAGCTGCCGATGTTGAGCAGCGCGTCGGGAACCTTCTGGCTGTCGGGATACGCGGCCAGCAGCTGCTTCTGGCTCGCGATCGCGGCGCGGAAATCGCGCTGCGCGAAATGGGCGTTGCCGATCCAGTACTGCGCCGACGGCGCCAGCGGGCTCTTCGGGTACGCCTTGGTGAACGCCGTGAAGGCGCCGACGGCGCCGCCGAAATTGCCGCCCTTGAACAGGTCGAGCGCGGCGTCGTAGGCGCGCTGCTCGGCAGTGGCGTCGGCGGCGGCCGTGCCCGGCCGCCCGCCCGCGGGCGGCAGTTGCACCGCAGCGACGGCCGGCGGCTGCCCTG
>CAIWHR010000579.1 GCA_903912485.1 uncultured beta proteobacterium | reverse complement strand
TCGCTGCGGTAGCGGCCGTGCGCGACCTGCCAGAGGATGCGGCTCGCGAGCCGCGACTCGAGGTTCGCGTGGTAGGCGAGCTCCAGCGCGCCGGCGAAGCCGACGCCGCCGTCGGTCGTCGTGACGAACGCCGCGCCGAGCGCGGCCAGCTCCGCCGCCAGCGGCGCTTCGAGCCCGCGCGGGCAGGGGGCGAAGAAGGATTCCGACTTGCTCATTTCAGCAGCCGGCGGCGCGTCAGCACCAGCGCGGCGAAGTACGCGACGCAGGCGTAGGCGAAGAGCACCGCGACGTGCAGCGCGACCGCAGCGGGCGCCGTGCCGGTCAAGAGCGGCCGCGCGAGGTCGATTGCGTGCTTCAGCGGCAGGAATTCGGCCGCCGCGGCCAGCGCCGGCGGCATCTGCGCGACCGGAAAGAAGACCCCCGACAGCAGCAGCATCGGCGTCAGCACCAGCGTGAAGAAATAGGTGAAGAAGTCGTATCCGGGGGCGAGCGCGTTCATCACCAGGCCGAAGGCGCCGAAGGTGAGGCCGATCAGAAAGCCGAGCGGCAGCACCCACACCGCGAGCCACGAATGGCCGAAGCCCAAGAGCAGGATCACGGCGAGGATCGCGGCCGTCGACACCACCGCCTTCGACGCCGCCCACATCCACTCGGCGAACATCACGTCGTCGAGCGACAGCGGCGCGTTGATGATCGCCTCCCAGGTCCGCTGCATGTGCATCCGCGAGAACGCCGAGTACATCGCCTCGAAGCTCGACGTGAACATCGCGCTCTGGCAGACCATCCCGGTGCCGATGAACGCGATGTACTTCATGCCGCCGACTTCCGGCACGAAGGCGCCGATGCCGTAGCCCAGCGCCAGCATGTACAGCAGCGGATCGGCGATGTTGCCGAGCACGCTGGCGATCGCCAGCTTCTTCCAGACCAGCAGGTTGCGCCGCCAGACGTGGATCCAGCGCAGCGAGAATTCGGGCGGGCGGAAGTAGACGGCGGCGATCATGGCGCGAGTATATCGCCCGCGGCGCGCGCCACCGCCGCGACGGCGGCGCCGGGTCGCAGCGGGCTCAATCGCGCAGCTCGCGACCGGTGAGCTTGATGAACAGGTCTTCGAGGTTCGCCGGCCGGTGCAGGTAGCGCAGGCCCGGGGCGTCCGCCAGCGCGGCGAGCAGCGGCTTGGGGTCGGTCGCGTAGCAGAACGCCGTCTCGCCGGCCGTTTCGAGGCGCGTCGCCAGCGCGCGGCCGTGCGCGTCGGCCCACGCCAGCGCCTCGTCGCCGAAGACCTCGATTACCTCGGGCTCGACGTGCGCCCGGATCAGCGCCTGCGGCGTGTCCGACGCGATCATCACGCCGTGATCGATCACCGCCAGCCGGGTCGCGAGCCGCTCGGCCTCGTCCATGAAGTGCGTCGTGAGCAGGATCGTCTTGCCCTGCGACAGCAGCTGGCGCAGGCCGTTCCAGATCAGGTGCCGCGCCTGCGGGTCGAGCCCGGTCGTCGGCTCGTCGAGGATCAGCAGCTCGGGATCGTTGACCAGCGCGCGGGCGAGCGTGAGCCGCCGCTTCATCCCGCCCGACAGCGTGCGGATGCCGACGTCGCCCTTGCTCGACAGCCCGGCGAATTCGAGCAGCTTCGGAATCCGCGCGCGCAGCGTCGCGTAGGGGATGCCGAAATACCGGCCGTAGACGACGAGGTTCTCGGTGACGGTGAAATCCGGATCGAGGTTGTCCATCTGCGGAACGACGCCGACGCGGACGCGCGCCGCGCGCGCCGCCTGCGGCACCGGCAGGCCGACGAGCTCGATCGAGCCGCCGTCGGGGTCGATCAGACCGAGGCAGCAGCGCAGCGTCGTCGTCTTGCCCGCGCCGTTGGGGCCGAGCAGGCCGAAGCACTCGCCGCGGCGGATCGAAAAATCGAGGCCGCGGACGACCTCGCTGTCGCCGTAGGACTTGCGCAGCCCCGCGACGCGCAGCACGACGCCGTCGTCGCTCGGCGGTGCGCCCTTGGCCATCATGCGCCGGGCAGCACCGGGTGGCCCGGCCGCCACGCGCGGGTGATCACGTCCTGCAGCTGCGGCAGCCGGCCATGGAAGAAGTGCCCGCAGCCGGGAAACACGACGATCGGCAGCGCCTGCGGCCGCGCCCAGGCGAAGACGTCGGCCAGCGGCACGACGTCGTCTTCCTCGCCGTGGACGACGAGCGTGTCGGCGGGGACGCCGCCGACGGCGAACCGCCCCACCGCCGGCCCGACCAGCACCAGCCGCTCGCAGGCGATCGCCTGCGCGACGCGCGTCTGCACGAAGCAGCCGAACGAGAATCCGGCCAGCACGACGCGCGCCGCCGCGCCGAAGCGCGTGCGCGCCCACGCCAGCGCCGCCAGCGCGTCGTCGGTCTCGCCGATGCCTTGGTCGAACGCGCCTTCGCTGGCGCCGACGCCGCGGAAGTTGAAGCGCACGCTGGCGTAGCCCAGCGCGAAGAAGGTCCGGGCCAGCGTCTGCGCGACCTTGTTGTCGAGCGTGCCGCCGTGCAGCGGGTGCGGGTGCGCGACCAGCGCGATCCCGCGCAGCGCCGACGCCGGCGTCCCCAGCGGCGCGTTGACGACGACCTCGAGCGCGCCCGCCGGCCCGGGGATCGTGCGCCGCTCGGTCGTCTTGGGCGTCAAATCCTGAGCCGCTCGACGACCTGCCCGCCGACGACGTGGCGGTCGATGATCTCGTCGATGTCGTGGCGGTCGACGTACGTGTACCAGACCGCCTCCGGGTAGACGACGAGCACCGGCCCTTCCTCGCAGCGGTCGAGGCAGCCCGCGCGGTTGATGCGGGTCTTGCCCGGGCCGGCGAGTCCGAGCGCCTTGACGCGCTCCCTGGCGTACTGGTGCAGGTCGGCCGCGCCGAATTCGTTGCAGCACTTCTCCGGCGCTTCGCGCTGGTTGCAGCAGAAGAAGACGTGGCGCTGGTAGTGGCTCATCGTGTTGGCGAAAGCAGCGCCGTGCCGGCGTGCCGCGCGCATCCCCCGGGAAGGCAGCAGCAGAAGATTATAGCGGAGGGGGCAGGCCCGGCGGCGGGCGCCCCCCCGGGCTCCGATATAATCCCCCCGAGCCGCTGTCCGGCCCAACCCCACCCGGGTTCTTCGCCCTCGTCCGTGAAACTCTACCGCCGGCTGCTGCGCTACGTCCGCCCCTACAAGGCGATCTTCGGCTTCTGCATGATCGGCATGCTGGTCACCGCGTCGACCGACGTGATGATGCTGCGGATCATCCAGCCGCTGCTCAACAACATCGGCGCCGTCGACGCCGCGCAGACCAGGTACCTGCCGTTCATGATCGTCGGCGTCTTCGTGCTGCGAGGCGTGGGGTCCTACGTCAGCGAATACGGGCTCGCCTGGATCGGCTCGCGCGTCGTGTTCGACCTGCGCTGCCAGGCCTGCGACCACCTGCTGCGGCTGCCGACGCCGTTCTACGACGCGAGCTCGGCGGGCTTCCTGCTGTCGAAGGTGACCTTCGACGCGCAGCAGGTCGCTTCGACCGCGTCGGAGGCGGTCACCGTCGCCATCCGCAATACGCTGACGATCGCGTTCATGCTCGCGTACCTGCTGTGGATGAACTGGCAGCTGACGCTGATCGCTTTCGCCGCGTTTCCGCTGGTCGGCTACGCGATCAGGAAGATCAACAAGCGGGTCAAGCGCGTCAGCGGGCTCGTCCAGCAGCGCACCGGCGCGCTGACGCACGCGCTCGAGGAGGCGATCGGCGCCCACCGCGTGGTCAAGGTGTTCGGCGGCGAGGCCTACGAGAGCTCGCGGCTGCGCGCCGCCGCCGATCGCCTGCGCGTCGCAATCACCAAGCAGTCGGCCGCGGCGGCGCTGGGCACGCCGATCAACCAGATCATCGTGTCGGTCGCCGTCGGCGTGATCCTGTGGGTCGCGATCCGCCAGAGCGCGGGCGGCCAGTACGGCGCCGGCGATTTCGTCACCTACATCTTTGCGCTGCTGCACCTGCTCAACCAGCTGAAGACGCTGGGCAACGTCACCGGCGTCATCCAGCGCGGCCTCACCGCCGCCGAGAGCGTGTTCGCGCTGATCGACGAGCCGCCGGAGGCCGACACCGGCACCGTCGCCGTCGCGCGCGCCAAAGGCGGCATCCGCTTCGAGCACGTGACCAAGCGCTACCACGACGACGGCCCGTCGGCGCTGGACGACATCAGCCTCGACATCGCGCCGGGCGAGTCGGTGGCGCTGGTCGGGCCCTCCGGCGGCGGCAAGACGACGCTCGTCAACCTGATCCCGCGCTTCTACGCGCCGACCGCCGGGCGCCTGCGCCTCGACGGGCAGGACCTGTCGGCGATCAGGATCGCCGACCTGAGGCGGCAGATCGCGCTGGTGAGCCAGGAGATCGTGCTGTTCAACGACACCATCGCCGCCAACATCGCCTACGGGACGATGACCGGCGCGCCGCAGGAGGCGATCGAGCGCGCCGCGGCTGCGGCCAACGCGCTCGACTTCATCCGCACGCAGCCGAAGGGCTTCGACACCGTCGTCGGCGAGCGCGGCATCCGGCTCTCCGGGGGCCAGCGGCAGCGGATTGCCATCGCGCGCGCGATCCTCAAGGACGCGCCGATCCTCATCCTGGACGAGGCGACGTCCGCGCTCGACACCGAGTCCGAGCACCTGATCCAGATTGCGCTCGATCACCTGATGCGGGGGCGCACGACGATCGTCATCGCGCACCGGCTGTCGACGGTCGAGCACTGCGACCGCATCGTCGTGCTCGACGGCGGGCGCATCGCCGAACAGGGGACGCACGACCAGCTGCTCGCGGCGCAGGGCGTCTACGCGCGCCTTGCGGCGCGGCAGTTCCGCGACGACTGACGGCGCACACGCCGGTCGGTGGTGGTCGCCCGCCGTGCCGCGGGCGGGCGCTCAGGCCGGCGCGGCGGCGCCCGCGATCGCCTTTTCCTGCGCGCAGCCGAAGCCCAGCAGCATCGCGGTCAGCGCCCAGAATTCCTTCGCGTTGCTCTGCAGCAGGAAATCGTCGGCCACGTTCTTGACGACGAAGCCGGCGACGAGCGCCAGCCCGACGATGCCGACCACCGCGAGCGTGTCGTTCGGCGCGCGCAGGAAGCGCGAGAAGCGCCACGCCAGCGCGCCGAGCAGCGCCACGAAAGCGCCGGCGCCCACGGCGCCCAGCTGCAGCCACTGGCTCAGGAAGACGTTGTGCGCGTGCGTGAGCATCGGGTCACCCAGCGTCTGGCGGAACTCGTCGGCGAGGATCAGCTTGCCGAAGCCGTAGCCGCCCCAGGGGCGCGTACCGATGCGCTCGGCGGTGTAGCCCCACAGCGCGAAGCGCGGATCGCCGGCAAGCGTCGCCACCGTCGTCTGGTCCGGATAGTACTGGTGCGACTTCTCCTGCGCGACGTTCACGAACAGCCCGGTGAGGACCACCAGCAGGGCGAGCAGCGGCACGATCCATCGCGCGGGCGTGCTCGCGACCGCGGCGCGCCAGCGGATGGCGGCGAGCACCGCCATCGTCACGTAGACGGCGGCGAGCGCGGGCCAGACCATCCGGTTGTCGGTGAGCCGTGCGGTGGCGAGCAGCAGCGATGCCAGCGCGACGCCGAACAGCAGCGTCGCCCGGTTCCGGCCGAAGCCGGAGGGCGGCCGGGCGAGCAGCATCGGCAGCAGCGGGGCGATGAGCACGACGTAGGTCGAGTAGGCGCCGACGCCGCCGTGCCAGGCGCCCGGCTCCCAGCCGACCGGCGACGTGGCGAGTCCCAGCGCGAACGCGGCGACCAGTGCGAAGCCGGCAAGCGCCGCGAGGAGCACCGTCGGCCAGCCGTGGACCGTTCCCGCCGCGACGTAGAACGTCAGCATGACGATCAGGCTGTAGCCGATGTCGTGCTTCAGTTCGTGCGCGGTGTAGACAGGGTCGACCGACCACGCCAGCGACGCGCAGGCCCAGGCGCTCCAGATGCCCAGCGTGACCAGCACCGCCGCGCCGGGCGAAGGCACGCGCGGCGCGAGGCCGCGCCATCCGGCGGTCCACAGCGCGAGGGCAAACATCCCGCCCAAGCCGAACGCCAGCGAGCGCCAGAAATTGAGCGCGCTGGTGGCCACCAGGAGGAGGTAGGCTGCCGTCGCGATGTGCAGCCAGCGCGTGCAGTGGGCGATCATCGGCGGGGTCGGGTTGCCGGCCGGCGCCGAGCGGGCGCCGGGGGTCGCCGAATTATATCGTGCGGGGGTGGCCCACAACTCGGTCACCAAGTCGCGTTGCGAGCGCGGCGAATATGGCCGCATCGTCAAGGTCAGTTACGGCCAGCGGCGCATTGACGACCAATGCACGCGGGCCTAGGGGGCCCCAGCGCGCGGATGTCGAATGCAGTGCCGCGTCGGCCCATAGTGCCACCACCCCCCCCGAACTCGTCGCAGCGAGGTGCATCAGGCCGCTCTCCGGCAGCACGCTCGTTCGCGCCAAATCCATGATGCCTACCGCAGCCGGCAAACCATCTGGCATCAACCTAAGATACGGTGGAGCGGCCGCCAGAATGCTCCGCGCCAATGCGTCGCTGCCGGGATAAAGTTTGTTGTCGGCCCCCCCAGGCGTCGACTGCAGTGCGGTGGCGAACCCGTATTCGTCGTGCAGTCGCCGCGCCCACCGCAGCACCTGCACCTTGGACGGCTGCATTGCCGGAAGTCGCGCGGAGATGCCGATCACGACATAGCGGCCTGCTTCAAATGTGGCCTCGTCGAGCCATTGTGCTGCAGAAGTCCGCCAAGCGGCAGGGGCCCGAAACACCGGGCCGGGCATAGCGACGGGCGAGTCGAGACCCAACGGTGCTAGCAGGCCCATCATGCGTTGCGCTTCGTGCCCAAACTGCGGCACGGGAAGCGAGTCCGTGAGGCCACGATAACGCCCGCCGCCCGCGACATAGGCGATCGTGCGCGCTGCCCCCGCGGCTAGCGCGCGGCGGATTGCACGTGGCGATTCGTCGCCACCGGCCGCGATTGCGATGTCAAAGTGTTCGGCCCGAAGCGCAAAGAATTGCCGTACTTGGCCTAAAGCAGCCGAGATTCTCACCGCTCCCGCATGCCGCGTCCGGCGATAGACCCAGACACGCGTGACGTGCGGATTGTCGGCAACCACCCAAGAATTGTAGTCGTTGGCGAGCACGTGGATCTTCGCGTCCGGCAGCGCTTGGTGTAGATGCGCGATGAGCGGCGTCGTTAGCAGTAGGTCGCCAATCTTGTCGCGCTTGACGATCAAGATCTTGATGCGTCGTGGCGACTTCACGACCAATGACGCGGGCCGTGCGCCGAAGGAGACCGTCCGAGCCGGTGGTATCCCAGGCCGATGGTCAGCAGTTGCACGATCAATACATGACGCATAGCGAACGTTGGCTGGCGCGTGATATCAGGTCCGCTGGCGGCTAACAGCGGAATGCTCCTCACGGCGTCGACGTGCAGGCAGCGCACATGTCTGGGAGATGGGTGCGAGAAGGCATGGGCAATCCCAATTACGGTGGCGAGTTCCAAGATTATACCGTTTGGTGAAAATGCGCTCCGGCGTGCGGTGCGGGAGCAATGACTCGGAGCCCCGCTCTCGCGGGGTAACGGTTGGGCCGGCAACGGCGTCGTGCAGCCGGCGATGGCCTGGCGAGTCGAGACAGGGCCAGGGCCGATGAAAAATCAGCGTTTGGCCCGCGAGGATCTTGGCGTCGCGCGCTTCCAGCGCCGGTGCACCCAGTACCACTGTTCCGGGTGGCGCAGGATCAGGCCTTCCAGGATCCTGTTGTATTCGCGCGTGTTGCGCCGGATCGCCTCTCCCGTGTTGTCGCACTCGATCGGCGCCATCGAGCGGTCGAAGCGCAGCACGTGCGTTCCGTCGGGCTCGCGCCAGGCGGTGGCCGGCAGCACCGGCGCGCCGGTGGCCAACGCGATGATCGCGAGGCTCTTGAACGTCCACGCCGGGTGCCCGAAGAAGTCGACCTCGATGCCGTCGGGCGGCCGCGCATGCTGGTCGAACGGGAACACGATCGCGTCGCCCTGCTCCAGGCGCTCCAGCATGGCGTCGAGCGAGCCACGCTTGGGCAGTACGCCGAAGCCCGCCTGCTGGAAGCGGCGGGTGACCAGGCGGTCGAGCCACGCGGGCTTGATCGCGCGGCGCACGAAGTGGAACTTGCCGCGCATCTCGGGGAAGTTGGCGATGCCGGCGATGGTCGCGACCTCCCAGTTGCCGAGGTGGCCGGTGAGGATCAGGATGCCCTTGCCCTGCGCGCGGGCCTCGATGAACGCGTCGACGTTCTCGACGCGCACCAGCGCCTGCTTCTGCGCCGCCGACAGCCAGCGGAAGCGGAAGAACTCGCCGGCCAGCCGCGCGAGATGGCCGTAATGCGCTTGCGCCAGCCGCTCGATCTCGGCTTCCGGGACGGTGTCGCCGAACACGCGGCGCAGGTTGCCCTGCACGACGTCGCGGCGCAGCGGCAGGAAGCGGTAGAGGAAGCGGCCGACGGCAGGCACCTCGGTCTCGCCGCGCTCGGCCAGCGCCACCGCCGACGCGCTCGAGCGGTCGTGCGTCAGCGACAGCGATATCGAACGGATGCGATGGCGGCCGAGCACCGCCTGCGCATTCGCGCTCGCCACGACCTGCGGCGCGCCGTAGTTGTCGCGTGCGACCGAAAAGTCGGCGGGCTCGATCGCGCCCAGCGCCAGTTCGCGCGGGAACAGCTTGGCGCAGGCCTCCTTGGCGGCAAAGCGCGCGGCGAGGCTCGCGGCGCGGCCGGCGCCGTCGCCGCTGTCCTCGATCTCCTGCGCGGAAAAGAGCCGGGCGAGATCCGCGGCGGGGGTGTCGCGCAGCAGCCGCTCGATCCGCGCGATGTCGACGGTGTCGATGCCGCAGCGGCTGGAACTGGCGCCGGTGTCCGCCATGCCGCGGGGTCGCTACGCGGCGCGGACGAGCAGCGCGGCGTTGGTCCCCGCGAACCCGCGGCAGAGGATCAGCGCGACGTCGCTCGTCGGCGTCTGCGGCGCGCAGGACACCGGCAGGCCGGCGAAGTCGGGATCGCGCTGCGTCAGCGTCGCGATGCCGGGAACGATGCGCCGGCGCAGCGCCACCAGCGCCAGCGTGGTCTCGAGGATGCCGGCGGCGGCGATCAGGTGGCCGAAAGCCCACTTGAACGCGGTGACCGGCGGCGCCGCCGCGCCGAACACGGAGCGCAGCGCGGCGGCCTCCGACGCGTCGGAAGCCCGCGTGCCGTTGCCGTGGGCGACGATCATCCCGACGTCCCCCGGCGCGAGCCCGGCGTTGGCGAGCGCCTCGCGAACGGCGCGCGCGAGCCCGTCGCCGTCCTCGCGCACCGCGAGCAGCCCCAGCGCTTCCCCGGCGTAGCCGCTGCCGAGGACTTCGCCGACGATGGTCGCGCCGCGCGCCGCGGCCGAGGCTTCGGTCTCCAGCACCAGCGCGCCGGCGCCCTCGCCGAACAGGCTGCCGTCGCGCGCGGCGTCGAACGGCGACAGCGTGGCGGGGGCGACCAGCCCCAGCCGGGAGTAGTAGAGCAGCATCTGCGGCTCGATCGGCGTGTCGTGCCCGACCGCGACGGCGCGCTCGGCTTCGCCCGCGGCCAGCGCCGCGGCGGCCTCGATGACCGCCAGCGTGCCGCTGCAGGAGTGGTTGGTGATGCAGGCGTTGGAGCCCTTGAACCCGTACTTGATGCCGATGTGGCCGAGCACGTTGTTGGGCAGCGAGCGCAGCAGCCACATCGGGTTGACCGTGTTGCCGAGTTCGCGGCCGAAGGTCGGCAGGTCGCCGCCGGCCACCGTCAGCAGCGGGAAGAAGTCGTACTGGTTTTCGTAGTTGCCGCTGCCCGATCCGACGTAGACGCCGGTGCGGTCGCTCCAGGTCGCCGCGGCGCCGGCATCGAGCGCGGCGCGGTGCGGCAGCAGGCCCGAGCCGTCGATCGCGCGGCCTGCGGCGTAGAGCCCGAACAGGTCGCTGCGGCGGATCAGCTTGTGCAGCTTGCGGTCCTCGACCATCTCGCGCGCGTTGAAGTCGGCGACTTCGCCGGCGACCCGCGTCGGCCAGCCCGTGGTGTCCCACTGCCCGATCTCGCCGATCGCCGACCGTCCTTCGCACACCGCGGTGAAGATGTCGTCGGGATGCTTGCCGGCGGCGCAGACGGCGCCGGTGCCGGTGATGACGATTCTGGAGTTGGCCATGGGGGTCGGGGGTGGCGGCGTCACGCGCGCACGGCGCCGGCGCCGTCGACGTCTTCCGGGTTGCGCAGCACGACGCAGCTGTTCGAGCCGCCGAAGCCGAACGAGTTCGACATCGCGACGCGTATGCGCTGCCGGCGCGGCGATCCGGTGACGAGGTTGAGGTCGCAGTCGGGGTCGCGTTCGGTCAGGTTGGCGTTGATCGGCATCTCGCCGCGGTGGATCGCCAGCGCGCAGACGGCGACCTCGACCGCGCCGGCGGCGGCGATCAGGTGGCCCATCGTGCTCTTGGTCGAGCTCACGCCGACGCGATCGGCGTCGGCGCCGAACACCGCGCGCGTGGCCGCGGTCTCGCTGCGGTCGTTCATCGGCGTCGACGTCCCGTGCGCGTTGAGGTAGTCGACATCGCCGACCGTCGCGCCGGCGTCGGCGAGCGCCTGGCGCATCGCCTGGATCGGGCCGTCGCCGTCGGGCGGCGAGTCGGTGATGCGGTAGCTCGACAGCGAATTGCCGTCGCCCGCGAGCTCGGCGTAGATGCGCGCGCCGCGCCGGCGCGCAGACTCCCACTCCTCGAGCACCAGGAAGCCTGCGCCCTCGCCCAGCAGGAAGCCGTTGCGCGTCGCGTCGAAGGGGCGGCTCGCGCGCTGCGGCGCGGCGTTGTCGGGCGACAGCGCCGACAGCAGGCAGAAGCCCGAGATGCCGATCGGGCTGATCATCGAGTCGAAGCCGCCGGCCAGCGCGCGGTCGACGCTGCCGCGGCGGATCAGTTTCATCGCGGTGCCCAGCGCCTGCCCGCCCGAAGCGCAGGCGGTGTGCACCGACGTCGCGTAGCCCTCGATGCCGTAGCGGCGCGTGAGCAGCGACAGCCCCGAAATGCACGCGCTGCGGCAGAAAGCCAGCGGATCGTTGGCGCGGTCGTCGGTGAGGAGCCGCGCCGGGTCGAGGACGTCGTCGACGACCGAGTGCCGGTGAATCCCGGAGAGGTCGCCGAAGTCGACGCTCATCATGCCGGCGCCGACGGCGCAGCCCCAGCGCGTCGCGTCGGCCGCGGTCGGGCGGATGCCGGCGTCGGCCAGCGCCTGTTCGGCGGCCGCGAGCGCGAAGCGGTGCGAGCGGTTGGCGAGCTTGAGCAGCTTGCGGTCGCCGATGACGTCGGGATTGAAGTTCTTGACCTCGGCGGCGATGTGCACCGGGAAGCCGCTGGCGTCGAACACGCTGATCTCGGCGCCGCCGCCGCGGCCGCAGAGCAGCGCGTCCCACGTCGTCGCAACGTCGTTGCCGACCGGCGTGACGAGCCCGAGCCCGGTGACCGCGACGCGCCTCTTCGTCGTCATGCCGCCTTCCGCATCGTGTATTCCATCCGCGCGGTGGCGACCGATTTTCCGTCCGCCTGCGCGCTCAGCAGTATCCGCGGCTCGCCCGAAGGCGCGCGCTGCGCCGCCAGCGTCAGCGTTGTGCCCGGGGCGATGAACGAGCGCATCTTCACGTGCGTCATCCTGGAAGGCACCGGCTCGCTGCCGGCGGGCAGGTCCGCGGCCTCGCGCGCGAGCTGCAGGCCGAGGCGGATCTGCGCGTCGAGCAGCAGCGTCGCCGGAAACACCGCGCGGCGCGGGAAGTGGTCGGCGAAGAACGGCGCCGCCGCGGGCACGGCGAGCGTCGCCGCGAGGCTCTCGCCCGGAACGCGGCCGCCGGGAACGATCGCCGGCATCGCGACGCCGCGAAAGCGACCGGGTTCGGCGCCGGCGCCGCGCAGCAGTTCCAGGCGCCCGGCAAGCGCCGCCGGCGAGTCGAACTCCGCGACCGGCAGCATCGGGCCGAGGCAGTCGACGAGCTCGATCACCGTGTCGCCGCCGCGCTTCGCCCAGCCGGAGTACGCCACCGCGTCGTCGTCGCAGCTGTCGATCTCGACGCCGAGCTCCAGCGTGTCGCCGGGCGCCACGTCGCCGCGGAACCGCGTTTCGCTGGCGAGCGCGGCGACCGGCCGGCCGCGGAAAGCGAGCTGCGCCATCGCGACCCACGCCGCCAGCTGGCCCACCGCCTCGGCGACGAGGCAGGGCGGGAACGACGGCACGTCGCGCGGCACGGCGAAGCTCCCGCGCGCACGCCGCCCCGGCTCCAGCGCCGTGATGCGGTCGACGAACGAGAATGCCTCGAAGTGATCAGCCATGCAGGCGCACCGGCACGCTTGGCATCAGGCGGCTGCGCCGACTTCGCGCTGCGCGGTGATCACCAGCTTGCAGAACGTTTCGGGCGTGAACAGCCGCGGGATGTCCTTGACCTTCATCGACGGCTTGAAGCGGTCGGCGGGAACCTCGGACAGATAGCTCCTGAGCTGTGCCAGGCCGACGTCGGTGACGATGCCCTTCTGCTCGAATTCCGCCTCGGACAGCGTTCCGCGCGCGTTCTCGACGATCTTGCCGCGCGGGATCTTGATCTTGAACGCACGCTCCAGCCGGAAGACCATGTCGAGGAAGTCGATCGACTCGGCGTCGAGGCCCTCGATCAGCGACACGTCGATCTTGATGTCCTCGACGTCGCAGCCGAGCGCGTCGGCCATCGTCTCGGCGACCGTCGGAAAGACCGCCATGATTTCATCTTTGGTGATTTCTTTTTGCGCCATCGTCGTCACTCCATTTTGAAGCCGCCATCGATACCGAAGATCTGCCCCGTCACGTAGCTCGCGTAGGCCGAGGCGAGAAACCACACTGCGTATGCGACCTCTTCCGGCCTGCCGTAGCGCCGGAGCAGGATCTTCTTCAGCACTTCGTCGCCCGACTGCTCGCGCACGTCGGCCGACATGTCGGTCTCGATCACGCCCGGCGCGACGCCGTTGACGCGGATCCTGCGCGGCGCGAGCTCGACCGCCAGCGCACGCGTGAAGGCGTTGATCGCCCCCTTGCTCGCCGCGTAGTTGGTCTGGCCGCGGCCGCCCTTGTCGGCGGCGACCGAAGAGAGGTTGATGATCGTGCCCGCGCGCTGCGACGTCATGTACGGCACCACCGCGCGCGCCATGTTGAACACGCCGGTCACGTTGGTGTCGAGGACCGCGGCGACGTCGTCGTCGTCGAACGCGGCCAGTGGATTGTCGCGGGTCACGCCGGCGTTGTTGACGAGGATGTCGATCCTGCCGCAGCGGTCGGCGACGCGCTCGACCGCCGCGGCGCAGGCGGCGGAGTCGCGGACGTCGAGCGCGACCGCGGCGACCTTGCCGCCCGCGGCGA
>CAIWHR010000578.1 GCA_903912485.1 uncultured beta proteobacterium | reverse complement strand
AGTCGGCGGCCACGTACTCGCGGCCGCGCTTGGCCGCGGGAGCGTAGAACCTGGTCACGTACTCGGACAGCATCCGGTCCGCGTTGAAGCGCGGCAGGATCGTCGTCATCGCGCGCTTGGCCATCTTCACCCACCCCGGCGAGTGGGTGAGGCCGTTGCGCGCGTAGTAGAGCGGCAGCATGTGATCCTGCAGGATCTCGTAGAGCGTGCGCGCCTCGTCGAGGTCGCGCGTCGACTGGTCGATGCGGTCCGACGCCGGCTTGATCGCCCAGCCGTTGCCCCCGTCGTAGCCCTCGTCCCACCAGCCGTCGAGCACCGAGAGATTGATCGCGCCGTTCATCGCGGCCTTCATCCCCGACGTGCCCGACGCTTCGAGCGGATGGATCGGGTTGTTCAGCCAGACGTCGACGCCGGCGACGAGGCGACGCGCGAGCCGCAGGTCGTAGCCTTCGGTCAGCAGGATGTGGCCGACGAACTCGGGCATTTTCGCCACGCGCATGATCTGGCGGATCAGATCCTGTCCCGGCTGGTCGTCGGGGTGCGCCTTGCCCGAGAAGATGAACAGCACCGGCCGCGCCGGGTTGCACACGATCTGCCGCAGCGCGTCGAGGTCCCTGAACAGCAGCGTCGAGCGCTTGTAGGTGGCGAAGCGCCGTCCGAAGCCCACGGTCAGGACGTTGGGATTGTCGGGGTCGGCGAAGCGGAACAGCCGGTCGAGGTGCGCTTCGCTGCCGCGGTTGCGCACGAGCTGCGTGCGCACGCGCTGGCGGACGATCTGAAGCATCTGCGACTTGAGGTACTCGCGAACGCTCCAGAACATCGCGTCCGGGATGCGCGCGAGACGCTCCCAGTACGCGCAGTCGGTGATCCGCTGCGGCCACTCGACGCCGAGAAACCGGTCGAAGATGTCGTACCACTCCGGCGCGAGGAAGGTGAGGACGTGCGCGCCGTTGGTCACGTAGTCGATCGGGTTCTCGGACGGCTCGAGCTGCGGCCACAGGTCGCGCAGCATCTCCGCGCTGACGCCGCGATGGATGCGGCTCACCGCGTTGTGGTAGCGCGAGCCGCGGATGGCCAGCGCCGTCATGTTGAATTCGGAGGACTGCGGCGTGTGGCCCAGCGCCTGCAGCGCCGCGGGGTCGACGCCGGTGTCGCGGCAGAAGGCGGCGAAGTAGCGGTCGACCGTCTCGTTCGCGAAATGGTCGTGACCCGCCGGGACCGCCGTGTGCGTCGTGAACACGGTGCTGGCGGCGACGGCTTCGAGCGCAGCCGCGAAATCGGTGCCGGTCCTGATCAGCATCCGCGCGCGTTCGAGGACGAGAAACGCCGCGTGGCCCTCGTTGATGTGCCACACGGTCGGCGCCAGGCCCATGGCCGCAAGCGCCCGTGCGCCCCCGACGCCGAGGATGATCTCCTGCTCGAGGCGCGTGTTGCGGTCGCCGCCGTAGAGCCTGTGCGCGATCGCGCGGTCGCTTTCGCTGTTTGCCGGCAGGTCGGTGTCGAGCAGGTAGAGCCGCACGTGGCCCACGCGCGCCTGCCAGACCTTCACCTCGACGGCGCGACCGGGAAGGTCGACGGCGACGTGGACCTCGCCGCCGTGGGCATCGCGCGCGGACTCGATCGGCAGCGAGTCGAAATCGGAGTCGTGGTAGGTCGCCTGCTGGTTGCCGTCGCCGTCGATGGTCTGGAAGAAATAGCCCTGCCGGTAGAGCAGGCCCACGCCGACGAACGGAAGCCGCGCGTCGCTGGCCGCCTTGCAGTGATCGCCGGCGAGGATGCCGAGGCCGCCCGAGTAGATCGGGAGGCTCTCGTGGAAACCGAACTCGGCGCAGAAATACGCGACCAGGTCGTCGGGGCCGAGACCGTCGCCGAGCCGCCGCGGGTGCGCGAGGTAGGTGTCGTAAGCCGAAAGCACCCGGCTGTAGCTGGTGAGGTAGCCCTGGTCCTCGGCGACCTGGTGCAGGCGCTTTTCGTCGACCTGGCGCAGCAGCGCCTTGGGGCTGTGCCCGACGGCCAGCCAGAGATCGGGATCCAGCCGCGCGTACAGGTTGCGAGCCCCGCGATCCCAGGCGTACCAGAGATCGTCCGCAAGCTCGGCCAGGCGCCCGAGCCGCGGCGGAATCGTGGGTGTGACTTCGAGTGTGAAGCGGGTTCCCGGGAGGGTCATCGCGACGACGCGTCATCCACAGCGCCCGGCGCCTGTCGCCGGAGCCTGCTTTGATGATTGTTTCACAATGCGCGGCGGACCGCGAGCGGTGCCGGCAGTCCGGCGGCAGTCCGGGCTGTCCCCGCAGGGCGGGCAATGCGGTAGAATGACTGGCTTCCGCACACGCCAGACATGTTTCAGGGTGCTGCGGAGAGGTGACGATCGATCGCCGTGCAGGGTCGGTCTCGCGATGGCCAAGTAGCTCAGTTGGTAGAGCAGAGGACTGAAAATCCTTGTGTCGGTGGTTCAATTCCGCCCTTGGCCACCAAATAATCAAGCACTTAGCCCGGCCGATGCGCCGGGTTTTGTGTTTCTAGCCCTTGCCGTGCCAGTTGTGTGCCAGTTACGCGGGTTGCTGGGCAGGGGAGAAGGGTGGCGGCGAAACAGTCGTTAAGGTGCGGAGCCTGATCGTCCGCAGGTTCGCCCTGCCCACCGCCCTAGAGGGGATGACAGCGGCAAGGCAGTCGTTAAGGTGCGGAGCCTGATCGTCCGCAGGTTCGCCCTGCCCACCGCCGTCGAAGAAAGTCTAACCGTGTCCGGCATTGTAGCCAGTGATTGTCCGCAGTTGTTCCCGTTCCCTGGAAGCGGCGAGCGGCGTAGCCCGAAGCTGATCTCCGCACCCCGCAGCGCGCCTACCGGATGTTCCGGCGGTGCGCTTCCCCTTGGTCTTGAGTAGCTTTTCTTCAGCGCTGTAGTCCGGCAGTCGCCGTGGAATTACCGATCGCCGTTAGTTGCACACTCGGGACATAAGTTTGCGGACCGAATGCGGATGCAACTCGCTCAAGCTCCGGCGCCCTGCAGCGCCACACTCGGCGCAAGCCTTTACGAACGCAGATCTGTGGCCGTCGCCTTCTTAACGTCAAAACACACCGGACATCCTTCTTGTCGCGGAATGTCTAGCCAAGCAAACGACTCGCCAAGAAAATCAAATTCCCCACGGCGATTCAACATTGCCGGTCGCAGGCGGTCCACTCCTGTTGCCGCTCGAATTGCCTCCATGCTGGCGATGGACGCTGTTATGGCCGCCAGCGGCGCGATATTTCCGATATTGCGATACGGGCGTGGCAGCTTCTTAACCAATGGACGATCCCGCTCCGCAGAACCCCTGAGGTAGATTAGGCTGCACTCAAAACACGCTGACACGCCCGGCAGCACCGTCATGCCGATCAGTGACAAATGAAGGTTATAGCCACCCGCGACAACCAATGGAATATCTCGTTCAACGCAAAATCGATTAACCAGCGCGGCAGCTACATCGACATTGGGATAGTCGATACAGCTGATGACGACCATTGGCAAATCGTCGTCGTCAATCAGGCGCCCCAAATCAGCTGTCGTCTCGATTAAGTCGCGTGCTTCAAGAACGATCGCGGCAGGCTGAATCGCCCTAATTCTAAGGCCCAATGCCGCTGTCTTGTGCTTCCCGACGTCGGAAGCGATATACAACGAGCGGTTCAGGTTAGAGATCTCAATCTCATCAGGATCAGCCAGCAGGAATTTCTTGCCGCCCATGCGTGTAATTCCATCGGCGACCCACGAGCCAACCGCACCGCAGCCCAATAGCACGAAGCGCGTCGCACCGATGCGCGTCCAAATGGCCTCGAGTTCGTGATCTGGAATGAAATCGCCCAACATGTGCAGCGTACGGCGCCAAGGCGTACTTTCAATCCATTCTGCATGTTGTCTCTCTCTTTTCTT
>CAIWHR010000577.1 GCA_903912485.1 uncultured beta proteobacterium | reverse complement strand
CGACACCGACGCCGGCGTCTGCACCGGCCTGCTCGTCGACCGCCACCTGGGCGGCAGTCAGCAGCTCTGGGCGATCGTCGCGGCGTTCGGCGACAACCTCGGCGACGCGGCCCGCGCGCTCGCGTCGGGTCGAGGCCTCGCGGCGGACGAGATCGGCGCGCTGCAGGAACTCGGCGACGCGCTGGCGTACAACGCCTACGGCGACAGCGAGGACGACCTCATCATCCATCCTGCGGCGCTGTACCGGCTGCTGGCGCCCTGTGCCGACCCGTTCCGGTTCCTGCGCGACGAGCCGATCGTCGCGCGCATCAACGCGGTCCGGCGCGACGATCTTGCCCGCGCGCTGGCGCTGGTGCCCGAGTGCGCGCTGCCCGGCGCCAGCGTCTACCTGCTGCCCGACGCCGCGTGGAGCCGCCGCGTCCGCGGCGCCTTCGGCAATCACCTCGCGCTGCGCGACCCTGCGCTGGCGCACGCCATCCTCTCGCCGGACGGAGCGGATGGCTACACCGTCAGCGTCCGCGCGCCGCTGGCGAACCCGACCGGCGCCGATGCGCTGTGCCGCCAGTTCGAGGGCGGCGGCGGGCGCGTCGGCGCCGCCGGCATCAACCACCTGCCGCGCGCCGCCTTGCCGGAATTCGTGCGCCGGCTGGCGCTGGCGTTCGGCTGAGCGCGGTCGCGCCCGGCGATCCGTCGACCGGCAGGGGGCCGCGCGCCGCCCGCGTTGACCGAAGTCAAGGGGCTTGCGCGCGCCTCACGTATCATGCCGATGCGGGGCCAGCGCGGACGAAACGAAACGACGCAGGGACGCGAAAGGCGCCCGAATCCGGCCTCCCTCGACCGCGGCGCGCACCTGCGTCGCTCCCGTTGCGGCCGGCCATCCCGGGAACATAGGACCTGATATGTCGATTCGCGAGATATGCCATCGCAGCGTCGTCTGCGGCACGCCCGACATGACCGCGGTCGAAGCGGCCGCGCTGATGCGCCAGCATCACATCGGCAACGTGGTCGTCGTCGATCGCATCGACGGCGACCGCAGGCCGCTGGGCGTGGTGACCGACCGCGACATCGTCGTCGAGGTCGTGGCCGCCGGGCTCGATCCGGTGACGGTCCGTCTGGGCGACATGATGGTCGGGCGGCTGGTCACCGCCGAGGAGACGACGAGCTACGCCGAGACGATCCGGATCATGGCGCTGCACGGCGTGCGCCGGCTGCCGGTCGTGGACAGCGCCGGGCTGCTGGTGGGCATCGTCAGCGTCGACGACCTGCTGCCGCAGCTGGCGTCGCCGCTGGCCGCGCTGTCCGACCTCGCCGGCCGCAGCCGGCGCTACGAGACGCAGACGCGCAAGTAAGCCCGCCGCGACCGCCCGCGGCGGCAATTCACGCCGGCGGATTCGCCAGCGCCCGCTTGAGCTTCATGATCCTGCGGTACGAACGGTCGATCCGCGCCTCGCTGATCACGCCCTGCCGCGTCAGCCGCGCCACGAGCTCGATGGTCCTGGGGGCGACGTCGGGTTCGTAGACCGACTCGTTGCAGATGTCGAGCACGTCGACCCCGGCGAGGATGGCCTTCTCGATCGCGGTCTCGAACGGGTAGTTCTGCCGGATGGCGCCCATCTGCAGGTCGTCGCTGACGACCACGCCGTCGAACCCCAGCCGCTCGCGCAGCAGCCCGGTCACCGTCGCCTGCGACAGCGTCGCCGGATAGACGGGATCGAGCCGCCGGTTGTAGATGTGCGCGGTCATCACCATCCGGCAGTTGCCCTCGTCGATCAGCACCCGGTACGGTTCGAGTTCGGTCTCGCTCCAGGTGTCGCTGACGTCGACCAGACCGAAGTGCGAGTCGGCGCTCGAGCTGCCGTGTCCCGGAAAGTGCTTGAGACAGGTCGCGACGCCGCGCCGGTCGTGCGCCAGCACCACCTCGCGCGCGTGCGCGACCACCACCGCCGGGTCGGCCGAGAAGCTGCGCTCGAACCTGCCGATCACCGGGTTGTCGGGGTTCACGTCGAGGTCGACGACCGGCGCGAAGTTGACGTTGATGCCGGCGGCGCGCAGCGTCGCGGCGGTCTCTCCCGCGTGCCTGCGCGTCGCCGCGAGATCGTTGCCGCGTCCCAGCGAGCGCGCGGACACGGTCGGAGGAAATCCGTACGATTCCTTCAGCCGCGACACGCGGCCTCCCTCCTGGTCGATGGCGACGAACAGCGGCAGCGACGAATCGTCGCGCAGCGATGCGGTCAGCGCCGAGAGCTGCTCCGGCGACGCGATGTCGCGCTGGTAGCACTTGAGGACGGCGTCGTAGTCGAACAGGATCACGCCGCCGATGCCGTACTGCCGCAGGTCGCGGGCGACGGGATCGTCGTCGGTCAGGTCCATGGCGCGAAAGCCGATCAGCAGCATCTGCGCGATCCTGCGTTCGAGCGGCAGCTCCGACGCGTCGGGAAAGCGGCGGCGGTCGGGATCGGCGGTCGCGCATCCCGAGAGCAGCCCCGGGCACGCGGCGGCGGCACCGGTCAGCAGCGCGCCGCGCAGCCAGTCCCTGCGGCCATCATCCACCGCGTCGGGCCGGCGAAGCGTTCAGCACCCGGCGGCCGCGCACTTCAGCCAGGCTTCGACGTCGCGACGGAATTCGCCGGGCTCGGCGGCGGCCACCGCGTGGCCGGACCGGGCGTAGTGCGGGTAGTGGAGCGCGACGTCGGGCGGCGTCACGCCGGCCTTGAAGGCGCCTTCGCGGTACTTGACGACGAAACGGCCCAGCTCGCCGGTGCGCGTGCCGCGCGCGTACTCGACGTCGCGCACGAACTCGTAATGGAGCTTCAGCGCGCCGGCCAGCGACGGCGAGTGGATGACGAAATCGTACTGCGCGTCGGTGAGGAAGGTGTTCACCCGCGTGATGTTCTCGAGGAACATGTCGCCGTACTTCGACGACAGGTCGGGACTGAGCAGGAACGCGTACCACGGCAGCCACACGTAGTCGAGGCTGAAGCCGGCGTACGCCATCAGGTTCATCTCCTCGAAATAGCGGTCCCAGTACGGCAGCTTTCCGTAGCGGTCCTCCAGCGTCTGCAGGACCGGCCAGTTCTCCTGTATCCGGCTCTGCTCGCGGCTCTTCTGCGAGGCCATCTGGCCGTACATGGTCCCGAGGCTGGCGTCGAGCGGAGAGGCGGCCGCCAGCTGCTCGGCGCCCTCGGGCCGGGGCAGGTCCTCCCAGCGGAACGAACGCGTGTAGAAATACCGGTAGCTCTTGCCGACGCGCGCTTCGGCCCGCAGTTCGGGGATCAGGTCGACGTCCTTCCCGAGGATGGTCGACAGCGTCTTGTACTGGACGAGGCTTCCCGCGGCGAAGGCCTCGAGATCGTCGGACCAGTTCGCCGGCTTGTCGTAGTGGTAGCGGTCGCGGTCGAACTTGGGCAGGAAGTAGACGGCGGCGCAGGCCGCGGGGCCGATCCTCGGCAGGTAGGGAATCGGCCGCGGGCAGTTCTCGACGGTCAGCGTCTCCATCGGAAAACCCTTGGTGGCGCGGGCGAGGTCGAAGAAGATCGAGTCCTTGCGCCAGTAGTACTCGCCCTGCAGCTCGTCCTGATGCTTGCCGCTGATCTGCGGCTGGATGAGGATCTGCTTCCCGAACTGCCGCTCGGCCTTGTCGTAGGGAATCCTGACCGCGTCCAGGTGCTGCCTGATCTCGGCGACGAGGCCGTCGTCGTGGAAGTCGGCCGATCCGGTCGCCAGGTAGCGGTCGGGGTAGAGCAGCATGTTGAACATCACCGAGACGCGGGTCCCGCCGTAGCTCTCGGCGACCAGGATCACCTCCTGCGCCTGCAGCTCCGGATGGCCCTTCAGGAAGCGCAGCAAGACGCGGATCACCTGCGCCGCGTCGATGTAGGGGTTGAGGTTGCCGCGGGTGAAGATCTCGGCCGCGCGCGCGACCAGGTCGCGGTCGGTGCCGACGTCGTCGGCGGTGTTGTACGAGAATCCGGTCAGCGGCGGGTCGATGTAGAGCAGGTTGCCCATCGCCGTCCAGCTGTGCTGGTTCCTGGCGAAGCGGTCGCCGCCGAACGGCAGGTACTCCGCGTCCAGCGTGTACGGCGCCGTGTTCATGCTGAACAGGTTGGTCCCGGTCGCCGCGCCGGGGCCGCCGTTGAGCATCACGAACAGCGGCTTGCCCGCCGGTCCGCCGTCGGCCGGATAGTAGGCGTACCAGACGTGCGCGGCGGCCGTCGTGTAGGGGTAGCGCCCGCCGAGGCCCGCACCGTAGTGGAAGTGGTAGCCGATGCGCTCGAGGTTGATGTAGCCCGCCTGCGGCGTCAGCCCGGAGGTTTCGCCGCCGCCCCCGCCCCCGCCATCCCCGCCGCCGCCGCAGCCGGCGAGCAGCAGCGCTCCGAGCGCACAGGCGAGCAGGAGACGCGCCGCGCGATGCAGGCGGTTCGGGTAGGTTTCCATGGGGGCCTTAATGCGGCGGCGGCGGCGGCAGCGGCGGCGGGTGCGGGTGCGGCGGCGGGTGCGCGCCGCGGTGCACGGCGAGGAAGTGCAGGTAGATCGGCGCGACGCGATCGGCGGCCTCGACCTGCGGCAGGTGGCCCGCGCCGGCGAGAGCGACGAACGCCGGAGGCGGAAGCCGACGGCGCAGCGGTCCGGCGCCGCCGATCGGGAACACCTTGTCCAGCGTGCCCCAGATCGCGAGCGTCGGCGCGAAGACCCTGGGCCCGCCGCGCAGGACGCTGCCGCCGAGGTCGACGATGTTCCAGACCTGCGTGTAGTGCCGGTTGTTGCGCTCGTACTCGCGCACGATCGCTTCGCGCACGTCGGCGGGCACCGCGGGCGGCGTCACGAACAGGAGCCGCATCTCGAGATCGAACTGCGCGCCGTCGATCGGAATGAACGGGTTGACGCCGGCGTACATCGCCTCGCGCACGTCGTGCCCCCAGCCCGTCACGCCCAGCGGCGCGCCGATGAAGGCCAGCGTGCGCACGCGCCGCGGATGCTCGCGCGCGTAGAGCGCAGCGATCGTGCCGCCCATCGAGTTGCCGGCGACGTCGAAGCCGGCGAGGCCCAGCGCGTCGGCGAACTGGTCGAGGCGCTCGGCCTGCGCGTCGAGGCGGTAGTCCGGCAGCGCGAAGCCCGTGCTCTGCCCATAGCCCGGAAGGTCGGGCGCGAGCGCGGTGTACCCGGCCTCGGCGAGCGCGCAGGACAGGTCGTGCCACTGCTCCTTCTGCGCGAACAGCCCGTGCAGCAGCACCACCGGCGGACCGCTGCCGGCACGGGTGAAGTGGACGCTGCCGCCCGGAATGGCGGCCGTGTGCGCGGCGATGTCGCAATCGCGCGCCTGCGCCGATCCGACGGCGACGGCGAACAGCAGGAGGAGGAGTTGACGAAGCATGGCGGACGGCGGGGCTCCAGCGCGGGGATCGATTCGCCCCACCACCCTCATCGGCCGCTTCGCGGGCGAATTGAGCGAACCGGTCGGCCCAATCGACGATACGGCAAGCGCGGGGGGCACGAGTTGACAGGGGTCAATCAGGAGGGAGTGAGGGCGGGCACGCAACCGGAAGCCGCGGCGGCGCAGGGCGCAGCGGCGGCCGGAAACCACAGCGTCACCGTCGTGCCGACACCGACCTCGCTGACGAGCTCGACGTCGCCGCCGTGGAGTTCGACGATCTCCTTGACGATGCTCATGCCCAGCCCGGTGCCGGGAAACTGGCCCGAGGTGTCGACGCGATAGAAGCGCTCGCAGACGCGGCTGCCCTGCGCGGCGGTCATGCCGATGCCGTGGTCCCTCACCTCGACGCCGACCCTGGCATTCCCGTCGTCGTCGTCGATCCGGTAGGCGATGTCGACGTCGCCGCGGTTGGGCGAATACTTGTAGGCGTTGGACAGGATGTTGAGCAGCGCCTGCTGCATCTTCCTGCGGTCGGCGTCGACGAACAGCGGCGTGGCGCATTTCGCGATCACCGGCGGGGGGCGCTCCGCCGCCGGCTTGAATCCGGCGACGGCTTCGGCGACGATGTCCTGCAGCGCGATCCGCTCGATGACGAAGTCCTTGCCGCGCCGGGCCTCGATGCGGGCGAGGTCGAGCAGTTCGTCGATGATCGAAGCCATCAGCGACGACTGCCGGAAGATGGTCGACAGCAGCTCCCGCCGCACGCCGTCGTCGAACTCCCGCGCCTGCAGCAATTCGGCGTAGCCGTAGATGCTCGCCATCGGCGTGCGCAGCTCGTGTGCCGCCGTCGACAGGAACTCGCTCTTCATCCGCGCGACTTCGGTCTCGTGCGTGACGTCGCGGAAGTACAGGATCTGCGAGACGTTGTCGGCTTCGGAGATTCTGATGCCGACCTCGAGCACGCGGCTCCCGGGACCGTCGAGCTCGATGAGCTGGCGTCGAGCGGCGCCCGCCTTGTCGGCCTCGGGTCCGTCGCCGAGCCTTTGCCTCGCCGCCCGCAGCGCTTCGACGCCGGGAAATGCCGCGTGGGGCAGGCACTTTCCCGCCAGACCGGCGGAGAAGGCACCCTCGTCCAGCCCGACGATGTCGGCCCTGTCCATGCCCACCATGCGCAGGAAGGCCCGGTTGGCGAACGCGACCCGGAAGCCGCGGTCGAACGAAACGAAGCCGTCCGGGCTCAGCGTGAAGATGGCGTTGAGCTGCTCGGACCGGTCGTTCAGTTCCTGCGTGCGCCGGTCGACCAGCCTTTCGAGTTCCAGCCGGTAGCTTTCCAGCTCGGACTCGACCGCCTTCCGCTCCGAAATGTCGCGGTGCAGGACGAGCAGGAACGACCGGTCGCCCCACTCGGCCCGGCTGGTGGAGACTTCGGCCGCATACGTGCTGCCGTCCTTGCGTCGATGCACCGTCTCGAAGAACCTGCCCTCCGGCCCCTCGTCTTCGAGGATGCGGTCGATGTCGGCGGGACTGCCTCGGGACTGCCAGTCGACGACGTGAAGCCGCGACATCTCTTCGATCGTGTAGCCGAGCATCGCCGCGCACTTCGGGTTGACCTCGAACACGCTGCCGTCGGCGTTGAGGATGGCGACCCCGTCGCGCTCGTGCTCGAACAGCGCGCGGCGGCGCGAGGCTTCGTCGGCGATGCTCTGCTGCGCGTCGCGCTGCATCGCATCCTGCGCGGCAACGGTGTCGAGCAGGACGTCGAAATCGCGGGCCAGGCGGTCGAGTTCGTCGCCGCGCCGCGTCGCGCCGACGCGGGCGCGGCGATCGCCCCGACGGACCCTGGTCATGGTCTCGCCGATGTTCGCCAAGCGCTGCGTCAATTCGCGTCCGGCACGGAGGAAGGTGAGCGAGAGAACCAGCATGGTGAGCGCCAGCAGGCAGGCAATCAGGCCCAGCAGCACCCACGCCACCCGGAGGTAGGGCGCGTCGGGAAAGCCGACGCCGATCATGCCGACGCGATGGCCGTCGCCGTCGACGATCGGCTGGTAGCCGGCGATGTACGACTGCCCCGCCAGCTCGCGCGTGCCCAGCCAGGGCTGGCCGCTTCCGATCACCCGATCGGCGACTTCCGCCGGCGCGCGCGTGCCGATGCTGCGCTGTCCCTGCTGGCGCTGCCGGCTGAGGGCGGCGCTGACGTCGTCGACGTAGATCGAGGTCATCCCTTCGGCGTCGCCGGGCAGAGCGCCCACCGGGAAGATGATTTCCCGCATGCGCTCGACGACGGGGAAGTTCCTGTTGAGCAGGATGCCGCCCACCAGGATGGCGCCCGCATCGTCGACGGTCAGCGGGAAGTGCGCCGCGGCGTTGATGAGCAGGCCGCGGGTGGAGGTCTGCGGGCCGCTCTCCGGAAGGGGGGAATACTCCATCCGCGCCTGCGCGGGGAACTGCGGCGAAAAGGCGGCCAGATCGGACGCCTCGATGCGCTCGTAGGCCGCATTGACCATTCCCAGCCCCGCCTCGCGGATGACGTGGGAATCGGGGAGGCGGCGCCCGGGCGCGACGCCGGTGCTCGACGCGATGACCGTCCCGTCCGGCGCGGCGATGATCAGGAAGTCGAGCCCGGCGCCCCTGGCGCTGGTCGCGAGCAGGCGATCGAGTTCGCCGCGGCCCCCATTCCGGCCCCGCAGCGGGTTCAGGCGCTCCGATTTGACCAGTTCACCGACGCGCGATCCCGCGTCCGCCCGCAGCTGATCGAGGTAGTTCCGGGTGCCGGCGAGATTGCTGCGCAGATTCGACTGCAGCAGACTGCGTGCGCTCTCGCCGCCGACCCACAGCACCAGCGCGATGACGATCGGAAAGGCGATCAGCAAAGGCACCAGGCCCAGCGCCAGCAGGCGGAAACGCAGCGAGCCGTCCCACGCTCGCCGCCAGCGCGTCAGCCGCGGAAGATCGCGCCCGACATCGACTCCGGCGGACAGAGGGCTGACTTGCACGAAGTCTTGCATCGGGATCGCTGCCAGACGGCTGGCAGGCATGGGGCAGCATCGAAAAGACGATTATATGCTAAAAGATGATAAAATCTAGCGCAGACCCAAGTGTGTCCCGAAGCTCCACGGGGGAAGAAATTCAATGCCTACGCGATCCATCACGCTCGCCGCCGCCGCCGTTGCCGTCCTCACCGCCTGCGGGCCGCAGGCACCGCTGCCCGTCGGCTTCATCGGCGGCCTGTCCGACCGCAACTCCGACAACGGCCAGTCCGGCCAGAACGGCGTGATCCTCGCCGTCGAGCAGTTCAACCGGGCCGGCGGCGTCGACGGCCGCATGGTGGAGCTGATCTCGCGCGACGACGCGCAGGACCGGGAAACCGCGGCCAGGTCGGCGCGCGAACTGGTGGCGGCGAAGGTCGAAGCGGTGATCGGCCCCTTCACCAGCAGCATGGCCGAAGTGATCGTTCCCATCACCGGCCAGGCCGGCATCTTCGAGATCAGCCCGACCATCACGTCGATGGCGTTCTACGGCAAGGACGACAACCTGTTCCGCATCAACCGCACCACCCGCGACAACGCCACCGACTACGCCAGGGTCATGGTCGGCCGCGGCCAGCGGCGCATTGCGATCGCCTACGACCTGCGCAATCGCAGCTTCACCGAGTCGTGGCTGAAGGAGTTCCGCTCCG
This sequence comes from uncultured beta proteobacterium, assembly GCA_903912485.1. Classification (GTDB taxonomy): domain Bacteria; phylum Pseudomonadota; class Gammaproteobacteria; order Burkholderiales; family Casimicrobiaceae; genus CAIWHR01. The sequence goes on along the minus strand of CAIWHR010000577.1, from coordinate 2,008 downwards.
CCGTGACCGCGTTGGGCGCAGGGCTCGCCGCCGAAGTCGCCTACGAGTCCGCGCCCGACACCGCGTTCGACCAGGTGGTGCAGCGGATGCTCGCCAGCAAGCCGGACAGCCTGTTCTTCGTCGCGGGCGCCCTCGACGTGGCGCGCCTGGCCCAGCAGGCGCGCACGCAGGCGCCGCAGCTACCGATCGGCGCGTCGGAGTGGGCCGCCACCGAGCAGCTGGTCGAGCTGGGCGGCGCCGTGGTCGAGGGCATGCTGATCGTGCAGAACTACAATCACAGCGACGAGTCGCCGCGGTTCAAGGAGTTCAGCGACGCCTACTACAAGCGTTTCCAGCGCAGCCCCGGCTACAGTTCGGTGTCTGCCTACGACGCCGCGACGGTCGTGCTGACCGCGCTGAAAAAGCGCAAGCCGGGCGAGACGATGAAGGCGGCCGCGCTCGCCTACGGTCCTTACGAAGGCCTGCAGCAGCAGATCGCCTTCGACGCCAACGGCGACACCACGCGCAAGGTGTTCTTCACCGAGATCCATGACGGCCGCTACGTGCAGGTGCAGTAGTGGCCTGGCGGCGATCTCGGCCAACGCCTGCCGCCCTGCGGAAAGCCCGGCGATCGATGCGGGGCAACGGATCGTGAAGCCGCCGACGATGCCGAATGTCGGACAGTCCGGCCAGCATGAGAACCTCGAACGCCATGGTTAAGAAGACCTTTTGCACGACCCGCGAAGCGGCGGAGCTGCTGGGCATTTCGGTGCGGACGGCGCAGCTGTGGGTGGAGAACGGCCAGCTGGCGGCGTGGAAGACGCCCGGCGGCCACCGCCGCGTGATGCGCGACGCGGTCGAGCGCCTGCTGCACCGGCCCGCGCCGGTCGCCGCCCCGGCGCCGCCGCACCGCTTCACCGTTCTCGTCGTCGACGACGACCGCGCGCTGCTGCGGCTCTACGAGGTCAGGCTGGCGCGGTGGCCGATGGCGCCGCGCGTGCTCACCGCCCACAACGGCGTCGAGGCGCTGGTGCAGATCGGCCGCGAAAAGCCCGACCTCCTCGTCGCCGACCTGCAGATGCCGAAAATGGACGGCTTTCACATGCTGCGCGTGCTGCGCGCGATGCCGGAACTCGCATCGATGTCGATCGTCGTCGTCAGCGGCCTCGACCAGGCCGAGATCGCGCTTCGCGGCGGCGTGCCCGCCGACATCCCGCTGCTGCCCAAGCCCATCCCCTTCGACGCCCTGCTCGCGATCGCCACCGAAACCGCCGCGCTGCTGGAGGCGCCGGTCACCGAGAAGACCGTTTGATCCGGTCCCGGTTCTCCCGGCTCGACCTGCAGCGCCGGATCAGCGCCACGATGATCGCCGGCACGCTGCTCATCTGCGGCAGCGTCGCGTCGGTGTCGTTCCTGCTGATCCGGCAGCAGATCATCGAATCCACGCACGCGCTGCTCGAGGCCCGCGCCCGGCTCGAGCGCAGGGAGATCGAGCTGCAGCTCGGGGCGGTCCTGACGCAGGCCAAGGCACTGGCCGAAAGCACCGTCACCGCCAACGCGCTCGCCGACCCGGTGGGCAGGGCCACCAATCTGGCGCCGCTGCTCCGGTCGCAGCAGCTGGCGCTGCGCGACGTGTCGATGCTGCTGACCGACGATCGCGGCCGGCCGGTCGCGGGCAACGATCGGCAGCCCGATGCCGCCGTCTGGGACGGCGCCGCCGTGCGCAGCGCGCTGCGCGACGCGCGCCCGGCGGCGGTCCTGGTCCGGTCGGCCGCGGGCGAGAGCTTCCTCGAGGCGGCGATCCCGGTCGTCGATCGGCTGAAAGGCGACGTCGACGGCGCGATCGCGCTGCGGCTCCCGCTGAAAGCGCTGGTGCGGCCGGATGCCGGGAGCGACTGGGCGATCGAGGACGCCGCCGGAAGCCTGCTCGCCGGCAGCGCGCTGCCGCGACCGGCGCTGGCGGTGACCTCGGCGCTGGCGCTGCCGGCGCCGCTCGATCGCGCGGGCCTGTCGCACACGCTGGCCGTGG
>CAIWHR010000576.1 GCA_903912485.1 uncultured beta proteobacterium | reverse complement strand
GTCGTGTGGATCATCAACCGGACCAAGCCGATGCTCGACGCGCTGCCAAAGCTCGATTCGAAGCTCGCCGACCCCGCGTCGCTGGCGCCGCAGCAGCCGGCGTACTGCAAGAACCCGTACCGCTCGCTCAAGGAATCGATGTGGGTCGCGGTCGGCATCTGCACGCACCTCGGCTGCTCGCCGACGTATCGACCCGAGATTGCGCCGGCGGACCTCGGCCCCGACTGGATGGGCGGGTTCTTCTGCCCGTGCCACCAGTCGAAATTCGATCTCGCCGGCCGCGTCTACAAGGGCGTGCCGGCCCCGACCAATCTGGTGATCCCGCCGTACAGGTACGTCTCGGACACCCGGATCGTGATCGGCGAAGACAGCAAGTCGGCGTAACGGGAAAGCGCGACCATGGATAAAATTCTGAACTGGATCGACGACCGCTTCCCGCTCACCGCGCTGTGGGAGAGCCAGTGGGGCAAGTACGTCGCGCCGAAGAACTTCAACTTCTGGTATTACTTCGGCTCGCTTGCCGCGCTGGTGCTGGTGCTGCAGATCCTCACCGGCATCTTCCTCACGATGAACTACAAGCCCGACGCGGCGAAGGCCTTCGAGTCGGTCGAGTACATCATGCGCGACGTCAACGGCGGCTGGATCATCCGCTACATGCACTCGACGGGCGCGTCGATGTTCTTCGTCGTCGTCTACCTGCACATGTTCCGCGGCCTGATGTACGGCAGCTACCGCAAGCCGCGCGAGCTCACGTGGATCTTCGGCTGCATCATCTACCTCGCGCTGATGGGCGAAGCGTTCTTCGGCTACCTGCTCCCCTGGGGTCAGATGTCGTACTGGGGCGCGCAGGTGATCGTCAACCTGTTCTCGGCGGTGCCGATCGTCGGCGAGGACCTCGGCATCTGGATCCGCGGCGACTACACGATCTCCGACATCACGCTCAACCGCTTCTTCGCGTTCCACGTGATCGCGGTGCCGCTGGTGCTGGTCGGGCTCGTCGCCGCGCACCTGATGGCGCTGCACGAGACCGGGTCCAACAATCCCGACGGCATCGAGATCAAGAAGCAGCCGAAGGATCCGGCGACCGGCCTGCCGCTCGACGGCATCTACTCGCACCCCTACTACTCGGTGAAGGACATCATGGGCGTGGTCGTGTTCCTGGCCGTGTTCTCGGTGATCATGTTCTTCGTGCCCGACATGGGGGGCTACTTCCTCGAGGCCAACAACTTCGTCCCGGCGGATCCGCTGAAGACGCCCGTGCACATCGCGCCGGTCTGGTATTTCACGCCGTACTACGCGATGCTGCGCGCGGTGCCGTCGCTTTTCGGCAGCCAGTTCTGGGGCGTGGTGGTGATGGGCGCCGCGGTCATGATCTTCTTCGCGCTGCCCTGGCTCGACCGCGGCGCGGTCAAGTCGATCCGGTACCGGGGGCCGACGTACAAGGCCTGGCTGGCGGCGTTCGTCGTCAGCTTCCTGGTCCTCGGCTACCTCGGCGTGGTGCCGGTGACCGTGTGGGGACAGTTCCCCGAGAACTGGCCGCTCGTCGGCACCGCCGACTGCGCGACCGTCGTGTCGCGGGTGCTGACCGTCGTCTACTTCCTGTTCTTCCTGCTGATGCCGTGGTACACCGCGCGCGACAGGACCAAGCCCGTACCGGAAAGGGTGACCGGATGATGAACAAGCTCGCCGCACCATTCCTTGCACTGCTGCTGCTCGCGGCGGCCGGCACGGCCGCAGCCGCCGGCGGCGCCGACGTCCGCCTCGAGCCCGCGCCGATCAACCGTCTCGACTCCGCGTCGATGCAGCGCGGCGCGCGGACGTTCGTCAACTATTGCCTCAGCTGCCACAGCGCGAAATACATGCGCTACAACCGGCTGACCGAGATCGGCGTCGACGCCGCGATGATTCAGGACAACCTGATGTTCGCGAGCGACAAGATCGGCAACCAGATGACGATCGCGATGACGGCCAGGGACGCGAAAGCCTGGTTCGGCGCGCCGCCGCCCGACCTGACCGTCGAGTCGCGCGTGCGCGGCGCCGACTGGCTGTACAACTATTTCCTCGGCTTCTACAAGGACGACGCATCGGCGAGCGGCTGGAACAACCTCGTGTTCCCGAACGTCGGCATGCCGCACGTGCTGTGGAAACAGGCCGGCGTCGGCCGGCTGGTGTCGACCGAGTACAGGAACCACGAGGAGGCGCTCGCCGCGGCGATCGCCGTCAAGGGCCTCGCGGTGCTGGCGCCGGCGAAGGACCATAAGTACGTCGTCGAGACCATCGCCGTCGACGAGCCGGGTGCGATGACGCCGGCGCAGTACAAGGTGATGGTCGCAGACCTCGTCAACTTTCTCGACTTCATGGGCGAGCCGGCGAAGAACCGCCGCATCAACCTCGGCATCATCGTCCTGCTCTACCTCGGCGTATTGTTCGTATTCGCGTACTGGATGAAGCGCGAGTACTGGAAGGACGTGCACTAGCCAATCCGGCATTCGACAGCATCAGCGCCGGGAACAAGCACGGCCAGACACGGTTTTCGCACGCGAAGATCTTCGCGCACGCGCCGCCGATCGTCGTGTCTGGCACTGCCTGTCCCGCCACCGCGAGGACAAAACGATCATGATGACGCTCTACTCCGGGACGACCGACCCATTCAGCCAGCGCTGCCGCATCGTGCTGCACGAGAAGGGCATGGACTTCCAGATCATCGACGTCGATCTCGACCACAAGCCCGAAGACCTGGCGGTGATGAATCCGTACAACCAGGTGCCGGTGCTGGTCGAGCGCGATCTCGTGCTGCACGAGTCGAACATCATCAACGAGTACATCGACGAGCGCTTCCCGCACCCGCAGCTGATGCCGGCGGACCCGGTGATGCGCGCGCGCGCGCGGCTCTTCCTGCACCGGTTCGAGAAGGAGCTCTTTTCGCACATCGAGGCGCTGGAGGGCAACAACCAGAAGGCGATCGAGAAGGCGCGCAACATGGTTCGCGACAGCCTGCTGCAGATCGCGCCGGTGTTCGCCAAGCACAAGCACATGCTGGGCGACGAGTATTCGATGCTCGACGTCGCGATCACGCCGCTCTTGTGGCGGCTCGACTATTACGGCATCGTGATGCCCAAGCAGGCGGCGCCGCTGATGAAGTACGCCGAGCGGCTGTTCGCGCGTCCGGCGTTCTCGGAAGCGCTGACGTCGGCCGAGCGCGGGATGCGGAAGTGACCGTCGCCGGGCAACGCCGGCGGCACAAGACGATGGACGCGAAGCAGGCGCGCGCCGATTGACGGCAGCGGCCCCGCGCGCAATATCCTGACCCCATGTCCGAGCAATCCGCCAAGCCGTACCTCATCCGCGCCATCTGCGAATGGTGCGCGGACAATGGCCTCACTCCCTATCTTGCGGTGAAGGTCGACTCGCGCACGCGCGTCCCGATGGCTTTCGTCAAGAACGGCGAGATCGTGCTCAACGTGAGCGCGACGGCCACGCGGCGGCTCACGATCGACAACGACGGCGTCCGCTTCAACGCGCGCTTCTCCGGCGCGTCGCAGGAAGTCTCCGTGCCGACCGGCGCGGTGACCGGCATCTTCGCCAAGGAGACCGGCTACGGCTTCGCCTTCGCGTCCGCGCAGGATCCCGCCGCCACGCTGGCCGCAGCGACCGCGCCGCAGGAGCACGGCGTCGAGCCCGACATGGACGGCGCGGCGCGAAGCGGCAAGGGCGACGACAAGCCGAAGCCGCGGCCGCCGCACCTGCAGGTCATCAAGTAGCGGTGCGCAGCGCCGGGTTCCGCGCGGCAATCACCCAGGCTTGCGCCGGATTAGCTCAGGGGTAGAGCAACCGCCTTGTAAGCGGTAGGTCATCCGTTCGATTCGGATATCCGGCACCATGAAATCAAGCACTTGCGCTGCGTCAATCCGGGCTGCGCGTGCCGGTTCGGCATCATGTCGGCGTGGTGTAGCTCTTTCCGGGCCGTCCGATGTCGCCAGCCCGGATGATTGCCGCCCCGGCTGCATCCGCGCAAGGCAGACTCGGTCCGCGCCCCTGGCGGCCAAGGGGCCGCCTATCGGTTGGTCTCGGCAAACTGCCGTAGCAGCGAACGAGCCAGATCCGCTTCGTCGGCCGATTTCGCCGCCGAGTGCCCGTACGCGAAGAACGGAACGTAGTTCGGCGTCGCCTTGTCCTGTGCGTTCAATCGACGGAACCCCATAGCCCAGTCGCTGAAGCTCCTCTCGTCGATGGCGCGCGACTGAAGCACCAGGATGTCCCGGTGACGGCCGTCTTTGCGGATGCGAGCCATCGCCTCCTCGACCGCCTCGGGCTCGCCCTCGAGCACCTGCATGAAGCAGCCATCGGCGTAGAGCAGCATCCCCGTTACGTTCTGCGGGCGATTGTGACGTACCGAAGCTTCGAGAATGGCCTCCAGCGGCCCCTCCTCGAGGTCCGCCGTGGCGGTACTGATATAGATAAGCTGCGTCAAAGGCATAAGCTGAACCTCCGCTCCTCCAGGTGGCCGCAGGCTGCCGGCGCATGCCCGATGAGACAACTCGGCGCAGGGTGGGCGGCGGTCCCGACCTTGTACACTTTACAGGGTTAAGCCGCCGCGATGTCCGGCGATCGACTTCGAGTGTCGATGGGTCACGCCGAAAGGCGACGATCGGGTCTCGGAGCCGTCCCGGTCCGGCGGTTGCGCTTGCGCCCCAACGTCATGGCAGGCCGGCAACCCTGATCAGCGGGATCAGGATGCTTGACGTCCTGATTTGGACCATGAGTGATGGTCATGGTCGGCGTTTGCGGCCGGTCGGATGCGATGGTGCGACGCACAACCAATGAGTTCAAGCAGGGTTTTCCATGAGAACGTCGACTGACCGGGAGCCGACTTGAGCAGCCCGGTGTCCTTTGGAAAGCGGACCCGCAATCCACCCGGCATTCCAGGAATTCCCGGCCTTGGCGCGGGTGGCGCCCAGTGACGAGCCTGCCGGTTGGGCTACGCAATATGGCCGAAGCCAGATCCCGGCGGTAGTCGCGTACACTCTGCGACCATGCGCCGCGCACCGTTCATCACACTGCTCGCAATCCTGCTGCTGGCCATGCAGTGGCAGGAGCCCGTGCACGCGCTCGCGCACACTGGGGATTGGCTGCACGCACAGCATGAGCAAGGGCTGCAGCTTCCCCAGCCGGGAGACGCTTGCACTCTTTGCGCGCTCTTCGCTGGCGGCTCATCGGCGGCGGTTTCCGATGCCGCCGCGATTCGGCCGCCGCGCGCAACAGCCACCGTCGTGCCGCCGGCGCCGAGTGCGTGGATCGCATCCGCCCTTACCTACTACCGCAGTCGTGCCCCGCCCGCTCTCCTCTAGTCCCGATCCGGTTTGCCGCGCCGTGCCGCGGCGAGGTTCCGATCCGACCCGTGGAGAATCATCATGCCCAGAACTGTTCTGGCGCGCAGCGCATTGGCGCTGGCGCTTTGTGGTGGCGTAACCGCCCATGCAGCGACTGACCCCGACCTTGCCGCCATCCGCGACGAAGTCCGGCAACTCAAGGAATCCTACGAAGCGCGCATCAAGGCGCTCGAAGAGCGGCTGAAGAGTGCGGAGGCCATCCCGCCGCGCGCGCCGGAATCGGCCACCGCGGCCCAAACCACATCCACCGCCCCCGCCCCGACAGAAGCTGCTCCCGTATCGCCGCCGGCATCGGGCGTCGCCGCCTTCAATCCGGCGATCTCCGCCGTGCTGCAGGGGGCCTACATCAACCTGACGCAGGACCCGGGCAAGTACGCGATCGCGGGCTTCGCTCCGAGCGGCGAGATCGGTCCCGGTCCGCGCAGTTTCAGCATCGCCGAGTCCGAGCTGACGCTGAGCGCAAGCGTCGATCATCTCTTCGCAGCGGCGCTGACGTTCTCGCTCACGCCGGAGAACACGGTCTCGGTCGAGGAGGCATACGGCATTGCGACCGGCCTGCCCTACGGTCTCGCGCCGAAGTTCGGCCGCTTCTTCTCCGGCATCGGATACCTGAACGAACAACACCAGCATGTCTGGGATTTCTACGATGCGCCCCTCGCCTACCAGGCTTTCCTCGGCGGCCAGTACACGCAGAACGGCGTGCAGTTGAAGTGGGTGGCGCCGACCGAAACCTTCGTGGAGTTTGGCGGTGAACTGGGCAGCGGCGACGGCTACCCCGGCAATTCACGCAACAGGAACGGGATCGGTGACGGCACCGTCTACGTCCACGCCGGTGGCGACGTGGATGCGAACAGCAGTTGGCGGGCAGGACTGTCCTACTTGCAGACAGCCGCCAAGGACCGTTCGATCACGCAAACCGACCTGACAGGCAACGACACGCAACTCGGCTTTTCGGGGCGGAGCCAGATCGCGATCGCCGACTTCGTCTGGAAGTGGGCGCCCCATGGCAATGCGATGGAGCGCAATTTCAAGCTGCAGGCCGAGTACTTCTGGCGGCGCGAGCGCGGCGATCTCACCTACGACAGTGGCAGTGCGCCTGGAATTGTGCAGACCGCCGACTACCGGTCGACGCAAAGCGGGTTCTACGCCCAGGCCGTGTACCAGTTCATGCCGTCCTGGCGCGTCGGCGCGAGATACGACTGGCTCGACTCGGGCAGCGTCGACTACGGCGCCAATGGCGGATATCTCGCCGGTCTGTCGTTCCATCCGCAGCGTGCCGCCGTGATGTTCGACTACACGCCCTCCGAGTTCAGCCGCTTTCGCCTCCAGTACCAGCAGAGCAAGGTGCAGCCCGGACTCACCGACAACCAGATCTTCCTCCAATACATCCTGACGCTCGGCGCCCACGGCGCCCATCGCTACTGAAGGAGCCACCATGCGAACGTTCATGCACCTGCTCGTCGCCCTGGCCGCATCCGCGGCCGCCCCTGCCTGGGCAGCGCTCAACGTCCTGGCGACGGTGCCGGAATGGGGGGCACTTGCGGAAGAACTGGGGGGCGACAAGGTGAAGGTCTACGTCGCCACCACCGCCCTGCAGGACCCACACCACATCGACGCCAAACCAAGCCTGATCGCGCGTGCGCGCTCCGCCGACCTCGTGATCGCCACCGGGGCCGAGTTGGAGGTCGGCTGGCTGCCACTGGTGCTGCAGCAGTCCGGCAACCCGGCCATCCGCGCGGGCAAACCGGGGTATTTCGAGGCCGCCGCACAAGTCTCGCTGCTCGAAAAGCCAGTCCGACTCGATCGTGCCGATGGCGACGTGCATCCCGGCGGCAATCCTCATATGCAGACCGATCCGCGCAATATCGCCCGCGTTGCCGGGCCGCTGGCGATGCGACTCGCCGAACTCGACCCTCCGAATGCGGAGTATTACCAGCAACGGTCCCAAGCGTTTGCGGCCAAGTGGACGGCGGCGATCACCAAATGGGAGCAGCAGGCGGCTCCGCTCAAGGGCGTGCCGATCGTCGCCCACCACAAGGCGTTTCCCTATCTGGAGGCATGGCTCGGCCTCCGGCAGGTCGCCTCGCTGGAGCCCAAGCCCGGCGTGGAGCCGACCACCGCGCATCTTTCGGAGGTGCTCGCGACGCTCCAGCGGCAACCCGCCAGGATGATCATCCGGGCGGCGTACCAGAGCGACCGCGCGTCGCAATGGCTCGCCGAGCGCACGAAGATCAATGTCGTCGCCCTGCCGTTCACGGTGGGTGGCGACGACCAGGCGAAGGACCTTTACTCGCTGTTCGACGACACGATCAAGCGGCTGCTCAAGGGGGCGCAATGACCACGGGCGCGATGGAACTGTCGATTCTGCTGCCGGCGTTTGTCGCGGGGCTGCTGGTTACGGCGACTCACGTCCCCCTTGGCACGCAAGTGCTCGCGGGCGGCATCGTGTTCATCGACCTCGCCATCGCGCAAATCGCGGGCTGCGGCGTCCTGGTCGCGGACCAACTCGGATTCGAGGCCGAGGGCATGGCAGTACAAATCGCCGCGCTTGCAGCGGCGCTCGGGGGCGCGCTGCTTCTTACCTGGACCGAACGTGTCTGGCCCGATGTCCAGGAGGCGATCATCGGCGTCGTGTTCGTGCTTGCCGCAACCGGCGGCGCGCTGCTGCTGGCATCCAATGCCCACGGCAGCGAACACCTGCGCGATCTACTGGTCGGCCAGATTCTTTGGGTGCAACCCGCCCGGCTCGGCTGGGCAGCCGTCGTCTATGGGGTCATTCTGGCCCTGTGGTTCGGATGGCGACGGCACTTGGGGCGGGTGGGGTTCTACGCGCTCTTTGCGTGCGCCGTCACCGTCTCCGTGCAACTGGTTGGCGTATACCTCGTATTTGCGACCTTGATCGTCCCGCCGCTGGCGACACGCGCGATGGCGCCAGGACGACGCATGATTGCGGCGTGGATGCTGGGTGTGGTGGGTTACGCAGTCGGCCTTGGCGTATCGACAGCACTCGACCTGCCGAGTGGACCGGCAATCGTCTGGTCGCTCGCGGTGCTTGCGCTGATCTGGTACGCGATGGCGCCCCGAGCGCTCGCAGTTCCCGAATGACGGTACTCGCAAACAACTGCCCGAACAGCTGCAACCAAGCCGTACGGTTGCCTACGTGGAAACTGCCCCATGGCTGCTCTGCCGTCAGCCGACGGTCATGGATTTCAAGAGCTGCGGCGGTGCCCATTGCTGCGCCGCGCAACCGGCAAACAATCGCAGGATCTCATTGGTACTTCTCGACAACCATCGAGCACAAACCGGGCCAGACAAGATTGCCGCATCGCATTGATTTGCAGGGAAACAATGATCACAATAACTGATGTTCAATTCGCGCTTTCCCTCGGCCAATTTGATCAAGAAATTTGGCATCTCTGCCATCGGACATCTTGCTTACGCTCACCTACGCCGGCGCCGGGTTGATGAGCAGAATCCCGACCGCCACCAGCAGCGCCGCGCCGCCATTGCGCCAGAGATTGCCGCCGGACAGGTCCTCGCGTCCGAGCGCTGGAAAAAACCGTGACAGCAGGATGCCGAAGGCAAACACGAAGAGCGACGTGGTCGAGCTTATCGCCTGCACCAGCGATACGGGTGCGAGCATCAGCGCGTAGCGTACCCCCAGCCCCGCGCCGAGGTTGACGGCCTCGTTGGCCGCGTTGATGCCGACCATGGGTCCCGGATGGGCGCGGAAGAGCCGGATGAACTGCCGCCAGCGACCGCCGAACGCCAGCAGTCCCAGGCCGGCGACCACGGCGCCCACGTACGTCCAGAACGTCGTCACCCAGAAATCGCCCTCGACCGCGAAGTACTTGAACAGCACCGCGGACAGGGCGAGAGCGAAAGTGCAGGCGACCATGGTCAGCACCAGCCGCAGCCGGATGTTGCTGAATCCCCGGGACGGATGGAGCGAGATGACCAGCGCGCCGGCGACCATGAACACCCCGCCGAGCAGCTTGAGCGCGAGCAAGAACTTTGACGGCAGATTCGGGCTTTTTGATCAAATCAGGCGAGAGAAAGGGCGAAACCACCCTCGTTTATGGTGATCATTTCTTTTCTGTTCCGAATCAGCGTGATGCACCAATCTGTTGTGGCCCGCTTTGTGCTTGACGGGTGTCGAGACGCACGCGAATGAGATCCTGCGATTGGTTGCCGGTTGTGCAGCGCGGCAATGGGTGCCGCCGCGGCGTTTGAAATCCATGACCGTCGGCTGAAGGCCATCAGTTGACGTTGGCCGACGCCGACTGGGCGTCGGCTTCAGACTGGAACCCGCCATTCAGGCTGCGCGGATACCTGTCATTCAAACGCTTCGCGAGCTTCGACTCTCTCTGTCCAGTTCGGTCTTTGGACTGAGGAACCGCCCTTCATCGGGTCGCCGCCTTGTGACCGCGGTCACATTCGAGCGCCGAGCCGGACGACCGACAATCCGCGGTCAACCCGGCGTCGGCGCCATGCCGGTGTCGGCAGGGTACTTGCCGTCGATCAGCACGAACATCATCCGACACGGGTGATTCGAGCGGTTCGACCACGCGTGGTTGGTGCCACGCTGAACGACCACGTCGCCCGCCACCAGGTCTACCTCATCGTCGTCAAGGACCAGCGTGATTTCACCATCGACCACGATCCCATAGTCAACGGTCTCGGTGCGATGCATATACGGGTGCGGCACACCAGGGCGCCACGTCGAGTTGCCGGCCGAGCCGACCGCGGCGAATGCCGCTCGTGCGGCTTCGCCATCGGCGGGCGGTGGCTGTTGGGCCTCCGGGGGGAAGTCGATGAAACGGACGATGCTGCCCGCCGCCGGCGGTGCGATCCGCAACGCGCACCCGGTGGGATCGGGCGCATTGTCAATCGGTGCCGGCGAGGCAGCGGTGTTCCAGATTTCGTAGAACGCGGTGCCGGTTGCGCCGGGAATCAGCACCGGCGAGAGTCGGGTGTCCGCCGTGACGATGGAATTGCCGTCACGGTCATGGCCTGTGACGATGCGGCGTGGATCTCGTTTCATCGATGGGCGTGTCAGGTGAGGCTCGGGCTTGCCCAGCTTGTCCGCGGTGCACTATCAGCGACGGACGAAGTGCGCATCGGGCGCCTGCTGCGCTCACGCCATAAGGCTAATTCAGCGGATCGGACTTGTACGCAGCGCACGCACCCTGCACCCACTCGTAGCCGGGCACCGGAAGCGCGTAGGTGTTCTTCTGGAAGTCCCATGCCGACATCGCAAGGCTCGACATGATCCCACCGCGGTCACCCGTGCAACTACCATTGGTACCCACGAAAGACTCGTTCTGCATGACCCGGCACTGGCAGGTCAAGGGCCTGTTCGCATCGAAGGGCTCGGCGCGCTCCGTACATGGCGCAAGGTCGCATATCGCCCAGGTCGTATTGCCTGAATAGCTGGGCGCCATCGGGTCGCAGGGCGTGAACTTCGGTACCACGCTGCACCAGCCACGATACGAGTAGGTCGACACCCAGTCGTACCGGACGCCGTGCACCCTGTACTTGCCGTCGGCGATGGCTTTGCACACGGGGGCTTCGTCCACGTCACAACGATGGGAAACGGTGCACCTCGACAATGTCTGGCGCTTGACCGCGGCATCCTGGATTGCATTCGTCATGACGATGTGTGGCTCATCGACGTGCAAGCAGTCACAGTCGGCCTGTTCGCCCTTCACCCGGCAGTCCGTGGCAATGCTGCAGAGCGCGTGCCATCCCGTGCACACGACGAGCTCCTGCGGCACGTCGACGTGATGGCGCGTGCGGCCGTCCGTTCCCATGGGCGGTGTCGATGGCGAAGCCTTCAGGGATTGCGCGTTGACGACCGGGAAGCTGGCCGTTGCGAGGAACACCGCAGCGGCAAGCGTGAACAGATCCACGAGCCTCTTCATGATCATCCCCCTCGCGCAATTGTGCCATCGCCACCTGGCGCTGACCTCTCCCGGCCGACTACGAAGTTGCACTGCTGCCAACGGCCCTTACCGGAGACGCTTTGGTATGAAAGAATGGTAACCCTGTTTGCGACGAGGAGATGTCATGGCAGCACGCAGCGCCGGTTCGGTACGGTCTTCCGGGTTGGTGGTAACGGCGTGGGTCCTGGTTCTGGCCGCGCTCACCCAACTCGTCGCCTGCGGCGGGGGTGGAGGTGACGGCAGTTCCGACGACCGCCCGGCCCGGTTCAAGGCGGCACTGGAGGCTGGCGGCTTCAGTGTCGGCATCGGAGGCATCCCAACCAAGTATCCCATGAGCCTGGTCGACGAGCACGTCCTCAACTCGGCCGGCGGCAACAACGCCGGCCAGCCCTACAAGGTCCTCCAGGCTCCGGCGGTTGAGCGCGATCAAGAAGACTGATGTGCGCCGAGCAGGTCTTGATCAGAATAACTGAGGGTCTACAGGGGGGTCGCCCTCAGAGAACTTGACTGGCAAGCTCCCCGAGGGCGAGTCTCAGGTTGTCAAAGACCAGGAGACC
>CAIWHR010000575.1 GCA_903912485.1 uncultured beta proteobacterium | reverse complement strand
CGATGCCGACCGGGCAGGCGCCGCCGTCCACGATCAGCGCGACCGCGCCGCCGAGGTCGTCGGCGACGTGCTGCGCCGTCGTCGGCGAAATCCGTCCGAAGCGGTTGGCCGACGGCGCGGCGATGCCGCCGCCGAACGCCGCGAGCAGCGCGCGCGCGGCCGGATGCGACGGCACGCGCAGCCCCACGCTGTCCTGGCCGCCGGTGACGAGGTCGGACACGTGCGCGGCGCGCGGCAGGATCAACGTCAGCGCGCCGGGCCAGAAGGCCGCCGCCAGCCGCCGCGCGCCTTCCGGCATCGCGCGCGCCCAGGTCGCCGCGTCGGCGGCGTCGTGCAGGTGAACGATGACCGGGTGGTCGGCGGGGCGGCCCTTGGCGGCGAAGATCCGGCGCACCGCGTCGGGATTGCCGGCGTCGGCGCCGAGCCCGTAGACGGTCTCGGTCGGGAACGCGACCAGTTCCCCCGCGCGCAGCAGCGCTGCCGCGTCGGCGATGGCGGCGCCGGTGGCGGGAACGACGCGCGCGCCGACAGCGCCGGGGGCGGCGGGACGGACGGGTCTGTTAGAATTCAAGCTTTTGCGTGGTGTGGGGGCGGTGCGGCGGCAGGCGAGGCGACGCCCCGCGGCGCCCGCGCGACAACCCTGGATTGAGGAGCGGCAATGAGCGAGTTTCTGTTCACGTCTGAATCGGTGTCGGAAGGCCATCCGGACAAGGTGTGCGACCAGATTTCCGACGCGGTGCTCGACGCGATTCTAGAGCAAGATCCGGCCGCGCGGGTTGCCGCCGAGACGCTGGTCTCGACCGGACTGGTCGTGATGGCGGGCGAGATCACGACCGCCGTCAAGCACGACTACGCGCGCATCGCGCGGGAAACCATCCGCCGCATCGGCTACGACGACCCCGCGCTGTGCTTCGACGCCGACGGCTGCGCGGTGATGGTCTGCTACGGCCGCCAGTCGCCCGACATCGCCCGCGGCGTCGACCACGCTTCCGACGAGCACCTGAACCAGGGCGCCGGCGACCAGGGGATGATGTTCGGCTACGCCTGCGACGAGACGCCGGCGCTGATGCCGTTCCCGATCTATTACGCGCACCGCCTGGTGCAGCGCCAGTCCGAGGTGCGCAAGGACGGCCGCCTGCCGTGGCTGCGCCCCGACGCCAAGTCGCAGGTGACGGTGCGCTACGTCGACGGCAAGCCGGTGGCGATCGACACCGTGGTGCTGTCGACGCAGCACCATCCGTCGATGAACGACCGCCAGAAGGCGCTGGCCGAGGCGGTGATCGACGAGATCATCCGGCCCGTGCTGCCGGCGAACATGCTGACGGGGACCAAGTTCCTGGTCAATCCGACGGGCCGCTTCGAAATCGGCGGCCCGCACGGCGACTCCGGCCTCACCGGGCGCAAGATCATCGTCGACACCTACGGCGGCGCGGCCCCGCACGGCGGCGGCGCTTTTTCCGGCAAGGACCCGTCGAAGGTCGACCGTTCGGCCGCGTACGCGGCGCGCTACGTGGCGAAGAACATCGTCGCCGCGGGCCTGGCGACGCAGTGCCAGGTGCAGCTGTCGTACGCGATCGGCGTCGCCCGCCCGATCAACGTCACCATCTACACCGAAGGCACCGGCAAGCTTTCCGACGAAGCGCTCGCCGCCCTCGTCAACGACCACTTCGACCTGCGGCCGAAGGGCATCGTGCGCATGCTCGATCTCCTGCGCCCGATCTACGAGAAGACCGCCGCGTACGGGCATTTCGGCCGCGACGAGCCGGAGTTCACCTGGGAAGCGACCGACAGGGTCGAAGCGCTGAAGTCCGCCGCGGGTCTTTGACGCCGACCGCCCGGCAACGGCGGACAGGAGAACCGATGCGCCTTTTCGAACCCGTCGCGCTGCGCGGCGTCACGCTCGCCAATCGCATCGTCGTCTCGCCGATGTGCCAGTACTCGGCCGACGGCGGCGCGGCGAACGACTGGCACCTGGTTCACTGGGGCCAGATGCTGCAGTCGGGCGCCGGCATGTTCACCATCGAGGCCACCGCGGTTGCGCCCGAGGGCCGGATCACGCCCGGCTGTCTCGGGCTGTGGGACGATGCGACCGAGCGCGCGATGGGCGACGCGCTGGCGCGCGCGCGCCGCCAGGCGCCGCCGATCGCGGTCGCGCTGCAACTGGGCCACGCCGGACGCAAGGCGTCGTCGCACCGGCCCTGGGAGGGCGGTGCGCTGATCCCGCCGGCGGAAGGCGGCTGGCTGCCGCTGGCGCCGTCGGCGATCGCCTATGCCGACGACGAGGCGGCCCCCGCGGCGCTCGACGCGGCCGGCCTCGACCGCCTGCTGGCCGCGTTCGCCGACTCGGCCCGCCGCGCCGGGCGCATCGGCATCGACGCCGTCGAATTGCACATGGCGCACGGCTACCTGCTGCACGAATTTCTGTCGCCGCTCGCCAACCGCCGCGGCGACGCCTACGGGGGCAGTTTCGACAACCGGATCCGGTTTCCGCTGGCGGTGTTCGACGCCGTCCGCGCCGCGTGGCCTGCCGGCAAGCCGCTGGGCGTGCGCGTGTCGGCGACCGACTGGGTCGACGGCGGCTGGACGCTGGCCGAGACCGTCGAGCTTGCGCAGAGGCTGAAGGCGCGCGGCTGCGACTGGATCGACGTGTCGACCGGCGGCGTGTCGCCGCTGCAGAAGATCTCGCCCGCGCCGGGATTCCAGGTGCCGTTCGCGCGCGCGGTCAGGCAGGCGACGGGCCTGCCCACGATGGCCGTCGGTCTCATCACCGACGCGCAGCAGGCCGAGGCGATCGT
>CAIWHR010000574.1 GCA_903912485.1 uncultured beta proteobacterium | reverse complement strand
GGTCTCCTGGTCTTTGACAACCTGAGACTCGCCCTCGGGGAGCTTGCCAGTCAAGTTCTCTGAGGGCGACCCCCCTGTAGACCCTCAGTTATTCTGATCAAGACCTGCTCGGCGCACATCAGTCTTCTTGATCGCGCTCACTCGGCACGGCGAATCTCGCCGCTGCCGGCGTTGATGATCGGCACCGTGTCGCCGGAGTAGTCGATGAACAGCTTGTCGCCGGCGCGATGGACCTGACGCATCGACCGCTTCAGGCTCTGGGCAAGACCGCGGTAGAGCAGGCAGAACTGGCTGTAGCGATACGCCTGGCCGGCGTGGGCTTCGGCGTACTCCTCCCACAGCAACTGCAAGGTGACTCCCTTGCGCTTGAGCTCCTGGTGCAGATGGGCGAAATCGGGCGCGGCATGGCGCTCCAGCGCCGGCGCCACCTGCGGGAACAGCAATGCCTCGAGCCGCGCCTCGTCCATGTCCGGCGGCAGCGGCCAGCCCAGCCCGGCGTTGCCGGCCCGCTGCACGTATCTCGTTACCGCCCCCTTCGAGATCCTGGTGGCAGCGGCAATGCGTTCGTGGCTAAGACCGGCCTCGAACTTGAGACGTAGGACATCGATAATCTTGCGCATGGCTCTCCGACTGGCAGGCATCCCACTTCTCCAAGAAATCGGAGAGGGTAGCCCGCGGCAATGGAAATCCAGCGCCGACCCGGGTGTTCGTACCGCTCGCTTGCAACCACCGATTCCGGACCGTGACCGCCAATTCCGCTCGCGCGCCGGAATCGGTCACGATCGATCGGAATCACCGGTCACGTTGCTCCGGAATCACCGGTCACCTTCCATCGGAAAGCGCGGTCACGTTGCTCCGGAATCGTCGGTCACGTTCGATCGGAATCACCGGTCACGTTGGTCCGGAATACGCAATTGGGGTGGTATCCGATTTTACGATTGTGCACGCTCAACCGTTTGCTTCGCGACGAGAAGCGAGGTATAGGAGTCGAGACCGAATATGCGCTCGACATAGGGCTCTAGCGCCAGTTGCAGAGGGTAGGCAAGAGAATGGAATCCGATGCCGTAGTGCCGGTCGCGATAGGAGCGCAGGGCTATGATCGGGGAAAGACCGCCGTACAGCAGCCCCGCCGCGGCCAAGCGGTCTATCTCGAACGTCTGCTGTTCCGTCCGCTAGTCCCAATTGAGCCCAGACTGTAGCGACGCCACCACGCAACCACCGAGAAAGTCGGCGAACAGGACGAGCCGTGCAAACCTCGCCCTGGTCGGGGGGGCGGGACGACGAATGCATTGCTTCCGTGGGCCGGCGTCGCATTGGTAATGGATGTGGTCGACCGCTCGGATCAAGCGCTCCGCATCGAAGGCCGGGGTGCGTCACCCGACGGATGGTGCGGGCCAAACGAAGAATGGTTGAAGGGACGGCTTTTCCGTGTTGCATTGCAGTGCCGCGAGGTCTGCAAGTTCGACAATGCGTCGTGCGAACGCTTCCATCGGGTGAACTTCGCGGAACCGCTCGCCAAATGCGACACCGAGTTCAAGATACCGATCGGGGTGGGCTAGAACATCGGCAATCCGAGCTTTGATCGAGTCCGGCTCGAATTCGAACGTCATCTCCTGAAAGTCGGGGAACTGGGTCGCGATCCAGCCCTGTGCGTTGGTGAGAACTAGCGAATAGGAGCCGGCGGCGCGCTGAACTCGGTCGTGTGGTTCCGAGTCGATATTGGGCGACATATCGATGACTCCCAGTTCATCCGCGAAGACCCGGTGCGATTCACTGAAGTCTTCACCCGGTACCAGACGTGCCCGCCGATCCCGGAAATCCACATGGCTCCAGTAGCTTCCCTGAACGACCACCGGGAAGTCGAGAAGCGCATTAGCAATCATCTCGCTCTTGATCCGACGTAGGTAGTCGTCGAGTTGAGCAGCAAAAAATGGAATTAGGGAGAGCGCCGAATCGGGTTCGATCCCCCGTTGGGCGACATGCTCAGCCGCGAACTCGCCGATGTGCAGTTTGCCGGGGCGTAGGCCGATGGCGACGATCGCGTCGGCCATTGCGTTCAGGAGTTCTGCAAGTGCTGGAGAAAGCCGCTTGCTCCAGAGTTTCCTTAGGTCCAGCGGCGAGTTCCCGTTCTTGAGGAAGACGAGTGCTCCCCCAACCCGCTTGGCCAGCCCCACCTTGTCGCGCGCCAGTGGCGCCATCGGCCAGGGCGGGATGAGCGCCGCTAGGCTGCGCGCATCCCGCAGCCAGCGCCGGCGGAAATGCGCGAACTCCCGGGCCATGTAGAGGTTGACGCCATTATGGGGTATGTCACGATGGCGGTCGGAGAAGTACGCCGGGTGATCCGCATGAATCTTTAAGAGGGGTACACGCAGCTTCTCCCAGACATTCGCCTGCCGGCCGTCGGGGCCCTCCGAAACTGAAATGTCCTGCCCGAAGCCGAGCCAGGTCAACGCAAAGCGTACCTCGCCGCGGACCATCATATCGATCGCGTACTGCAATTCCGCCGGTTCGACCGCGATCTGGACGACTGGAAGACCAACCGACGACAGTGCATTGCCGAACTCAGTCATCATTCCGCGAATGGCGTTATTGGCACCGTCGCCGGACAGAACAAGAATTACTTGGTCGCTCATGATGTGTCGTGGATCGTCAAGGTATGGGTTACATCGATCGCGGCCAGCGGTTGACCGCGGCAACGACGCGCCCCACATCGTCGTCGCTGAGGATTGGGCTGATCGGCAGCGAGAGCACTTCGTCCTGCATGCGCTCGACAACTGGAAGTGAGCCCGCCTGTGTGGCTACGTCGGCGTAGGCAGTTTGGCGATGAATCGCGCGGGGGTAGTGGATCATGGTGCCGATCCCGCTCGACTCGAGGTGCCGCACCAGGCGGTCGCGGTGTGGGGTCGTGATCACGAACAGGTGCCACACGTGAGCCGACGGTTCGGAGGGCGGAACAGGCGTCCCGACCAAAGGATGCGCGAGTTCGGCGCAATAGCGGAGAGCGATTTCCCGACGCCGGGAGTTGTCTCGGTCGAGTCGCTTCAGCTTGATCCGGAGGAACGCAGCCTGCAGTTCGTCGATGCGGCTGTTGACGCCCCGATAGGCGTGCTCGTACTTCTCTGCCGAGCCATAGTTCCCGAGCATCCGCACCCGCTCGGCCAACCCTCGATCCCCGGTGACCACACAGCCCGCATCGCCCAGAGCGCCCAGATTCTTGGCAGGGTAGAAGCTGAACACGCCGGCATCGCCGAATGACCCCGCCGCCGCCGATCCAAGCCGCGCGCCGTGAGCCTGTGCTGCGTCCTCCAGCAGAAGCAGATGCTGCTCCAAACATAGCCGGCGAATGTGCTCGATGTCGGCCAGCTGTCCATACAGGTGTACCGGCATCACGACGCGCGTTCGCGGGGTGATGGCCGCGGCCATGGACGCGACGGACACATTGTGTGTGCGCGGTTCAACGTCGGCGAAGCGGACACCGAGACCTGCGTCGGTGACGGCGAGGGCGGAGGCAATGAATGAGTTGGCGGGAACGACAACCTCATCGCCGGATTCGAGGCGCCCCAGCGACATCCATGCGCGCAGTGTCAACCGCAGGGCATCGTAGCCGTTGGCGACGCCGACGCAATGTCTTACACCATTCCATGTTGCGAACTCGTCCTCGAATGCACGCGTCTCATCGCCGTGGAGAAACCATCCGGACCGCATGACGTGGGACTGCGCCGCGATGAATTCGCGCTCAAAGCGCCCATTTATTCCTGCGAGGTCGAGAAACGGGACTCGCGTCACGCTGGCCTCAGGAGGATTGCGTTTCCGCGGCCGGAACGGTCGGCGCCGGCCCCCCGCGGGCAAGCCTGACGAACGTGTCGTAATCGCGAATATAGTCTTCGGCGCGATAGAGATCCGAGGCGAGCACCAGCAACATGGCATCCGGGCTGTATTTGTAGTGCACACGCCACACCATCGGCGGAACGTGTAGCCCGATAGTGGGCGAGTCGAGCGCAACCTCATCGCGCGTGCGCCCGTCGTCCAGCGCAACTGCGCAGGAACCGCGGAGACAGATCAAGAATTCGTGGAGCATGTAATGTGCATGCTCGCCGCGCACCTCACGGCTGGGGACGTCGTAGATCACGAAGTACCTCTTGACCTCGAAGGGCAGGTGCTGGCCGATTTCGCCGAAAGACAATGCCCCTTTAAGGTCCTTGATGAAGGGCATTCGATGCAGTGTGGCGCCGGCGACGTGCAATGCTCTGTGGTTGTCGCGGGAAGCCGCTACATGTGGTTCCTCAAAGGCGGGGTGTGCCGTATCGACGTAGCCGGTAATCCGGGCGGGATTGCCGACGACAATGGCGTTCGGAGGGACGTCGCGGGTGACCACGGCCCCAGCGCCGACAATCGAGTTGGCACCGATCGTGAGCCCCGGAAGGATCGTCGCATTGGCGCCGATCGATGCGGAACACCGTACGACCGTCCTAGCCGAGGGCTTCCATTGTTGCGAGGGTGGCCGACTCCGCGGCAGGGGGTCATTGGTGAATGTGGCATTTGGCCCGACGAAGACGTCGCTCTCCAACGTAATCCCGTCCCAGATCTGGACGCCGCATTTCAGCGTGACGCGATCACCAATTACAACGTCGTTTTCGATGAAAACGCCGTCGCAGATGTTGCAATCGGCGCCGATCACCGCACCTGGGAGAATGTGTGCGAACGCCCAAACGCGTGTTCCGACCCCAATGCGTGTCGTCTCGACAAGTGCCTGCGGATGCTGGAGGTGAGCGGCCATCTTCGTTTTGGATCGAGTGGCTACGGATTGCCGTGGCGACAAAGAAACGTGGCGTTGGACAGCGCAACCAGCGCCTGCCAATCGGAGGTATGGCGCCGATAGATTGGGAGCTTACCGACAGGTGGCGGAATTGTCTATCGCGCCTCGCTAACTCGGCACGGGGTCTAGCCCGAATATTTCATCCGGAAATGTGAAATGAGGTCGGCGGAATCGTAACTTCCCACGTTGAATCGGTTGTCGAGACTGATCGCCGTGGAGATTCCGCCGATGCCAAATTGTACCGTGACCGAAGTGCCATTTGCGAAGCTCGGGCGACGCAAGATCGACGTTCGTTTCGATGGCGGCGATGTCAGTTCTGACGGTGGGCTGTTGTTGCTGCGACAGGTCGAGCGACGACTCGGTTTGCTGAACGCGGTGGCGAAGGTGCTGCCTGATCCGCGCAACCCGTGGCTGGTGCAGCACACCACCGAGCAGTTGTTGCGGCAGCGGGTGTTCGGTCTGTGCCAAGGCTACGAGGACCTCAACGATCACGATCGGCTGCGCGACGATCTGGCGTTGCAAACGGCGGTGGGCAAGGATCAAGCGGCGGCGTCCAGCCCGACCCTGTGCCGGTTCGAGAACCGCGCTGATCGCGCCACGGCGGTGGCCACGCAACGGATTCTGGTTGAGCAGTTCATTGCTTCGTTCGCGCGCGCGCCGGAGCAATTGGTGCTCGACTTCGACGCCACCGACGACCTGGTTCACGGCAATCAGGAAGGGCGGCACTTCAGTGGCTACTACGACAACTACTGCTTCCTTCCGCTGTACGTGTTCTGTGGCGAGCAACTGTTGGTCGCTTACCTGCGTCCGGCGAAGAAGGATGCGGCGCTGCACGCGGCGGCGATTCTGAAACTGCTGGTGACACGACTGCGGCAAGCCTGGCCGGGCGTGCGCATCATCTTCCGTGGCGACTCCGGTTTCTGCCGCCCGCTGCTGTTGTCGTGGTGCGAGCGCAACTATGTGCATTACGTCGTCGGCATGGCCAAGAATAGCCGGCTGTTGGCGCAGTCTGCATGGTGGC
>CAIWHR010000573.1 GCA_903912485.1 uncultured beta proteobacterium | reverse complement strand
GTTCAACTACCGTATCCTTCTTCATGGGTGGCGTGACTCCCTTTGGTGGGTGGCTGAAAACGATCTCGACAATCGCATTTCAGCAGGTCACGCCGCCTTCCTCAACTCATCCTCGTACACCAGATTCGCTTATAGCTCCCGAGCATATGTTCGCCTCCTGATCGGTCAACTTCATTGGACTCTCCCAGCCGCACGCCCAAGGCGCCGCGCCCGGCCCGAACTCTCAAGGTCACGCTCGACGCAAACATTCGCCTGGGCCTCGACACGCTCCACCCGCTCCCGCCCGAACTGGTCGGGTTGCTTCGCTCGATTCGCCAGCTGGGCTCGCTCTTCGAGGCGAAGCGCGAGAACAGGATCTCCGTGCGCAACGCGACGGCGTTGCTCGCGCGGTGGGAGGCGATCACCGGTCACAGGCTGATTTCCACGCGCCGAGGGCGAGGCACGGGCCTGACGCCGTTTGCCGTGCGACTCACTGAAGTCTCCGACTGGCTTGACTCCCAGCTGGCGCAGCGCTTCGATGGCCTGAGTGAAGAATTGGCAAGGTACCTGGCGCTCCCCGACACGGCCGAGCCGCCGAGAGTCCGGATGTGCGCAAGCAGCGATGTCGCGATCCTGAAGCTCAAGGAACGGCTGAATCGGCATTTCACGCTTGACCTGCGGATCTCCGGAAGCCTCACGAGCCTCGACAGCCTCGCCCGCGGCGAGTGCGAGATCGCGGGCTTTCACCTACCCTCGCCACCGACGCTACTGGGGCCGCTCCTGAACGAGTTCGCGAACCGCCTCAGCAGCCGCAGCCATCACGTCGTTCTGCTCATGTCGCGGCACCAGGGGTTGATGCTGGGCAAGGGTATTCGGCGACGCGTACGTGGCATGGCCGACATGGCGCGGCTGGGCCTTCAAATCGTCAACCGCGAACGGGGCTCTGGTACCCGGCTATTGCTCGACGCACTGCTGGTGCAGGAGGGAGTACTGCCATCGCAGATCAAGGGCTACGATCATGAGGAGTTCACCCACATGGCGACCGCAGCCACAGTCCGCGCCGGCAAAGCCGACGCTGCGTTCGGCATCGAAGCCGCCGCGCGTGCACACGACCTCCGATTCGTCCCCATGGTCCGCGAGAACTACTACCTCGCCTGCGGACGCGAGGCCGCCGCACGCGTCACGGTCGATACGATGATTGCGACGGCGCGCAGCCCCGCGTT
This sequence comes from uncultured beta proteobacterium, assembly GCA_903912485.1. GTDB lineage: Bacteria > Pseudomonadota > Gammaproteobacteria > Burkholderiales > Casimicrobiaceae > CAIWHR01. The sequence goes on along the minus strand of CAIWHR010000573.1, from coordinate 1,376 downwards.
CGTGCGGGCGCTCGGACGGATTGGAGGGTACGAAACTGATCTCACTGGAACGCAGGTATCGCTGACCGACTTGTTTCGTCCACATCCCGACGGGGAGTAGTCGACGGCGCCACGTCGGGTTGCGCGCACTGCGCTGAACGCGCAGCTGGGTCGGGAATGGGCTTCCACGACGTGCATGCAGATCGACGGCCCCGCATTCATCCCTTGCTCTGAACGGCGGGCGCCGCGCTTGGCGAGTCGCGTTGTGGGGGCAGGAAAAAGACCCCGCGCATCCTCCTCCTAGAGAATGCCGGGGTCCGAAGCCTGTCGCAATAGATCAGATGCGGCGAGTTTCGACGGAAAGCGAACGACGTGTCAAGAAAATCGGCAGCCGAGAAATTGCGCGGCGCACAAGAGAAAGATCCAGAATGGCCTCTACCGAATTGCGCCGGCAGCAGGTTAGTTGCTGATCCCGCGAACCTCGACCTTGGTCAGCCACTTCACATGTCGGGGGCCGGACTTCGTGTCGCGCAGCGAAACCAGCGCCAGCGGCCCTTCGTCTGCCGGTAGCGGCGCGCCGTCACGTTCGAAGACCACCAGCGCACCATCTCCGTTGGCCGATAGGAACAACTCGGCCCAGGTAAACACCGCCTGGTAACCGTCGGACGCGGTCGCCACCACCACGCTGCGTCGCAAATCGTATCGGCTCTTCTCGACCGGTTTCGCGGCAGAGACCACATCGCGCAGCAGGACCCCGGCGTAGCGGTATGTCTGCTCGACCTCCTTGGCCGACGACCCGGCGTCGCGCAATTGTCGAACGTCCTCGATGCGCTTGACCGGCAAGCGTTGCAGAATGAAGAGGGAGGTCATCACGCCGATCGGAGCGCCCGCGGCGTTTCAGCGCGAAGCCGAGTGCGCGCAAAGCGACGCGGCTGGGGACACGGCATTGCTCCGCGCCTTGGGGCTGGCCCACCACTGGCAACGGTTGCTGGACGAGCAGTGGGTGACTTCTGTGCCGGAGATCGCCGCCGCGGAAGGGCTGGACGTCACCTACGTTCGTCGCCTGCTGCGGCTCACTCTGCTGGCCCCGAGCATCATCCAGCGCCTGCTCGGCAACACAAATGCAGCCCTCGACGAAGTGTTACGGCCCTCATGGCCGAGTGACTGGCTCGCGCAGGAGCGGCAGTTCCAGCTGGAGTCGTAAGCGACATTGTTCGTTTGCAGGGCTGACTGCCGTGTTCGCGTACTTCCGAAGTCGGCCAAGTCCGGTCGTCCCCGCCTCCAAGAGATTGCGCGTGGCGTGACCGGTGTCAGGCGGAACCAGACCTTGGCGGCCGACCTACACCAACGCCGCCATCAGTTGGAGCACGGCATTGTCCGGATCACGACCTTGGTGC
>CAIWHR010000572.1 GCA_903912485.1 uncultured beta proteobacterium | reverse complement strand
CTCCGCGGGCGGTGTGCTGTTCCCGCTTTACTTCACCCTCCCGCATTACTTCACCCGGTCACCCAATCCGGGAGATCGTCCGCCCCCGACCGCAAATCACCGCGAAAGATCAACGGTGAAACAATCCGAGCGACAACACCTGGAAGTGATGGAAGTGAGCTGAGAAGTCGGCGATGAGTAGCACTCTGCTCAATGGGTTCGGGGGTGTGAAATCGGGAGATGCGCCCGAAAGCTGAACAGTTCGCGAGTCAGTTGGGGTCTGCGGTATTTAGGTCGGCATGAATAACCAAAGCAAAATGGTCCGCGGTGCGGGGCGAAGTGGCTACCCCGCAAACCAAGGGCTATAAGACAACTGCTAGCTGTTCCGGAGGGCTTCATAGCCCGCGACAGACGCACCCGGAGATGCGGTTGAGCGGCCGGCGAGAGCCGAGTAGGTGCAGAAGGATTGACGATGAGAGATGGGGCGACGGTTGGCGCCGTCGTCTTACGAGCAGGCCTGTGAAAAGGGCTGCTCCGGTTTGTGCGGCATCTGCGTTTGCGCGAGCCCTGGGTTGGCGCCTGGGGTGAGCGACGATGCGAAGTACGAAGGGCTGGGTCGAGACCGTGAGTCTCGATTGCTGCCGACAGAGGAGAGAGGTGGAGATTGCTTGATGGCTCTTGGCCCGCCGGCATTCGCCGGTGGGACCGAGGTTCTCCAGGGCGGCGACACGACGTCGCCGACATTGCGATGCAAGAAACAGGGCCCACCGTACGCGGTGGGTTTTGTCGCGACCAAGATGTCGTCGCGCAGAGAACCCACCATCTGCGGGCCACAGGTAGGCTCCCCGAATGCAGGACGGTTGCCGCTGTGCGCCAGCGGACTCATGCCAACAGCTGCCGCGCCTCCTGCAATGCCGCGCCTTCGAGCGCGGGAATGAAGTCGTCCAGTTCGTTCACACGCATGCCGACATCCGGACCTAGCGCGACCCGACGCCAGTCGCTCAAGGCGCGAACCAAATCGGCGAGCACCGCTCGCGCGGCCACGTCATCCAGGTTGAAATACGGCGCGCTCCGTAGCAACTGCCTGACCGAGGTAATGGGTCCCGTGTCCTCCGAGAGCCACGTCTTCGATTCGTTCGTCTTGTCCGGAAACGGATTCAAGTCGAACGCCGGCGACAGTCGCCACTGGCCGCCGCCGACGTGCAGGAAGCCGATGTTTTGCAGGTGGTCGTCGACGTTGAGAATGAGGTGGTTGAAGACCAGCCGTCGCCACAGCTCGCGCGCGTCCTTGACGGGGTCCGCGCATCGCGCGCGCATCTCATCGACGACCTCGGTATACGCGCGCTCCTCACTGCGCTGCGCCTGCAGGACGGAGCTTCCCGAGAGGTAAGGGATGCGTCCGTGGTCGGCCGTGCGGTCGAAGCGGTCGATGATGGCAACCGGACTGTCCTCGATAACCACGATGCGCGCTATCGCAGCGTCGATGCCCGCCGCGGTCGCCAGATGCAGCGCGAGCACCTCTCCGCGGGTCACACTCCGCGTGTCGTTGATGCTCGGGAATTTGGCGAGCGCCAAGCGGCCGTTGTCATGCAACACCGTGCACTTTGGACGCATGCCGCCGAGCGACGTACCCTTGCCCAACAGGTATTGCAGGTCGGCGGCCGTCTCCTCGCGGCGCTCCACGGCGCGCGAGGCGGCGAGCATGTGCTCGAGTTCGAGCAAGGGCGGCGTGCGCCGGCGGCCCTCGTCGACCGTGCGAAGATAGCCACCACCTGCCGCGCGCAAGCGCAGGGCGCCGACGCGACTGAAGTCGTCGACCGCGCACAGGTAATCGAGTTCAGTGAGGGGCCGCAGCTCGGGATTGCTCTGGCGCTCCTTGGCGTGAGCACGAGCAATGACGCGACGTCCCCAGGCGTCTGGCTCCGTGTCGGCCAGCGCCAAGAAGAATGTTGAGTCCGCTTTGCTCGGCGGGCGCCGCGTTTGATAGCCACCGTTGAGGGGCAGGTCGGGTGAGATTTCGAAGCACTCGGGACTCGCCAGCCACCCGTTGTCGTAGCCGAAGCCCGAGTACTCGCGTGCGCCGGCTTGGTGGTACGTGAGGTGACCGGCCAGCAGCCCGGCCTTACCCACACAGACATCGAGCTCGCTCGTGGTGGTGGTGGGTTGGAAGCGCTTCGTCATAGCGCCCCGCTCTCCGAGGAGTGCTTGGGCGCGCGCACGCGCTTGGGCAGGGCTTCATCAGCGAGCGCCAAGCCCAATGGGTCGTTGGCACTTGCGAGGATAGTCTGCAGTTTGGGCAGTTCGCCAAAGACGTGCAGCGTGCGCGCGAAGTGCTGGAGGGCCATCCCAGGGTAGCCATTCTCCATGCGCTTGACGGTTGCCAAGGAAGCGCCAATGCGCTCGGCGAGCATGGCCTGAGACCAGCGGCGACGACGACGGGCAAGCGAGATGTCAGTGCCCAGCTGGCGAAGGGCACGCGCGACCGGAGACGGGAGCGGCGACAATAGAGATGTCATATCAGAGCCGGGAAAAAGCATTATTGAGCATATTTGATACCTTAAACGTTCAGCGAGCCGCGGTCAAGTCAGGACCACTATTAGGTGGCATATGTGAGCCAGTAAATAGCGATAGGATTCAAATGTGCCACTGAAATGGCGATTGCGAGGTTGAGCGGAACGCTGAGAAGGCATCGCGCACGGACTCGTCGCGGTGACGCGCGAGGCGCTGCGACGCATGCTGGCCGTCCAACGGGAAACGGCTCAATCCGACACGCCACGTCGGCGACCTTGGCTTGAGTCCCCCACAGGCGGTTGCGGTTAAGTACGGCGATGTCACTGGATTCGCCTGCGACGGCATCCCCGAGGGCAGCGAAGGGCTTCAGCTTGGTGTAAAGCCGCTCGGCTATCGAGCGTGCCCGCATGTCAGCCCGACGTTCGTGGCTGCCGGGCCAATCCGACGGCGTCGAATGGTGTGCTGAACGGAAGGCCTTCGTCCCGATGGACACAAGCCCGGGCATCGGTCCGGGTAGGTGAGCCAGGCGGAAGCGAATCGCCCCAGGTACAGTGGTTGCTTGGCTGCCCAGTTTGGCAGCATGGGCGATAGCGTTGTCCTTGCGGTCCTCGTTCATCTACGTCTCCCTGATTACGTTGCGGGTGGTGCCACGTAGAAAATAGCGAGTCGGTTTATATCCCTGCCGAGAGATAGGTGCTGGCGGCCCGCAAATTCATAAGCGGGCGCTAAAGGTTCGTCACGAGCGCCTTTGCCCCGGCAGAAGCTCTCCAATCGCAGAGGCGGGTTCGTTCTCGACAATGGCACGCTCTGCAATCGCTAACGACCGCGCTGGCTGCCGCTATCCCGGTTGATTCGGGGATAATCGCGGGATGCTTTCGATTCGGCGGATGGACCCCACGGACGCGGCCGTCGTCGCGCGAATCCACGCCGATAGCTGGCGGTCGGCGTATCGCGGCATCCTGCGCGATGAGTACCTCGACGATGCCGTCGACGGCGACCGTCTTGCGCTCTGGATGAAACGGTTCGCCGGGAACGCTGCCAAACAACGCGGATTCATCGCGGAAGACGGCGCCAGCGTCGTCGGCGCCAGCGTCGTCGGATTCGCCTACGTCCTCCTCGGCGAGCACTCGCGCTGGGGCCATCTGCTCGACAACCTTCACGTTGCACCCCGTCAGCGCGGCTCCGGCGTCGGGCGAGCCCTCCTGCAAGCGGCTACCGCCGCGTTGCTCCAAGAGTCCGGAAACTTTGGACTCCACCTCTGGGTCTTCGAGCAGAACGAGGGTGCCCGTCGCTTCTATGAGCGGCTGGGCGCGAAGCCAGTCGACAGCGAGGTGGTAGAGGTCCCGGGCGGCGGCTCAGCGCCTGCGTGGTGCTATGCATGGACGACTCTGCAGGAGCTTCGTGCCCGTTTGGACGACCGCCGCGACGCATAAGGCTGAGGGGAGGCACCCCGGGTGGCCTCATCGTCGTGGCGCTCTGCCCCAACTCGGACTGTTCGGCCCACCGCGACTCCTGCCGGAGTTCATCCCCCGGGTGATTCGCGGGCTGACGGCTGAGCAGAGCACCAGATAGCTGAGCCGCGTACGGATAGTAAATTGAACGGCCCGAGGGGCGGTCGGGAGCACCCTGGGATGTCCTAACTGACCCCGGAGCGACGGGGAGTCGAGGCGATCCGGGGTCGCAGCGGGGCCATGATGGTGCTGGGTGGGGGTGTTTTGCACGCG
>CAIWHR010000571.1 GCA_903912485.1 uncultured beta proteobacterium | reverse complement strand
TTCGCCGCCGTGCGCGAGCTGGGAATGACGTACAGCGTGTTCATGAACGGCCTCAAGAAGGCGAAGATCGACATCGACCGCAAGGTCCTCGCCGACCTCGCCGTTTACGACAAGGCCGCGTTCGGCAAGATCGCGGAACAGGCCAAAGCCTCTCTGGCCTGATCCGGCGCAGCACCCGAGGGAGGCGAGACCCGCCTTTCTCACCCCCAAAAAAACCCGCCTCGTGCGGGTTTTTTTGGGCATCCGATTTCCGTGATTGAAACCGGCTAGAGTTCTCCGGCCTCAATCAATCGCGTCAGTGTTGAAATGTCCGCGCCGAAGTTGATTTCCATTGCAGGTACGGACGGTTGATGAGGCACTAATGACGCAGATGACGACCGGACAGGATGATTGTCGCCGCCCAATCGCCCACGACCTGCCGCCGCTACGCTTTCGCAAGGCTGCAATCGCAGAACGCCCTTGCCGCGACACCGGCTGCATGGTGAAGGTCAGGACTTGAAGTCGATCTGCTTGTAGACATCGTTGAGCAAGTCCTTGCCGATGCGCGCCTCGTGCTCCTTGTGTACGAGCAGCAGCGCCTTCTTCCATGCCGCCCTCTGTGGCGGCGTAAGCACAATGACCTCGCTCTTGCCCGACTTGCGGATCGCTTCGAGCCCTTCCTCGTTCTCTCTCGGCGCGATGTTGTTCGCATACTTGGTCGCGTCGTTCATGGCTCCCTCGAGTGCAGAGCGGGTATCGGTCGGCAGGCCAATCCAGAACTTCTTGTCGACGATCACGGCGTAGCCGAGGTAACCGTGGTTGGTCAGCGACGTGTACTTCTGTACTTCGTGGTGCCGCTGCGTGTACATGTTCGAAGGCACGTTCTCCGCCCCATCGACGCGAGTGCGCTTCATGGCCTGGTAGACCTCGGAGAACGCCATCACCTCGGGCAGGGCACCGATAGCCTTCATCTCGTCGACCAGCACCCGCGACGACTGAACCCGCATCTTGAGGCCCTTCGTGTCGCCGGGGCCGAGCAGCGGCTTGTTGGCGCTCATCACCTTGAACCCGTTGTCCCAGAAGGCGAGACCGATGATGCCCTTCGGCTCGAGCTTCTTCAGCAGCGCCGCACCGATCGGGCCATCGGTGACTCTGTGCAGCTGGGTGTAGTCGTCGAAGATGTACGGGAGGTCGAACAACTCGAACTCCCGCACGCCGAGCGGAGTGAGCTTGGAGAGCGACGGGGCCAGCATCTGCACCGATCCTTGCCGCAGTGCGTCGATCTCCTCGATGTCCCCGAACAGCTCGCTGTTCGGGAACACGTCGACCTTGACCTGCCCGTTGGTGCGTTCTTCGGCCAGCTTCTTGAACATTTCGGCAGCCTTCCCCTTCGGCGTGTTCGCCGCCGCGACGTGACTGAACTTGATCACGATCGTCCGCTGGGCCATAGCCGCGGGCGAAGCCACGGTCAAGCCGAACGGCAATAGGACTGCCCACAGCAATGCTCGCTTGCTATTCATCCTGCTCTCCTTCGTTGGGTCGGCGGATGCCAACCGGTTTGATGTCCATGGCAGGCCGCCGAACGGTGGCGCCGGCGCTTCCAGGTGATCACGCCCGCGAGCACGCTGCAGGCGAGGCAGTTCCCCGCGAAGATCGCAGTCATGCCCGGATCGCGCACTAACAACGGCCCCGCAGACGGAGCCGCACCGGTACGCCAGTGCGAAGCAGCCCCGCGTGAGCCAGCTCACCGACGATGCGCCATCCGTGCACGCCCAGGCCGCCTTGATCTGTGGCAGGTATGCCAGAACCCGGCCGCCGTTGCTCCGGCGTCGACGCTTTGTGGCCGGGTCGACAGCCGGCGCTGCAACAGCACGGAAACCGTGTCGAAAATCATGTTCGCCTTCGAGAGACTGGGTTGCGATGCGGGATCCGGAGGTGGCGGCGCGGGGTGTCCGGCGCCGCCAGCGAGTGGTGTCCCTGACCAGTAATACGGATTTTTGACGGCAAACCGGCCAACGACGACCTCGCGGGAAGCCCGCGTTGCCTTCATTGCGGGGTTCTTCCCCTTCGGGAACGACCTGCAGCGCCATTGATGCGTCACACTTGACGGCGCTTGACCACGCCGGCACGATCCTCATCGGCACGGGTCCGCCGAGGGCGGCACCCGGGCGCCGACCCCGCCAGCGCCAGCGCGCAGGAGGAGCGATGCAGCGCGCGGCACTCGAAATCACTTCGCTCTTGGCGGGCGCCCGATTCGCCGGCTGTGGGAGAAGGCACCGGCATTGATGCGCGCGACGCCGCGCGATGGATAACTGGACGGTTGACCGGCCGGAACCGTCGACTGGACCCGTAACGATGTCGCGTCAGACCCTAATGGAAGCGCCGCCCGCCCGATGACTCTGAACGCAGTCCAACTGGAGGAGCTGTCCGGTTTGATTGACAGACTCCAGGCGCTGCCGCCAGACGGGCGCAGTGCATGGCTGGCGCGGCTTGGTCACGAGCACCAGCGGTACCGCCCGGCGCTGGAGCGATTGCTCGAGACCGGGATCGTTGCGACAGCCGACGACTTCCTCGCTACGCTGCCGAAGCTGGACCCGATGGCCGACGCGGATGTGTCTGGGCTCGGACCGGGTAACGAGGTCGGGCCGTACCGGCTCGTGCGTGCACTGGGTCGCGGCGGCATGGGCGAAGTCTGGCTGGCCGAGCGGGTAGACGGCACGCTGAATCGCCAGGTCGCGCTGAAGCTTCCGCACAGCAGCCTGCCGCAACGGCAGTTGGCCGAGCGCTTCGCCCGCGAACGCGACATTCTGGCCACCCTGGTGCACAACAACATTGCCCGTCTGTACGACGCGGGAGTGACTGCCGAAGGGCAGCCGTACCTGGGTCTCGAGTACGTCGAAGGCCAGGTCATCACCGAATGGTGCGATGCGAAGCAGCTCGGCCTCAAGGCAAGGCTCGCGCTGTACACGCAGGTGTTCGCCGCGGTCGACTACGCGCATCGCCAGCTCGTCGTCCATCGCGACCTCAAACCATCCAATATCCTTGTGACCGCTGCAGGCGAAGTACGGCTGCTCGACTTCGGCATCGCCAAGCTGCTGACCGAGGGCCAGGCGCAGGAAACCGAGCTCACGCGGATCGGCGGGCGCGTGCTGAGCCTGAAGTACGCGTCGCCCGAGCAGATCCTCGGCGCTCCGATCGGCACCGCCAGCGACGTCTATGCACTCGGCGTCCTGCTGCATGAGCTGCTGACCGGCACCTTGCCCTATCGCCTGGGACGGGATTCGCAAGCGGCCCTCGAAGATGCCATCCTCCACACCGAACCGACCCGCGCCAGCGCGATGGACATCAGCGCGGTGCTTGCCGACGCCCGGGGCGGCAGTCCACGCCAGCTCAGGACGGCGCTCAAAGGCGACCTCGACACGATCCTGCAAAAGGCATTGAAGAAGAGGCCCGCCGACCGGTACGCCAGTGCCGGGGCGTTCGCCGAGGATCTCGAAAGGTTCGTTCGCGGAGCGCCTGTCCTCGCCCAGGCCGACTCGGCCTGGTATCGCGGCTCGAAGTTCGTCCGTCGCAACCGGCTTGCCGTGGCTGCGGCGGCGCTCGTCGTGGCCTCGCTCGCCACCGGGCTGGGTTTCGCCGTCTGGCAGGCACGGGCGGCGCAACAGGAGGCGAAGACGGCGAAGGCGGTGCAGGAGTTCCTGCTCGATATCTTCAGGACCAACAGCGTGTACCAGGCCGACCCGCTGAGGGCGCGCCAGACCACGGCACGGGAATTGCTCGACCTGGGAGCGCGCCGCATTGACAGCGCGCTCACGGATGCGCCGCTCAGCCGCTTTGAAGTGCAGGGCACCCTGGCAGACATGTACGTTCAACTCGGCCTCGAAGAGCAAGCCGGGGCGTTGCAGCAGCGGCGGCTGGTCCTGGCGCGCAGCCTGTTCCGCCCCGACGATCCGCGTCTGGCCGAGGCCTTGTTGTCGCTTGCCGAGACACAGCATGAGGGAGCGGGCCGGACGCAAGTCCCCGCGCTCCTCCGCGAGGCCTTCGCCGTGCTCGATGCGGCAGGTCAGGTGCGATCGCCGATTCGAGCCAGCGCAGTGGTGCAGGAAATGCGCTACTGGAACTACGAATCCTTGGCCGAAGCGAGGCGCAGCACGGACGCCGCGGTAGCCTACCTGCGGCAGGACGAGGCCGACCGCGGCCGGCTCGCCACGGCGCTGTTCTTCGAAGGCATAGTGCACGAAAGCGCCATCGACGCTGCCGGTGCCCAACCCTGGTTCGAAAGGTCCATCGCGGTTGCGCAGCTGCTCGGCCCGGCCGCGCCTGGCTTGCCGGTCGGCCCCACCAGAGCGCTCGGCGAAGCCTTGATGTCGCAGTGGAACTTCGCCGAGGCGGACACCCAACTCCGTGCCGCCCTGGCCCTGACCCTGCGCGTCCACGGCGAGACGCATCGCAACGCGACCCTTGTCCGCACCGCGCTTTCTAACCTGTGGCTCACCGTGGGCCGGACCGCGGAAGGGCTTGCCCTGCAGCAGCAGGTGCGGGCTGCGCTGGAGTCCAAGAGCGCCGGGCTGGACCAGGCAGGAGGGGCCGAGCAGTTCGGCCGCCGGCTCGCCTCCACCTCGCTCGAGCGTGGCCGACCTGACCTGACCGTAGCCCCAACCCGCGCCAGTATCGATACCATGCGCACTGCAGTCCCGAATGCCAGCGGCCTGGTACGCACCGAGTTGGCACTGGCAGAAGCCCTGGCGGAGCTCGGGCAGGCCGACGAAGCGCAGCGGCTGGTCGAGTCAGCGACCGAGCGCTGGCGGCGCTTTGCTGGCGACGCACCGGCTCCGTTGGCCGCTGCGGCGTTTGCGGTCAGGCGTGCAGCAATCGAACTGGCACGCCGGCGGCCGCACGAAGCCCTGGCGCTGCTCGAGCCAGCCGCGCGCGCAAGCGGCCCCGACACCGTCCGCCGCGATGTGCTGCGCGCGCGCGCTTGGGCCATGCTGGGTCAACCCGCCAGGGCCTTGAGCTCGGCCGATGCGGCGTTGCAGGCCGTGCTGGCGCTGCCCGAGGGCTGGCGGCCAGTGGCGGTGCAGGCTGCGGCATTGCAGGTCCGCGGTGAAGCCTTGATGGCCCAGGGGGACGCACCCGAGGCGACCAAGTGAGCGCGATCAAGAAGACTGATGTGCGCCGAGCAGGTCTTGATCAGAATAACTGAGGGTCTACAGGGGGGTCGCCCTCAGAGAACTTGACTGGCAAGCTCCCCGAGGGCGAGTCTCAGGTTGTCAAAGACCAG
>CAIWHR010000570.1 GCA_903912485.1 uncultured beta proteobacterium | reverse complement strand
GCGGCCAGCACCTCGACGCCGTTGGCGACCGCGTCGGCGCGCAGGCCGAGCTTCTTCAGCATGCCGATGGCGACCTGCTGGTTGGTGATGTTGTCCTCGGCCAGCAGGATGCGCGCGCCGCTGTGGACGAACGGAGGCTCCTCCGCCGCCGCGCGCGCGGATCCGGTCGCTGCGGCACTGCTCCAGACGCTGCCGGAGACCACGGTGTCGAGGATCGCGAGCAGCTGCGCATCCCGGATCGGCTTGGTCGCGTACGCGGCGAACCCGGCCTCGATGAAGCGCCCGGCGTCGCCGGCCTGGCCGAGCGAGGTCAGCATCACCAGCCGGGTCCGTGCAAAGCGGGGGTCGGCGACGACGGCGGCGCCGAGCGATTCGCCGTCCATCCCGGGCATCTGCATGTCGATCAGCGCGACCTCGAACGGGTCCAGCGTCGCGGTTGCGTACGACAGCGCTTCGAGCGCCTCGCCGGCGCCGGGAACGGCCGCCGCCCGCAGTCCCCACGACGACAGCCGCGCGATCAGGATTTCGCGGCTGGTCGCGTTGTCGTCGACGATCAGCGCGCGCACGCCGGCGAGGCTGACGCTGGCCGCGACCGGGGTCGGCGCCGGCGCGCCCGGCTGCTTGCCCAGCCGGACCGTGAATGCGAACTCGGACCCGCGCCCCAGCTCGCTGTGCGCTTCGATGCCGCCGCCCATCAGTTCCGCGAGCTGCTTGGCGATCGCGAGCCCGAGGCCGGTGCCGCCGAACTGGCGGGTGGTCGACGCGTCGACCTGCGAGAACTGGTCGAACAGCTGGGGCATCTTGTCGGCCGGGATGCCGATGCCGGTGTCGCGCACGCGCAGGCGGACGACGCAGTCGGTCGCGCTCTCGGAGGCCAGCGCGACGTGGACCAGGATCTCGCCATCGCTGGTGAACTTGACCGCGTTGCCGGTGAGATTGGTGAGGATCTGGCGCAGCCGCCCCGGGTCGCCCTGCACGAAGGCGGGAACGTCGGGATCGATCTGGCACAGGAACTCGATCCCCTTGGCGTGGGCGCGCGCGGCGCAGGTCGTCGCGAAGTCGTCGAGCACGCGCACGAGGTCGAAGTCCAGCGTCTCCAGGTCCAGCTTCTTGGCCTCGATCTTCGAGAAGTCGAGGATGTCGTTGATCAGCCCGAGCAGCGCCTCGGCGTTGGCCTGCACCACCTCGGCGAAATGCCGCTGTTCCGGGGCGAGCGCCGTGTCGAGCAGGAGCCCGGTCATCCCGATCACGCCGTTCATCGGCGTGCGGATCTCGTGGCTCATGTTGGCCAGGAACTCGCTCTTGGCGCGGCTGTTCGCCTCGGCCGCCTCCAGCGCCTTCTTGAGCGGCGTGATGTCGGCGCGAAAGCCGACGGTCATGCCCGCCGGCGTCCGCCGCTCCAGCACGCGCACCCAGCGCCCGTCGTCGAGCTTCTGCTCGATCGCCGTGTCCCCCGCACGGTGCTGCGCCAGGCGCTCGTCGACCCAGGCCTCGAGCCTGCCTTCCGCCTCCCGGTACTGGCCGCGCCGCGCCCCCTCGCGGATGATCTGCTCGAAACTGTTGCCCGGAACGATGACGTCCGCCGACGCGCGGTAGAGGCTGCGGTATTTCTCGTTGCAGTAGACAAGCCTGTCCCCCTCGTCGTAGATGGCGAAGGCCTCGTCGATGACGTCGATCGCCGCAGTCAGCAGCTTCGCGCTGCGCTCGACCTCGGCCTGTGCCTGCCGCGTGGCGCTGACGTCGGTATAGGTGGTCACGAAGCCGCCCGTCGGCAGGGGGCCGCCGCGGATCTCCAGCGGCTTGCCGTCGGGGCGCACGCGCTCGAACCGGTGCGGCACCGCCGGCGCCCGCGCGCGCTCGACGATCGCCTGCACGGCGGCCTCGACGTCATTGTTGCCGTACTCGCCGCGCGCCGCATTGAAGCGGATGATGTCCTCGAAGCGCGTCGGCGGGTGCTCGAACAGCGCATCCGGCAGGTCGAGCAGGCGGCGGAACTCGGCGTTGGCGGTCACCAGGTTGAGGTCGGCGCCGAACACGCTGAGACCGCAGGGCAGGTTTTCCAGCACGCTGCCCATCACCTCGTTGCTGTGGCGAAGCTCGGCTTCCATCGCCCGCATGGCGGCGGCGGCCCGCCGGGCGGCCGTGGTGTCGCTGGCGATTCCCATGAACCCGGTGATCTGGCCGCGGTCGTCGAGGAGCGGCTGCAGTTCGACGTCCGCCCAGTAGTCGCGGCCGCCCTTGGCGCGGGCCAGGATCTCGATCCGGCAGCCGGTGCCGGCGGCAGCGGCCTCGGCCAGCGCCTTGAGCGCCGCCGGATCGGTTTGGTCGCCGCACAGCACGCCGCCGGGGTTCCTTCCCGCGATCTCGGCGAGCGCATAGCCGGTGATGCGCGTGAAGCCTTCGTTGATCCAGAGGATGCGCAGGTCGCGGCCGACGATCAGCACCGCATCCGAGGTGTGCCGGGCCACCTGCGCCAGCCGCTCCAGGTCGGCCGTCATCCGCTGTGCCAGCACCTCGGCGCGGCGGCGACCCGCCACCTGTTGCCGCAGCAGCAGGGCGAGCAGGATGCTGAGCAGCGCGCCGGCGGCAAACGTCAGCCAGGGGGGCCAGCGGTCGATGGCCGCGTCGAACTGGGGCGTGCTGTCGACGCGCAAGGTGAGGTCGCGGCCGAGCGTCGACAGCGTCTGGGGGGCGGAAAAGCGCCGCTCCGCATTCGAGCCTCGGTCGCCCGCCGCGCCGCCGGCGGGACCCGCGGAGTCGTAGACCAGAGCCTCGATCGGGCCGCCGCCGGCGGCGTCGATGATCTGGAAGCGCACGTCGCCGGCGGCGACGTCGGCGATCCCGTCCAGCAGTTCGGCGATGACGATCGGCGCATACGCCAGCCCGACCAGTGCCGCCCGGCGTCCGTCGCGCGTCGACAGTTCGGCACCGTTGGCGAACACCGGAACGAACAGCAGCACGCCGGGTGTCTTCCGGCTGTCCTGCACCAGCGCGATGGCGGCGGTCATCGCCGGCCCGCCGGTGTCGACCGCATGCTGGGCCGCTTCGCGGCGCCGCGGCTCGGAACCGATGTCCAGCCCCTGCGCGCCGGCGTTGCGCGCCGCCGGCTCGATGGTCTTGATCACGTACAGGTCGTCGTGCTCGGTGTCGGACAGTTCGCGCAGCGCGAACCCGGGGGCGCCGTCGGCGCGTTCGGCGGCCACAAAGGCGTCCACGTCCCCTCGCACGACGCGCTGGATGAATCCGAAGCCGCGCACGCCGGGAAACTCGCGCGGCAGGTCGCGCGACTCGACGTAGGCGATGAACTGCGCGCGCGCCACCCGCGGGTGCGTCGCGAACATTCCCTGGACTCCGTTCAAGCCGTAGATCGGCTGGCGGAAGCGCTGCGCGACTTCGGCGGCAACGCGCTCCGCTGCGCGCTGGAAGCGGACCTCGGCTTCGGCGTCGATGGCGTGCGTCAGCCGCAGCGCGGCGGCGGCGGCAATGCCGAGCCCCAGCAGGAGCACCGCTGCCGGCACGACAGACCCGAAGTTCGAACGCTGTCTACGCCAGAACATGGCAGGGGGGTCGCTGGTCGCTGAAGGGGGCGTCGACGACGCCCAATGGCGGGTCGAACGATGTGCGCTGCGCGTTCGTCCCGAACAGGATCTCGATGCCGCGCCCGCGACTCGCCGACTCCACGATCCTCGAAGCTCGTCTTTCGGCATGCGGCGGGGTTTCTTGATAGGGAAATTCGCGGAGCGGTTGAGGCGATGCCTTGCCGGAGAGAGGCGCGATGCGCCAACTATGGCCAGGGAATTGCCCGGCTCTCGAGCCGGCCGCGTCGTCGATCCGCCGGCACGGTGGCGAGGCCTCCAAGACGATCCGGCAGCCGGTATCCGACTCCGCTTTCATCGGCCAGGACAGCGTGGATGGGTGGGCAAAGCGCGGCGCTCGCGCGACGCGCCAGGCACGCCTTCCGCGCCGCGTCAACCTCGCCCAAGTCGCCGCGGTGGCCGGATGCGCGCAAGGTGAGCGCCATCGTCCAAACCTGTCGTGGGCGTCGCCGCCCTGAAGATGCTCCCGGCCAGTCCGGATTTCTGCACGCGCTGCATCGGAGGCTCAATGTCGGGCCACTCGCCGCCGCTGAAGCCCGTCCTCCACCGGGCGGCCGAGCGGCTCGCGGCCGAGCTTGATGACGGTCAACATCGGGCGCGGGCTTCGGGGCTACAACATCCTGGTAGCATCCTCCCCGGGAGAAGTCGATGGGCACATCCCGCAGCATCCTTGCCATCACGACGACTTGCGCGGCACTGCTGTCCGCATCGCTGGCGGGCTGCGGGGATGGCGGGGATTCCGCGCCGTCACCACCGCCGGCGGCGAAGATCTCGGCGCGGCAACTGGTGCAGCCGTATGCGCTGATGGGGCCCGGCCCGTCGGATTTCGCGTGGAGTCCCGGCGGCGCCGTGCTCGCGTACGTCGAGCCGCGCGACGGCCGCGACGTGCTGTGGGCGTGGGACGCAGCGACCGGCAGCAAACGCGTGCTGCTCGATCCGGGCAGCAATCCGGACGGCATCGACCTGTCGTCGGCGCAGTGGTCGCCCCAATCCGACCGCATCGCGCTGACCGGAAGCGGCGCGCTCTGGCTGCTCGACGTCGGCAGCGGCGCGCTGCGCTCGCTGGCGGCGGGCGGCGGCGCGAAGACCGCGGTGCTGTTCTCGCCCGACGGCACGCGGCTGTCGTTCGCGCAGGCCAACGACCTGTGGGTCCTTCGCATCGCCGATGGCGAACTCAGGCGGCTGACCAGCGACGGCAGCGCCACGGTCTTCAACGGCACGCTCGACTGGGTCTACAACGAGGAACTGGCGACGCGTTCGGCGCAGCCCGCGTACGCCTGGTCGCCTGACGGCAGGCGGCTGGTGCACCTGCGGCTCGACGAGGCTGCGGTGCAGAACCACCCGATCACCGACTACCGGACGACGCCGCCGACCGTCAACTGGACCCGCTATCCGGTGGCGGGCAGCGCCAACCCGAAGGCCTCGGTGCATGTGATCGAACTCGCCACCGGCGCCCGGACGACGGTGCCGCTGGACAGCGACGTCGAGTACGTGATGCCCTTCTTCAGCTGGACGCCTGACGGCGCGGAAGCGCTGTTCGTCACCGAGAACCGTGCACATACGCTGCTGCGGCTGGTGGCGTGGAATCCGGTGACGGCCGGCGCGCGTGCGCTGATCACCGAAACCGACAGTCGCTGGATCAATGAGAACTCGTACGCGCCGCCGGTGTTCGTCGCCGACGGCGAGCAGTTCCTGTGGTTGTCCGAGCGCGACGGCTTCATGCACCTGTACCTGTACTCCCGCCGGGGCGAGCTGATCCGGCAGCTGACGCAGGGCGAGTGGATGATCGACTCGCCGGCGTGGAACCTGCTGGTTCCCGGGCGCCCGGTGTTCACCGATCCCGGCGCCCGCTACGCGTGGTTTGCGGGGACGAAGAACGGCCCGCTGGAGCGACAGATCTACCGGCTGGAGATCGCCACCGGCACGCTCGACCAGGTGACGCAGCGGGCGGGCTTTCACCTCGCGGCGCTTTCCGGCGACGGCCGCTTTCTGGTCGATCAGTTCTCCGACCTCGCCACGCCGCCCGTCACGTCGATCGTCAGGAGCGACGGCGCGCCGGTCGCGACGGTCGCGCAGTGCGCGGGCCCCTCGCTCCCGTTGCCCAACGTAGCGCGCGAGTTCCTGACGGTGAAGGCTCGCGACGGCACGGTGCTGCACGCGCAGATGGTCAAGCCCGAGAGCTTCGACCCGTCACGCAAGTATCCGGTGATCGTCCACTGGTACGGCGGCCCGACGCTGCAATTGGTGTCGAATCGCTACGGGGCGACGAACATCTTCAACCACATCGAGCGCGACGTTCTCTACACGCAGGAAGACTTCATCGTCTGGCGGCTGGACAACCGCGGCAGCTTCGGCCGCGGCCACGCGTTCGAGACGCCCATCTGGAAGGAGCTGGGCCGGGTCGCGCTCGAGGATCAGCTCGCCGGCATCGACTATCTGCGCTCGCTGCCCTACATCGACGCGAGCCGCATCGGCAGCGACGGCAAGTCGTTCGGCGGCTTCCTGACGCTGTACGCGATGATCCACGCGCCGCAGGTGTTCAAGGCCGGCGTCGCCGGCTCGGCGCCGACCGACTGGTCGTGGTACGACACCATCTACACCGAGCGCTACATGCTGACGCCGGCGGCGAATCCCGACGGCTACGCGCTGACCAACCTCGTCAGCCGCGCCGACCAGCTGCAGCTGCCGCCGCTGATCGTTCACGGCCTCGCCGATCAGAACGTCCACCTCGAGAACTCGATCAACTTCATCGAAGTGCTGGAGAAGTACGACCGGCCGTTCGAATTCGTCCCGCTGCCCAACGAGAACCATCACTACGAGGGCGATGGCCTGGCGACGGCGCTGGCCGCCAGCGTCGACTACTTCGTCCGGCAACTGCGCGGCGGGTCGCCCTGAACGGTCGGCTCACCCTTGCGCTCCCCGGGCCCTCCTGCTCGTCGCCATCGCTCGGGTACTGCTCGCGCTCGACAAGCAGGCGCGTCGCCATCTCCCTGTCGCCGGCGCGATGCGTGTGATCGCCCATAGCTGCAGCCCCTGCTGAATGATGTGTTAAAATCACCAAATGTTGGTTCAATCCCGATCTCGGGTACGCATTGCCGGGAATCGACCCGGGCACGACTTATCGACCGCGCTCACGAGCGAAAGGCCTGGTTATGACACCGCGAACGCATCCGGAGACCCGTTGACCGAGTAGCGAGTTCGCACGCCCGGAAGTTCCTGTCTGTTTCCCGAAAAAGTGCGGCTTCCCCGCGCTTTTTTTGCTTCTGGAGTTCGCCATGCCCGACATCCGATTGCCCGACGGTTCCACCAGGCACTTCGACGGCCCCGTCACCGTCGCCGAGATCGCCGCGTCGATCGGACCCGGCCTCGCCAAGGCGGCGCTCGCCGGCAAGGTCGACGGCAGGCTCGTCGACACCTCGCACCGGATCGACGGCGACGCCGACCTCGCCATCGTCACCGACCGCGACCCCGAGGGACTCGAGGTCCTGCGCCACTCGACCGCGCACCTGCTCGCCTACGCGGTCAAGGAGCTCTTTCCCGAAGCGCAGGTGACCATCGGCCCGGTCATCGACGACGGCTTCTACTACGACTTCGCGTACAAGCGCCCGTTCACGCCCGACGACCTCGCGGCGATCGAGGCGAAGATGGGCGAGCTCGCGAAAAAGGACGAGCCCGTCACCCGCAGCCTCCTGCCGCGCGACGACGCGGTCGCGTTCTTCAAGGGCCTGGGCGAGCACTACAAGGCGGAGCTCATCGCGTCGATCCCGTCGGAGCAGGACATCTCGCTCTACGCCGAGGGCGCGTTCACCGACCTCTGCCGCGGCCCGCACGTGCCGTCGACCGGCAGGCTGAAGGTGTTCAAGCTGACCAAGCTCGCCGGCGCTTACTGGCGCGGCGACTCGAAGAACGAGATGCTGCAGCGGATCTACGGCACCGCCTGGGCGAAAAAAGAGGACCTGCAGGCGTACCTGACCCGGATCGAGGAGGCCGAGAAGCGCGACCACCGCAAGCTCGGGCGCGCGCTCGACCTCTTTCACCTGCAGGACGAGGCGCCGGGGATGATCTTCTGGCACCCCAAGGGCTGGTCGGTCTGGCAGCAGGTCGAGCAGTACATGCGCCGCATCTACCAGGACCACGGCTACCAGGAAGTGAAGTGTCCGCAGATCCTCGAGCGCACGCTGGGGGAGAAGTCCGGGCACTGGGAGAACTACAAGGAGAACCTGTTCACGACGGAGTCGGAGAAGCACGACTACGCGATCAAGCCGATGAACTGTCCCGGCCACATCCAGGTCTTCAACTCCGACCTGCGCAGCTACCGCGACCTGCCGCTGCGCTACGGCGAGTTCGGCGCCTGCCACAGGAACGAGCCCTCCGGCGCACTGCACGGCATCATGCGCGTGCGCGCGTTCACGCAGGACGACGGCCACATCTTCTGCACCGCGGACCAGATCCAGCCTGAAGTGACCGACTTCAACCGGCTGTCGATGGCCGTCTACCGCGACTTCGGCTTCACCGACGTGCGCACCAAGCTCGCGCTGCGGCCCGACAAGCGGCTCGGCAGCGACGAGACCTGGGACCGCGCCGAGAACGCGCTGCGCGACGCGCTCGCCGCCTGCGGCGCCGAGTGGGACGAACTGCCCGGCGAGGGGGCGTTCTACGGGCCCAAGATCGAGTACCACCTGAAGGACTCGATCGGCCGCTCGTGGCAGTGCGGGACGATGCAGGTCGACTTCTCGATGCCGCAGCGCCTGGGCGCCGAATACGTCGACGAGGACAACACGCGCAAGACCCCGGTCATGCTGCACCGGGCGATCGTCGGCTCGCTGGAGCGGTTCATCGGCATCCTGATCGAAAACCACGCCGGCGCGCTGCCGCTGTGGCTCGCTCCCGTCCATGCCGTGGTGCTGACGATCACCGACCGGCAGTCCGGATACGCCGCCGGCGTGGCCGAGCGCCTCAAGGGCGCCGGGTTCCGGGTGCTCGCGGATTTGCGCAACGAGAAAATAACCTATAAGATTCGCGAACATAGCCTGCAAAAGTTGCCGTACCAGCTGATCGTAGGCGACAAGGAAATGCAGGCTGATTCGGTGGCCGTGCGAACCCGCAGCGGCGAGGATCTGGGGGCGATGCCCCTGGACGCCTTGATCGCGCGACTCTCGGAAGAGGTCGCGGCCCGGCGCTAGGGGCGGTCGACGCCCCGGCAACGGGCCCGGTAGCGGGGGCACGGTTTGTTTTTTCTCAACGTGGAGAATTTGCGATAGCCCAGGACAAAGCACCGCGGATCAACAGCGAGATCAATTCGCCGGAAATCCGCCTGGTTGGAGAAGAAGGCGAACAGCTCGGGATCGTGCCTTTGGTCGAAGCCATGGCCAAGGCGGAGGCTGCCGAACTCGACCTGGTCGAGATCGCGCCGACAGCCAAGCCGCCGGTATGCCGGATCATGGATTACGGCAAGTTCAAGTACCGCGAGGCGAAGAAGCAGCACGAGGCCAAGCTCAAGCTGAAGCAGATCCAGGTCAAGGAAGTCAAATTCCGGCCGTCGACCGACGAGGGCGATTACCTGATCAAGCTGCGCAACCTGATCCGGTTCCTCGGTGAAGGCGACAAGGCGAAGATCACGCTGCGCTTCCGCGGCCGCGAAATGGCGCACCAGGAGTTCGGGATACGCCTGCTGGAAAGGATCCGCAACGATCTCGAACCGCACAGCGTGGTCGAGTCCTGGCCGAGGCTCGAGGGACGGCAGATGGTGATGCTGCTGGCCCCGAAGAAAGTGGTACCCAAAGCAGTGCATCATCCGACCAAGCCCGAAGCCGGTACTAAAGCCTCTCCGCCGGAGAGCACCGCCGTGGGCAGCCAATAAGGGACGAAGTCATGCCCAAGATGAAGACGAAAAGCGGCGCGAAGAAGCGTTTTCGCGTCCGGGGGAGCGGGAGCATCAAGCGCTCCATGGCGTTCAAGCGCCACATCCTCACCAAGAAGACCACCAAGAACAAACGGCAACTGCGCGGCACCACCGAAATCCACAGCACCAACATGGATTCGGTCAAAGCCATGCTGCCATACGCGTAAGGAGCGACCATGCCTCGAGTAAAACGTGGTGTGACCGCCCGCGCGCGGCACAAGAAGGTGCTGGCGAAGGCCAAGGGGTTCCGCGGCCGCCGCAATGCCGTGTACCGGATCGCGAAGGAAGCG
>CAIWHR010000569.1 GCA_903912485.1 uncultured beta proteobacterium | reverse complement strand
GGCCTGCTGTCGGGCATCGCGCTGGCGCTCTACGGCTTCGCGCTGGCGCTGCGCCGTCCCGTTGCCGGCGGCGTCCTGCTGGGGCTCGGGGCCGCGGTCGCCTTTCTCGCGCGCGGCTTCATGGGGCCGCTGTGGCTGGCGCTGACGGCGCTGCTGCTGCCGGCGGCGCTGCCCGCCTGGCGCAACCGGCGCCACGCGCTCACGATCGCCGCCGCCTGCGCGGTCGCGCTGCCGCTCGCGGGTTCGTGGCCGCTGGCGCTCGCGGCGCGCGCACCCGCGCACCTCGAAGCCTGGTGGGCCGCGCAGTCGATCGGCGAGCACTTCGCGCCGCTGGCTGCGGCGAGCTCCGGCGACCCGCTCTATCTCGCCCGGAACCTGCCGTGGTTCGCGTGGCCCGCGGCGGCGCTGCTGCCGTGGACGCTGTACACGCGCGGACGCGGCTTCAACGGCGGGCTGGCCACGCCCGGCGTCGTGCTCCCGGGCACGCTGGCGGCGGTGATCATCGTCTGCGTCACGGCGATGGCCGAGCCGCGCGCGATCTACGCGATGCCGCTGATGCTGCCGCTGTGCCTGATCGCCGCGCTGGAAGTCGACACGCTGCCGCGCGGCTTTTCGGCGGCGCTCGACTGGTTCGGCATCCTGACCTTCGGCCTGCTGGCGGCGCTGGTGTGGTGGCTGTGGGCCGAGGCATCGACGCACGGCATCCCGCCCGCCATCGCGCACGTGTTCCGCGACACCGAGCCCGGCTTCCGGCCGCCGTTCCAGTGGCTCGCCGTCGGCGTCTCGGTGTTCCTGTCGGTGCTCTGGCTGATGCTGGTGCGCCCGGCGCGGCGGACCAACCGCCGCGCGGTCCTGAACTGGGCCGCCGGAATGACGCTGGTGTGGGGCCTCTACATGTCGATCTGGCTGCCGTATCTCGATTCGCGCCGCAGCTACCGCAGCGTGGCCGAGGCGCTGCTGCGGCAGCTGCCGGCCGACGGCTGCCTCGCCAGCCGCAACCTCGGCGAGCCGCAGCGCGCCTTGCTCCACTACTTCGCCAACCTCGTCACCGTGCGCGAGGAAAAGTCGCCTGACCACGACTGCGCGCTGGTGCTGGTTCAATACGGCCGCCGCGACGGCGAGCCGATCGTCCGCCTCGGCTGGGAGATCGCCTGGCAGGGCGCCCGCCGTGGCGACGACACCGAACGACTGATCCTCTTCCGGAAAACATCATGAAGTTCATCGACGAAGCGCGGATCGAGGTCATCGCCGGCGACGGCGGCAACGGCTCGGCGTCGTTCCGGCGCGAGAAGTTCGTTCCCCGCGGCGGGCCCGACGGCGGCGACGGCGGGCGCGGCGGCAGCATCTGGCTGGTCGCCGACCGCAACATCAACACGCTGATCGACTACCGTTTCGCGCGCATCCACCGCGCCAGGCGCGGCGAGAACGGCCGCGGCGCCGACCAGTACGGCAAGGGCGCCGAGGACATCGTCCTGCGCGTGCCCGTCGGCACCGTCGTCACCGACAACGAAACCGGCGAGCACCTCGCCGACCTGGCCGCCAACGGCCAGCGGGCGGAGGTCGCTCGCGGCGGCAAGGGCGGCCTGGGCAACATCCACTTCAAGTCGAGCACCAACCGCGCGCCGCGCCAGTTCACCCCCGGAGAAGAGGGCGAGAAGCGGCTGCTGCACCTGGAGCTCAAGGTGCTCGCCGACGTCGGCCTGCTCGGGATGCCCAACGCCGGCAAGAGCACGTTCATCCGCGCGGTCTCGGCGGCGCGGCCCAAGGTCGCCGACTACCCGTTCACCACGCTCGCCCCGAACCTCGGCGTGGTGCGCACCGACACGTCGCGCAGCTTCGTCGTCGCCGACGTTCCCGGGCTGATCGAGGGTGCCGCCGACGGCGCGGGCCTGGGCGTCCAGTTCCTGCGCCACCTGCAGCGCACGCGACTGCTGCTGCACATCGTCGACCTGGCGCCGCTCGATCCCGACGCCGACCCGGTGCACGACGCGAAGGCGATCGTTCTGGAATTGAAGCGCCACGACGCGGCGCTGTTCGCCAAGCCGCGCTGGCTGGTGCTGAACAAGCTCGACCTGATCCCCGCCGAGGAACGCGCGGCGCGGGTGAAGGCCTTCGTCAAGTCGTACCGCTGGAAGGGCCCGGTGTTCGCGGTCACCGCGATCAACGGCGAGGGTTGCCGCGAGCTCGTCTACAGGATCCAGGAGTGGCTGGACGCGCATCCGGCGGCGCCGGCAGAGCCCGCCGGCGACGTCGCGCCCGCCTGAGAGCCGCAGCCGTGGCCACCCCCGTCGCCACCGCCGCCTGCCTGGTCGTCAAGGTCGGATCGAGCCTCGTCACCAACGACGGCCGCGGCCTGGACCACGCCGCGGTGGCCAACTGGGCGGCGCAGATCGCGGAACTGCGCCGCGCCGGCAGGAACATCGTGCTGGTGTCGTCGGGCGCCATCGCCGAAGGGATCAAGCGCCTGGGATGGAGCGCGCGCCCGAAGGCGGTGCACGAATTGCAGGCGGCGGCCGCCGTCGGCCAGATGGGACTGGTGCAGGCCTACGAGACCGCCTTCAGCAAGTTCGACCTGCGGACCGCGCAGATCCTGCTCACGCACGACGACCTCGCCGACCGCCGCCGCTACCTCAACGCGCGCTCGACGCTGCGCACGCTGCTGGCGCTGTCGGTCATCCCGATCATCAACGAGAACGACACCGTCACCACCGACGAGATCCGCTTCGGCGACAACGACACGCTGGGCGCGCTGGTCGCCAACCTGATCGAAGCCGACGTGCTGGTGCTGCTGACCGACCAGCCGGGCCTGTACACCGCGGACCCGCGCAAGGATCCGGCGGCGACGCTGGTGCGCACCGCCCGCGCCGGCGACCCGCGGCTGGAGGCGATGGCCGGCGGCGCGGGCACTTCTCACGGCAGCGGCGGCATGCTGACCAAGGTGCAGGCCGCGAGGCGCGCCGCGCGTTCGGGCGCCTCGACGGTGATCGCCTCCGGGCGCGAGCCCGACGTGCTGACGCGGCTCGCCGCCGGCGAGGACATCGGCTCGGCGCTGATCGCCGAATCCGCTACGCTGGCGTCGAGGAAGCAGTGGCTGGCCGACCACGTCCAGCTCGCGGGCCGGCTCACGCTCGACGCGGGCGCCGCGCGCGCGCTCGCCCGCGACGGCAAGAGCCTGCTGCCGATCGGCGTCGTCGCCGTCGAAGGCGAGTTCGAGCGCGGCGAGGTCGTCGGCTGCTTCGACGCCGACGGCCGCGAGGTTGCGCGCGGCCTCGTCAACTACAACGCGGCGGAGGCCGCGCGCATCCGGCGCCGCCCCTCGTCGGAAATCGAGGCGATCCTGGGCTACGTGGACGAGCCGGAACTCATCCATCGCGATAATATGGTGCTGCTGCGCTGAGTTTCCCGTCGTGCGGCGGCCAGGAGCCGCCCGTCGTCGGCCCGTGTTAGCGGCGTCACCACACCAGGGAGAAAAACCGCCATGGCACTCGTAGACCGCGTCAAGAACATCCTGCTCACGCCCAAGACCGAATGGCCGACGATCGCCGGCGAAACGGCGACCGTGCAGTCGCTCTACACCGAATATATCCTCATCGTCGCCGCCATCGGGCCGATCGTGATGGCGCTGTCATCGGTGCTGCGCGGCAGCTTCGCCGGCGTGGCGATCGCGCTGGTGAGCTACGCGATCGGGCTGGCGGTCACCTACCTGCTCGCGCTGATCGTCGATGCGCTGGCGCCGACGTTCGGCGGCGAGAAGAACTTCATCCGGTCGCTGCAGCTGACCGCGTATTCCTACACCGCGGCGTGGGTGGGCGCCATCTTCCAGATCGTCCCGGTGATCGGCGGCATCGTCGGGCTCGCCGCCGCGATCTACGCGTTCTACACGTTCTATCTGGGCGTGTCGTCGATGAAGAAATGCCCGCAGGACAAGGCTGCCGGCTACACGATCGTCATCGTGCTGTGCGGCATCGTGCTCGGCGCCGGCCTCATGGCCGTTCTGATGTCGGTGCTTCTCGGCGGCGGCATAGGCCTGGCCGGCCTCGGCATGATGCGCTGACGACGGACGTCGTAGCGGCGGTCCCGGGTTGCGCCCGGCGGCAACGCAGCCAGCGGTCGGCATCGTGGTCGCGCGAACCCGGGTTGCGCCGGGCGGCAGCGCGGCCCGCAGTCGGCGCCGTGGTCGCGCAACCCGGGCTACGACGGTGCGCGGTCAGTCGCCGGCGTGGTGGTCGCGCAACCCGGGCCACGACGGTGCGCGGTCAGTCGCCGGCGTAGTGGTCGCGCAACCCGGGCCACGACGGTGCGCGGTCAGTCGCCGGTCGATGTCGACGGATTCGCGTACGAGGACGGCATCTCGGCGTGCGCCCAGCCGCAGACGCGGTCGCGCCGGACCTGCTGCCGCTCGTTCATGTGGCGTTCGAGCTCGGTGAGCGCGCGCCGGTAGACCTCGCGCTTGAACTCGATCACCGCCTCGAGCGGCACCCAGTACTCGTGCCAGCGCCAGGCGTCGAACTCGGGATGGTCGCTCGCGCGCAGCGACACGTCGCTGTCGCGGCCGACGAGACGCAGGAGATACCAGATCTGCTTCTGCCCGCGGTAGCTTCCGCGCCACTCGCGTCTCACCCAGTGCTGCGGCACCTCGTAACGCAGCCAGTCACGCGTACGCCCCAGAATCCGGACGTGTTGGGGTAGGAGCCCGATTTCCTCGTGCAATTCCCGGTACATCGCCTGTTCGGGCGTCTCGCCGGGGTTGATGCCGCCTTGCGGAAATTGCCACGAGTGCTCGCGTACCCTCTTCCCCCAGAAAACCTGATCCTTGGCGTTGACGACGACAATGGCGACGTTCGGGCGATAACCGTCGCGGTCCAACATGGCGGTCACCCTGGAACGATAAGTTGCGTCGATTGTTCCACAACTCGGCGCCGAAGGCCAGCACAGGGCCCGCGCCGGCGGCGTCGGAAAAGCGCAGGCCGTGGCGACGCGCGATTGAGCCGGGTCAAAGACTCCCGGTGCGTCCCGGAGCATGCTGAAAGGAGGTGAAGTCCTCGCTGACGGACGGAAATCCGTCGTGGCGCCCGAGGGCCGGCCCCGGCTTCGTGCCCGGCCGGAGGCGCCGGGTCCGCTGCGCGACGCGCAGCCAGGAGTCGCAGATGAGTGCCCACGCCCACGCCCCCGCCCGTCCCGCCGCCAGGCCGCGCCCGCGCCGCGCCCGGACCGGCGCTTCGCTCCCCGAAGCCGCCGCACGCCGGT